>NZ_JAYGHH010000013.1:32378-81005 GCF_034931045.1 Nodularia sp. UHCC 0506
ATAATTCGTAATTCGTAATTCGTAATTGGGGCTGACAGATAACTTTTCCCTGTTCCCTATCCTCACACGCTACGCGAACAGCAAGCCCTAATTAAGAGTGTACAAGCCCCACCCAGATATACGATATGGAGCAACCACTGATTGCAACTACGAATTACGTTCGCGTAGCGTTTCCGATAGCGCAGCGTGGCGTAGCTATAGGAAATATTATCAATTACGAATTACAAGCTAACCACTAACTTGAGATTCAACTACACCGATAGGACAAGCAACTTTTGTTCCTCCTAACCCACAATAACCGTTGGGGTTTTTGGCTAAATATTGCTGATGATAGGCTTCTGCGTAATAGAATTCAGGCGCATCTAAAATTTCTGTGGTAATTTTGCCATAGCCTGCTTTGCTTAGAGGTTCCTGATATGCATCCCGTGATGCTTCGGCTAACTGTTTTTGCTGTTCGGAATAAACATAAATTCCTGAACGATATTGAGTGCCTGCGTCATTACCTTGGCGCATTCCTTGGGTGGGGTTATGGCTTTCCCAAAATACTTTCAGTAGTTGAGAATAACTAATCACTTTGGGGTCAAACACAACTAAAACTACCTCGTTATGACCAGTCATTCCGGTACAGACTTCATCATAACTGGGGTTGGGGGTACTACCAGCAGCGTAACCCACCGCAGTTGTATATACTCCTTCAAGTTGCCAGAATTTGCGTTCTGCACCCCAAAAGCAACCTAAGCCAAATACTGCTTGCTCTAATCCTTCGGGAAAAGGTGCTTTTAAAGGATTTTTATTGACATAATGTTCATTGGGTACTGGCATCGACTTTGCTCTTCCTGGCAAAGCTTCTTCAGGAGTGGGGATAGTCAGCTTTTTACCAAATCCAAATAGTCCCATAGTTTTTAACTCTGATTTCTCATAAATTTCTTTACCTTACTTAATATTCTAAAGAATCTTGTACAGCTTGGGGAATTCTGGAACAGGACTTACGCAAAATTCACCTGATTATTTTGGTAATACCTAATCGCCTACAACTTTGAGAGGGCGCAACGCGATTTGCTGAGTTTAATGTCAAAAACCAGCATACCTGTGGCGCGAAGCCATCGCTAAAACTTAATTTAAGACTGAGGTAATTTTATGGTTATTCGTACTTGTTATGCTGAATTTTCCATCTAAACCTAGAATTTTCTTTAAAAATAAGGTTTACAGACCGAAATATAATTTATAGTAATTTCACACAAACTAATATGTTACAAATCACACTTACGATGAAATTAATTATCTATCATAAAGATACTATCAAGAACTTCTAAGCTGCGCTAATTAATGTATAAAAATACCATGTTTTTTTTGAAAATACATACGCTATTGTACAGCAATGACCCCACAATATGATAGTCGTCTCTGACTTCAAATTTCTCGCTCTTTAGCAGAAGCCGCAAAGCAGGTAAGCAAGTTATAATTCTCTTGCGGAGCAACGTAACAAAAATTTATGAGTAACCCCTTTGTACAAGCCTTTTTTGTAGGCAGAGCTGTGGCCGAAGTTATTAATGAACGCCTAGAGGTAGCTGTAACCGACGCTTTGAGTGATTTAGGCAAATTTGATGCCGAAGCTAGAGAACAAATGCGCCAGTTCACAGAAGAGGTCTTAGAACGGGCAAATCGGGCGGCTGAAGCGGCTAATTCTGGTCAAAGTACCCCCGGTGGTAGCTACTCTGGTTCTGATTCTGTTGACTTACAAGCAACAATCGATGAACTCAGAGCCGAAATTGCCCTCCTGCGAAATGAATTGCAACGTTATCGCAGCAGTTCTGTATAAATTTGGCTATTAGTCATTAGTCATTAGTCATGATTACATGACACTTGCTCGTAAATAATTCAGAAATCAGAGTGTCTTTTCATCCAAGGGATTTGGTTAACAACCAACGGTACACAAAAAATATGGAAACAGGTTATTCAGATCAGGCATACCGTTGGAATCGGGAAAACTACACTAGTACATGGCGCTTTATACACATTTGGTCTTTTGTCTTGACCTTAATGTTCAAGCTTTGGCGTTACAACAAATCTTGGAGTTATGGTTGGCGTATGACTGAGGCCAAGCAAGTTGCCAGACGCAAAGCCCAAGCGGTTTGGATTCGTAATACCCTGTTGGACTTAGGGCCAACTTTTATTAAAGTTGGGCAGTTGTTTTCTACCCGTGCTGATATATTTCCCGGTGAATATGTCGAAGAATTGGCAAAGTTACAGGACAAAGTGCCTGCTTTTAGTTATGAGCAAGTAGAAACAAGTATTGAGGAAGAACTAGGGAAGAAAATTCCGGAGTTATTCCAAAATTTTGAACCTATTCCCCTCGCGGCGGCTAGTTTAGGGCAAGTACACAAAGCTGTGCTGCACACCGGGGAAGCAGTTGTAGTGAAAATACAACGTCCTGGACTCAAGAAGCTATTTGAAATCGATTTACAGATTCTCAAGAGCATCACTTACTATTTTCAAAACCATCCGAAATGGGGACGGGGGCGCGATTGGCTAGGAATTTATGAAGAGTGTTGTCGCATTCTTTGGGAAGAAATTGATTATCTCAACGAAGGTCGCAATGCTGATACTTTTCGCCGGAACTTTCGCGGTTATGAATGGGTAAAAGTCCCAAGAGTTTACTGGCGTTATGCTTCACCAAAAGTATTGACTTTAGAATATGTCCCCGGAATTAAAATTAGTCAATATGAAGCTCTAGAAGCCGCAGGTTTAGATCGTAAGGTGTTAGCACGTCAAGGCGCTCAAGCTTACTTGTTGCAATTACTAAATAATGGCTTTTTCCATGCTGACCCTCACCCAGGTAATATTGCCGTTAGTCCCAAGGGTGATTTAATTTTCTACGACTTCGGCATGATGGGACAAATTAAGTCTAATGTGCGTGAAGGGTTAATGGAAACGCTATTTGGCATTGCTCAAAAAGATGGCGATCGCGTTGTGCAGTCTCTGATCGATTTAGGCGCGATCGCCCCTACGGATGATATGGGGCCAGTGCGGCGTTCTGTCCAATATATGCTAGACCATTTCATGGATCAACCTTTTGAAAATCAGTCTGTGGCCGCAATCAGTGACGATTTGTATGAATTAGCTTATAATCAGCCATTTAGATTTCCCGCAACCTTCACTTTTGTGATGCGAGCTTTTTCTACTCTAGAAGGGGTAGGCAAAGGTTTAGATCCAGAATTTAACTTTATGGAAGTTGCCCAACCTTATGCAATGCAACTAATAACAAATATGAATGGTTCTGATAATAATAGCTTTATCAATGAATTAAGTCGCCAAGCAGTGCAAGTCAGTACAACTGCATTCGGTTTGCCTCGGAGATTAGAGGATACATTAGAGAAGTTAGAACGCGGTGATATGCGTGTGCGTGTTCGCTCTATAGAAACAGAGCGTCTGCTACGCAGGCAAAGTAACATTCAATTAGGCACAACCTACGCTTTAATTATCAGTGGATTTACTCTTTCCGCTACAATTTTATTGGTTAATCGTTATGTATGGCTGGCTGTATTAACTGGTTTAATTGCCGTAGCAGTGTCAGTCATTCTGATTCGCTTGCTATCACGCCTCGACCGTTATGACCGCACCTATTAATTGTTCTCAAAAATTATGAAACTTAACTTCACGGGTTCTAGCGATCCGGGACTTATTCGTTCTAGTAACCAGGATGCTTACTATATCGACCCTGAAGGGCGATTTTTTATTGTTGCTGATGGTATGGGTGGTCATGCAGGGGGTGAACAAGCAAGTCGCATCGCCACGCAGGAAATTCAAAATTTTTTGGTGTCTCACTGGGATACTACTGAACCGACCGCAAAGCTGCTAGAAAAAGCCCTATGGCAAGCAAATCAAGCCATCATTCAAGATCAGAAACACCATCCCGAACGCGCCGATATGGGGACTACAGTCGTCGTCGTGATCTTTCGCTCACCTGATTCGCCTTGGTGCGCTCATGTTGGTGACTCTAGATTATATCGGTTTCGGAAGTCACAATTACAATTAATCACTGAAGATCATACTTGGGTAGCTAGAGCCATCAAGCTGGGTGATATTACTGAAAATGAAGCTCGGAATCACCCCTATCGCCATATATTATCTAGGTGTTTGGGTAGGGAAGACTTGCATCAAGTTGATGTGCAGGAGTTAGATGTGAAATTAGGCGATCGCCTACTGCTATGCAGTGACGGTCTGACCGAAGAACTGAACAATCAGAGTATTGCTGACCACCTCCGTAACTCTCCCATATTAGAAAAAGCTTCCTTGGCTCTCATTGAAGCCGCCAAAGCGCAAGGAGGGCATGATAATATCACAATTATCATGGTTTCACTGGAAGAAAACGCTTCAGAATAGTTGAGATTTGCAATTTTGGATTTTCCCATCCACAAGCTCATAGGGCTAATAAGGCGGATGAATTAAGTGATACCTGCTTCTTTTTTGGAGTGGACATCCTGGACAAAGCCCCGCCCCTAGTGAGTGTAAAAACTCGTGCCTAATGACTATTAAAATCCAAAATTGCAAATAAATCATTTTTTTAGTAGATATACTCAGCGATTTGTTCAGCCTGAGCATTTTTCATATTTACAACTTGATACAAATACTTTTAACCTCCAAATTTACCTATTGGAGACTTATATTGCACAATCTGGTACATTGACTTTTTGCACCTAATGATATAAAGCGAATATAATTAACGCTTAATACCTTTTGCTACACCTCCATCAGCACCTCCGTACAGGAGACGTTGAAATGAGTCAAAAATAAATGAAGGTATTTCAATTCCAACTAACTTACCGATGGTATCCAAAAACCAAATTCTGCCTCAGATTTGCTTTGGTAAACCCAGGTTATACATCAGTTGGCTGAGGTGCAAAATCACAAAACGGGAATTTTATCCATAAGGATGTGGGCAATTCGTCAAACAATTGTTATCTTTCTTAATACAGAGTACAAATGTATAAAGTGTACTTAATCACTTTTTATACCTTTGAGATTGCTGTAATCGACATAAATTTTACGCGTTGTTTTTCTCGGAGTTTATTATGAGCCAACCCATCGAATTATCTTTGGAACAGCAATTTAGCATCCGATCCTTTGCTAGCCAAGTACAGCACATGAGTAACGACCAAGCTAAAGATTTTTTGGTCAAGCTTTATGAGCAAATGATGGTGCGAGAAGCAACCTATCAAGAGTTGCTCAAGCATCAATGGGGCTTGGATTCAGGTTCCACTATGGCATAGGGTAGTATGTGTGTCGCAGTGGGCGACCTCCTTCTCTTGCTTAGTTCCACGGAGGAAAAGAGCTGGGGATGCTGGGGCGTCAACTCAAATAAACAACTAAATACTGATAATTTGAGACTTAAAGCTTGACTGAGTAAATTTATATAGCAGTTTTCATAAGAGCGAGAACAGTATTAATGGCTCAAAGCCTTAAAGTAACTGGCTTTATACTCAGCATTCAGCTATAAGCTTGATACAGTTTGACTGTCTACTGTAATTTTGGGGTTACATAAAAAATCTCGCTTGACCAACTTTAACGGCAATTTTGCTATTCTGAACATTTCGCAAGTTACCCCTCATCTGTCTGTCATTTATACAGCATATTTAATTTTCTAGAGGCACACTAAGATGGAGAGGATGCCTAACCCCACAAGAGTTTTAGTATTAATATCTGTACCTCATCTACCTGCAAACTGCTGTATATACAGATGATTGTTGGTGCGGAATTGATTTCTGGTCTGTCTACAGAGGATGAGACTATTAACAACAAGTCACAGAGGATTTCTCCATGTCAGGCTGGCTGAATAAATGTAAAGCCCGGATCAATCAAAGGTTGGAGGCTGACAAACCCGAAATTAGGTGCAAGGCTTTTGAAGGGTGTACCATCAAAAGTGTGAATTTTGGGTTGAATAAATCAGAAAATTTGGGAATGACAGATAGTTGATACTATTCCCTGTTCCCTAACTCCACGGCAAAACTTTTATGCCTAACGGCACGCTACGCGAACAGCAAACCCCATGTCTTTAATGAACTAATTGCCATTGATACTTATTATATTTTTTATAAACACAGCTGACAACTAAGCATATATTTTTCTTAACAAAGATTAATATTGTCTACTTGGAATTTTAACCGGGGATTCTCTTCTGCCCTCTGCCTTCGTACTTTTGCCTTCTGAAGAACGCCTGATATTACGAGATGGGAGTATTAACAGAGAAACCTGTGGTTACTTTTTCCAACTTTGCCAAAATTTTGGGCTTCATCTTTTCGTACTCGTTTTTAAGTAAATTTTTACTCAAATCAGGATGGGAAGATGACACAAAGGTTTTACTCATGGCTATCCACTGTTGCAGTCTTTGGGGTTGGGCTGGGTCAATACTGGATAGTAAGACATGAGAACAGCGAGTTGGTATTTCCCGTGCAAATAACAACAAACGATAGGAACCCGTATGTGCCAGTAAGCTGGCAATTTCTTGACCCAGGCTAGTTTTCATATCCAGATAATACGGTAAAAATTTGGCTCCATGTTGGCGATTGTAAATCACAGTAATCCAGAGTATCATCGGGTGGGGAACAGTAATAAACAAAAATTGATTATAAATATTGCAGATTAAGCGTTTGATAATTTCTTGCTGCGGTAACATCACCCATAGGGCGGGGAGGATCTCCCCATTGGGTTGGCTGATGTTTTTTGGGAAAACAATATCGGCAATTGGTTTATTTTTAGGCCAGGAAACTTCACGAACAAAAGCAAATTCATCGTTTGATAAAGATTCGGGCAAATTAGCTTCTGTTTTTAGCTCTATTTTATTCTTAATAGCCAGGGCAGTAGTTGCATCAAAATCATCAGGTAAATTTGATGGTTGGCGTTCATCCTGCTCCAGAGATTCTATCACCTGAAGGATCTCATTAATGCTGTTGGGGCGATCGCTTGCTGCTTTAGCCAAACAACTCATCACTAAATTTTTGGCTGACTGAGGAATTTGCAAGGTGGGAGCAACCTCAGTAAAGGAACGTGGCTCTTTATTCTGATGTGTTTTATACCATGACCCAAAAGAATGAGTTGGGGCGACTAAGGGCATTTTGCCTGTGAGCATCTCGAACATCATCACGCCCAGACTATAAATATCGGCGCGATTGTCTAATTTTTTCCCCTCCATTTGTTCGGGAGAGGAATAAGCCATTGTTCCTAAATAGTATTTTGTCTGGTCGCTATTTGCTTCTAGTAACTTAGCTATCCCAAAATCTAGAACCTTGACTAATTCTCCAAAACTAGGGTCTTGAATTACCAGCATATTGCTGGGCTTGATATCACGATGAATAATCGGGTAAACTTTGCCATCAACTGAAATCCCATCATGAGCGCACTTCAACCCCAAACTGATTTGACGCACCATACTCAAAAATCGAGGGAACGTTAGACTTTTGTGGCGGATGATCTGGTTAAGGCTGTTTCCCTGTAAGTATTCCATCACATAGAACGGCGTATGATTTTCGTCTACACCGTAGTCCATGACTCGGACAATATGGATGCTTTTTTGCCCTAGCAAGGCACAGGTTTTCGCTTCTCGCTCAAAGCGGTCTTGCAACCGCATCTTTTTATTTTGTATAGATAAAGCTAAAAACTTGATGGCTACAGGTACGCCTCCCAACAAAGTATCCTTAGCACGATAAACCTTTCCCATAGCTCCAGTACCAATTAACTCTTGAAGCTGGTAGCGTTTGCCGACTAAGCGACCAATGTTGGGGTCTGACATAGAAAATTCGACTCCAATATTCAATCAACGTAATTAATATTTATATAGTAGATGGTAGATTTATCGTGATATTTGATAATCTGCCGGACTTTGAGATTGATCTATAGCTACCCCCAAGGAGACTAAGGCATTGTTAATTGCTTGAAGTCCTGGAAAAATGGGGTTTATACTCAGCGCCGTCATACCCGCAAAGCTTGACAGCACTCAGTACTTTGCTATGATTCTAGCTTGCCCAATTTTGGTTAACTAAATATCTTCTGTTACAAAATACATTAAAGTGGTGACTTTGATATTGTACCAAGCCGGATTGAGAACTCCCCAGAAATAAATTTAGGGGTTTGTGATCCTGATAGGAGAGGGCAAAAATTGTATTTCTGCCTTCTGCCTCTCTTCGGTCAAATTGACTGACGCTCTAAACTAGCTTCTATTGTGTTGGTGAGGACATGACCTGCCATCACGCCACTACTGAGATAATATGTCTGTTCGGAAATGCGGTGAATGGTTTCAAAACCACTACGACGTTGGCGATCGCCTAGCACCCAATAACGCTGCACAATAGTATCTACACCAATCCAACCCTCACCTTCAATTTGTCCTAACAGATTATGTTGCAGTAAAAAACTATACTGACGTTCTCCTTTATCCAAGCGTCCTCTATATTGCAAAGAGATTTCCGAGCGATCGCTACCTGGAAATATCAGCTTTGTCGCCATAGTGAACCAATTACCTCGATTCCAAGCTACCAAGGTCATACCTTTAACGCTGATTGGCATACCATGACGCTCTAGCCAATTGCCTTCCATCATCCAGCGTCCTGGTTCCAATAAAAAAGTGTGAGCCACCTTGTATGTTCCTTGTCTTGATCCAATATCCCTCGTACAGCATGACGTAAATACAAATACTATGGTAATACTGTTGTGCTATTCATTAACTCCTTTTTATAATTACCGTCCTCTAAATGAATTTCTCCTAAAAGGACTTCATCAGGTGCGCCAGTGGCAGCAGGTAAGTTACCAGGAAGCCCCAGATATCGCCAGTAAGCTAAAACAGCAAAGGCGATCGCTTCTTTAAAATCCGCATTCAAGCCGACTTCATCTGTCGTTAAAACTGGTACTGAAGGCAGCAATAACTGTAACCTTTGTTTTAAATACAAATTACGACTACCGCCACCGCACAATAACACCTGCTCAGGCATTTGGGGTAAAAAAGTTTCATAACTGTGAGCAATTGTAGCAACAGTTAGTTCTGTAAGTGTTGCCAGTAGGTCAGCAGCATTAAGTTGGTATGGTTCAGCATCTTTTAGACATTGATGCAGGTAAGCCACACCGAATAACTCACGACCTGTAGATTTAGGTGGAGGGAGATGAAAATAATCTTGCTTCAGCCATTGTTCTACTAATGAATTGCAAGGAACACCAGTGGCTGCCCAATTGCCGTTTTCATCGAATGACTTAGCACCATCAGTTAAATGTTGTACAGCCAAATCCAATAAACTATTTCCGGGGCCAGTATCCCAACCGCGAATTTTTGACAGCCAATCACCACCACGAGGCGGAATGTAAGCAACATTGCCAATTCCACCAATATTTTGAATGCAACGTCCTTGTACGGAATCACTCAGCAAAAAAGCATCTACTCTCGGCACAAGAGGCGCACCATGACCACCAATATTAATATCTGCCAAGCGAAAATTACTCACAGTGGTAATTCCCGTCAGATGGGCAATCAAAGCACCCCGACCTAATTGCAAGCTATAACCCAAGGAGTTGGATTTGTGACTTCCCCCTTGGGGCGGTCGATGATAGACAGTTTGACCGTGGGAACCAATCAAAGTTGCTGGTTTGTGACCGATTTGGATATTTTGAGCAGCTTGAGCAAAAGCAAGAGCGATCGCATCATCTATTTCTGCTAATTCTGCCATTGAGATAGCAACGCCTGCACCAACAGCTAAAATTTTTTCTCTTAATTCAGCAGCATAGAGATATGTTTCTCCTGCCAGCAACTCAATTTTCAAATCCAAATCGCTACCAGAAATCTCTACTAAAGCAGCATCTATACCATCTACGGAAGTGCCGCTAATTAAACCGATAACGCGAGTAGATCCGGTAACTTTTTTAGTCGGAGGCATTGGCAGAGATTCTTGTGGAGATTGCAAGGTCATCTTCAATTTATACTACTGTTTTTAGCCTAAGTTAACAGTAACAGCCTGGAAAAAAATCAAATTCTGGCTGCATTCAGGCAACGAATTTCATCCCAGTCCTGTTCTTAAAGTTTATTCGTGATGTTGACTCGCCCACTGTCTGCTACCGACGGTAGGATAAAAGGTAGAATCCATTAGCTTTGCCCGTAATGAATTTGGCTGAAACTCCCAATAACGAAAATTTTCACAATCCTTTTCTCACCCTCAACTATGAACCAGCATTGGCATCTTTGGGTGATGATTACTACGACGAAGTAAGTGCAGAGGATTTTCCTCAACATATTTTACGTTGGCGTAATGATGCACTGCTACCTCTTTTGGGACTAAATCCCCAAACCGTTACCGACGAAGACTTTAGCAACGCCTTTGGTAAATTTCAGGGACGCAAACCATTACTAGCATTGCGTTACCACGGCTATCAGTTTGGTACATATAATCCTAACTTGGGTGATGGTAGAGGCTTTCTCTACGGACAAGTCCGCGCTACTGATGGCGAACTGTACGACTTTGGCACAAAAGGTACTGGTAGAACACCCTACTCTCGTGGTGGTGATGGAATGCTGACCCTGAAAGGTGGAGTCCGAGAAGTTCTAGCCGCAGAAGCATTACACCAATTAGGAGTACGCACCTCTCGCTGTTTAACAATGATTGAAACTGGTTTATCTCTGTGGCGGGGTGATGAACCCTCACCTACTCGCTCATCTGTCATGGTGAGGGTGAACAGTTCTCATATCCGTTTTGGCACTTTTGAACGCTTGCATTATTTGCAGCGACCAGATTTAAGCCAGAAACTTTTAGATCATGTAATTCAGTATTATTACCCTCATTTAATGGCCGAAAAAGATCAATATGTTTTATTTTATGCAGAATTAGTCAAACGGGTAGCGAAACTAGCAGCGCAGTGGATGGCGGCTGGATTTTGTCATGCAGTTCTGAATACTGACAATATGTCAATTACAGGAGAAAGCTTTGATTATGGCCCTTATGCATTCATTCCCACTTATGACCCATACTTTACTGCTGCCTATTTCGACTACTATAGACGCTATTGTTATAGCCATCAACCAAGTATTTGTCAGTTGAATTTAGAAATGCTCCAAGAACCTTTAAAGGCAATTATTGACAAAGCCGCAATGGAGTCAGAATTAACAAAATTTAATCAGTATTATCAGGCTGAATATCGCTCGTTAATGTTGAAAAAACTAGGTTTTGAGAAATTGCACTTGCCAGAAGCCAATGAATTGTTAAATTTAACTATTCAATTCTTACAAGAGAGCCAAGTTGGTTATCACCAGTTTTTCTATGAAATAGCGCGTACCTTTACAAATAAATGGCGCGATCAGCGAGAAATGGTGATGCAAGATGCTGCCATTATACCTACATCAGAAACATCAAATATTTTCAACAATTGGTGTATGATGTACCATAAAATACTTAATTATTTTGAACATGAACACATGGATGTAATCACCCAAAATCTTGTTCATAATAATCCCCAAACGGCCTTATTAAGACCAATAATTGAATCGGTTTGGGAACCTATTGCCCAAGAAGATAATTGGCAACCATTTAATGATTTAGTCCAAAGAATTCAGTCAAAGAGTTAAAACTATTGAAGGGATTAGTACCGCTACGCGGAAGTCAAAAGTCAAAAGTCAAAAGTCAAAAAGCTCATCAAACAGGCTTTTCAAGGATTTTAAATGGTCTGTTTATTTACGCCGACTTGTACTAGTACCCAGGGCAAAAGTCAAAAGTCTTATTTTCTAAGCTTTTCATTGATTTTGAATGGTTTGTTGATTTTCGTCAACTTGTACTAGAATTTACAGCTACACAACCAAGATCCGTAGTGGCTTTCCCTTTGGAAAGTCACCTGTGCGGACTAACCTTCAATATTGGTTTGCATTACGCATAATTAGGGCTGGCTGAATAAAAGTGTAATCTTTATCCATCAAGGGTTTCAGGAATCTGAAAAGTTAAAAAAGTACAAGGAATCAGACTTGTGAAGATGAAAAATTATACATTGATTGATTGCATATTCGAGATATTTTCACCAATATAAATCCTTAAAACCCTGTTCCCTATTCTCATAAATAACTTTTATACCTAACGGCACGCTACGCGAACAGCAAGCTCTAATTGGCTTGATATTAACATCACTTTTCACTAAATTGGAATACCAGCAATTAATGTGATTGATAATTTAGAAAAATACTAATTCTGATTTTAGATAAAAAATCTTTAAAACGCTGACAAAGATTAATTATCCTGAAAAATAAAAGAATTAATAGTTTAAAATATGAGTCTATCTGGACAAAAAATTGCTATTGTTTCGTTAATATTCAGATTTTAACAAATTTAACGTTAAAGTTTGTGGTAAAAGCTCTGGAGGAAAAATAAGTGGGTAGGCATCACAGATATGATTCCTTTAAATCTGTGAAAATTGTCAGCAAACGAGTATTGCTGCCGCTAATTGTGGGATTTGTCGTTGCAATTGCAGTATGCATATTATGGCAAAATCTACTAATTGGAGAGCAGAGCCACATATCACAACTTGTACAACAGCAAGCGATCGCAATTCAAACTGAATTGACTAGTGAACTCAAAACTCGCATTCTGGCTTTAGAACGCATGAAAAACCGTTGGCAAATACGCGGCGGTATCCCTCGCTCAGAATGGGAAGCAGATGCGGCTAATTGCGTCAAAGACTTTGGAGGATATCAGGCTATTCAATGGGTTGATCCATCATTTCGGGTACGCTGGATTGTACCTGAATTGGGCAATGAAAATGCCCAAAACCTTGATATCAGCCAGAAGTTGCGAGGACGCGTCACCCTAGAAACCGCACGTGACAGACAACAAATAACGGTGAGTCGCACAGTCAATCTTGTTCAGGGCGGTAAGGGATTTTTAGTAGCTGTACCACTATTTGTACAAAATAAGTTCGATGGATTTATATTAGGAGTTTTTCAAATTCGCCCCCTGCTAGATTCAGTTTTACAAATACCACCAGGTTACAAGATTAAAATTTGGGAAGATGAGCAGCTAATTTACCATAATAACCCACAATTTTTAGTACCATTAGATGGGCAACAAGAAATAAATATAGACTTGTACGGTATCAATTGGCGAGTCCAAGTTTACCCAATTCCAGAATTATTAATAGACTTACAATCACCTCTACCAACCATTGTATTGCTGGCAGGCCTATCATTGTCGGGGATGCTGGCATTTTCTACCTACTTACTCCAGGCTGCAAAATTTAAAAATTATGAGATAGCAGCTATAAATCAAGAACTAAATAACCGCATTGAGCAGCAAAAACAGATAGCCATTGCCCTGGCAGAACGTGAAAATAATTTACGGCAGTTATTAGAAACAGTGAAAGTCATTCCCTGGGAATTAGACTTAAACTCTTGTAAATTTACCTATGTTGGACCTCAAGCCCAGGCTGTACTAGACTATCCCATTGATGAATGGTATCAAGAAGATTTTTGGGTCAATCATATACATCCGCAGGACAGAGAAAAAACTGTGCGTTTTTGCTATGAAGCAATGTCCCGATGCGAGAACTACGAATTTGAATATCGGATGTTAGCTGCCGATGGACGAGTTGTTTGGCTACGTGGAATTGTCAATGTTAGCACCAAAGACGGTTCACCTCAGAGGTTGCGGGGGTTCATGTTTGATATTACTGATCTCAAGCTAGTAGAAGCAACCTTGAGATTGAGAGAACGCGCACTGGCCGCTACCAGTAACGGAATTATTATTGCTGATGCCAGACTGCCTGACCATCCAGTTATTTATGTTAATAGAGCTTTTGAGCAAATTACAGGCTACGATGCTTCCGAGGTAATTGGGAAGAACTGTAGATTTCTACAAGGAAAAGATACCGAAGCATCAACACTGGCTCAACTGCATTCATCTATCAAATCTGGCAAGAGTTGTAAAGTTATACTCCTTAATTACCATAAAGATGGTCATAGTTTTTGGAATGAATTGAGTATTTCACCTATTCATAATGAAAATGGACAATTAACTCACTTCGTGGGTATTCAAAATGATATTAGCGATCGCCAAAAAGTAGAAGCAGCCCTGCGAGAAAAAGAAGAACGTTGGCAACTAGTCATTGAAGCTAACCAAGATGCAATTTGGGATTGGAACATCATCACAAATCAAACTTTTCGTTCTGCTAAGTGGAGTGAACTTTTGCAGGACGAAGAACATCAGTTTATCAGTAGTAATGATGATTGGGTAAGCCGTATTCATCCTGATGATTACGAACAGATGATGATGACGCAGCGCAATTATTTAAATAGAAAAATTCCCAATTACGTAACTGAGTTTCGTCTGCGTTGTAATGATGGTAGCTATAAGTGGGTACTAGTCCATGCTAAAGCTCAATGGGATGCACAGGGTAATCCATTGCGAATGGTTGGTTCTACCAAAGATATTACTGAACGAGTGGAAGCACAAGAAGCCCTGAAACGTCAATTTAATCGGACATTATTACTGGGACAAATTACGCAAAAAATTCGTGAAAGTCTCCACAGCAAAAGTATATTTGAAACAGCTGCTATTCAAATTGGCAAAGCCTTCGGAGTTCATCGTTGTTTAATTCATTCTTATCGTAGCGATCCCATACCTCAAATTCCCCTAGTAGCAGAGTATGTAGTCCCCGATTACATCTCCATCCGGAACATAGAAATGGCTCTGACAGACAATCCCCATGCAGAGCAAATGATCAACCAGGATCAGGCGATCGCTTCCCCAAATGTCTACCTTGATCCCTTACTCCAATCATCTGTACATATCTGCCGACAAATGGAGTTGAAGTCAATTTTGACAGTCCGCACCTCCTATCAAGGCAAACCCAACGGAGCCATTGCCTTACATCAGTGTGGCGATTTTCGCCAGTGGACTACAGAAGAAATTGAACTCCTAGAGGCTGTTGCAGAGAGACTTGGCATGGCATTAGCACAGGCTTATTTACTCGAACAAGAAACCAGCCAACGTCAAGAACTGACTGTAAAAAATTTGGCGCTGGAGCAAGCAAAACATCAAGCAGAAGCTGCAAATCGCGCAAAAAGTGAGTTTTTAGCGATGATGAGTCATGAAATTCGCACCCCGATGAACGGTGTTATCGGCATGACAGGACTACTGCTATCTACCAACCTGACTCCCCAACAGCGAGACTATCTAGAGACAATTCGCAGTAGCGGAGACGCTTTACTTAACATCATCAACGACATTTTAGATTTCTCAAAAATTGAATCAGGCAAGCTAGAACTAGAACAACGGCCTTTTGATTTAAGAACTTGTATAGAAGAAGTTATCGACTTTTTAGCCCTGAAAGCAACGGAAAAAAATATTGAATTAGCTTACATCCTCCAGCCTGATGTTCCAGTGGTGATTATCGGCGATTTACCTCGTTTACGCCAAGTTTTGATGAATCTTCTGAATAATGCGATTAAGTTTACCGAGGAGGGCGAAGTCATACTCTCGGTTGATGCGAGGAAACTGATCAGCAAGAAATCCCAAAACGTTTATAAAATTCTATTTTCTATCCAAGACACAGGTATTGGCATCGCGCCAGAGAAGATCAACCGCTTATTTCAGCCCTTTGCTCAGGCAGATGCTTCCATGAATCGAAAATATGGTGGGACAGGATTAGGATTGGTAATTAGCAAACGGTTAAGTGAAGTTATGGGTGGCACTCTTTGGATGGAAAGCCAAGGCTGTATAGGTGGTAATCCTCGTCCTGGATGGAAAAATAGCAAGCTAGTTACATCCACTGACTCTACTGTAGGTTCTACCTTTTACTTCAGTATTACTACTCAAATACCTGCCAATACAAATGTAACTGAATATAATACTCCAATAGCTCAACTTCTGGGAAAGCGGTTATTGATTGTAGATGAAAATCCCCACTACCGTAAAATTCTCAGCTTGCAAGCAGAATCTTGGAAAATGCAAACCTATACAGCTAATTCCAGAAGAGAAGCTTTAGTTCAACTAAGCCAGGGTAAAAAGTTCGACATTGCCATTTTAGATACGCATAAGTCTTATATAGATTGGCGAACCTTCGTAAATCACATTCACCACCAACGTGGTTATGAACATCTGCCCTTGGTGATTCTGACTTCCGTTCATCAAAAATCAAATAGTGCAGAATTTATTGATGTCCCCTTTACTACATTTTTGACTAAACCAGTTAAACAGTCTCAACTGTACAACGTCTTAACTAATGTTCTGGATAATCAGCCCATTAAAGCTAGGTTCTTTCAACATCAAACTTCTGAGCCTGATTTGCATATAGCAGAGGAAAACCCATTGCAAATTCTGTTAGCAGAGGATACGGCAATAAATCAAAAAGTTGCCCTTTTGATGCTAGAAAAAATTGGCTACCGGGCAGATGTCGCTGTCAATGGAATGGAAGTTCTTCAAGCATTGCAACTTGGTTCCTATGATGTGGTATTGATGGATGTACAAATGCCCGAAATGGATGGCTTAGAAGCAACTAAAATAATTTGCCAGCAATATCCAGGTAGTTCTCGCCCTCGGATTATCGCCATGACTGCCAATGCTATTCAAGGCGATCGCGACATCTGTTTGGCAGCTGGGATGGATGATTACATTAGCAAACCAGTGCAAATGCAAGATTTAGCCCTAGCACTCAGTAAATGCCAACCCCGAAACAGTCCGGAATTCACGTCTCAAAAACCGAATTTTTGCCCCAACCCCAAAGTTAGGAAGATTCTTACTCCCAATAGAGAAAGGATTATAATTGATACTAAAATTCTCAATTCTTTGCGAGATATGATGTCAGGAGATAAGGTAGCATTTAAACAACTACTTAATTGTTATCTAGAAGAAACTCCCAAGTTTATACATAGTATCAAATTTTCATACGTAAATAAAGATGCCCAAACTTTATGGCAGGCCGCTCACACTCTTAAATCTAGTAGTGCATCTGTTGGGGCGACAAACTTAGCAAAAATCTGCAAACAGCTAGAAGTAAAAGGACGAAGTAGTGATTTAGAAGGCAGCGAAGAAATTTGCTCACAACTCTACAAGGAATATGACCTAGTGAAAACAGCTTTGCAAATAGAACTGGAAAAGATAGAACATTGAACACTACTTTTGCAGAAAACAAATCTCCGGCTCTAATTCTGATTGTTGATGATGAACAATTTATCCGAATGCAACTGCGACTAGCCCTGGAACGGGAAGGGTATCAAATAGCAGAAGCTGAAAATGGCAGAAAGGCTTTAAATGTTTTTCAGCAACTGCACCCGGATCTCATCCTCTTGGACGCAATTATGCCTGATATGGATGGATTTGAGTGCTGTACTCAGCTACAGTCTTTGGAGTGTGGTCGGTCTACTCCTGTTTTAATGATTACCGGACTAGATGATCAAGAATCTGTTGATCGGGCTTTTGAAGTGGGAGCAGTTGATTTTGTCACCAAACCAGTTCACTGGCCAGTTCTACGTCAACGAGTGAAATTTTTGATTGAGCAATCCCATCTTCAGAAACAGCTGGAACTTGCTCATCGAGAATTGCAAAGATTGGTGACTATTGATCAATTAACTCAAGTTTCTAACCGCCGACGGTTTGAAGAATATTTAACCCAAGAATGGCAACGTATGGCGCGAGAACAATTGCCTATTTCCATGATTCTCAGCGATATTGATTACTTCAAATTATATAACGATACTTATGGCCATCAGGTCGGCGATTACTGTCTGCAAGAGGTAGCGCAATGTATTAATCATAGTATTAAACGTCCGGCTGATGTAGTTGCCCGTTATGGGGGGGAAGAATTTGCTGTAATTTTACCTAATACGGAGATAGAAGGTGCAATCATTCTCGCTGAAATCATTTGCTCTGCTGTCAGGGAATTGAAGATCCCCCACAGTAGTTCCCCAGTTAGTGCCTCTGTAACTATCAGCGCTGGAGTAGCTACAATTATCCCTAAACCTAATTCTAATTATCAAGAAGTGATTATTCTCGCCGATAAAGCATTGTATCAAGCAAAATTGGCAGGACGCGATCGCATCAAATCTATCTCTATTGGCAAGTATTAATTTGTCACCTAAACCAACTGGAATCAGCACTCATACTGTGATCAGAATTAATTGAAATCACTAAATCCACTGCTGTGGGCGATGTCACTAACGGCGTAATGAATAATTCTGGATGTAGCGATCGCCAAAAATAGTTGACAAATTCCTCAATTTCTGCATCTGACATCCCCAATTTACCCGCCGCGATCATTTGTTGTTCTGCTTGTTGCCGCCATACCATTGAACAACGGTAATCAGTGGGATATAAAACTATTAAGCTGTCTAATCGTTGCCAAAGGGGTAGATATTCACTCAGTCGCCGATTCATATCACGAGCAAATACCCGATCCTCTGCTGTTAAAATCGGTGGCGGTGCATAATTAAGTACATCGGGATCAACTGGTCGCACACCGACAAACCAACCTTCAAATAGTACAATATCAATATCCTTAACAATTTCTGGAGTAGTGCGATCGCCTGCACCATGATGTGCAGATTTATCAAAACGGGGAACACTCACGGGACTTTTACCCTGGCGAATCTGATCTAAGAGGTTTAAGCCTAAATCTAGATCGTGGGTTCCTGGTGGCCCTCGCCAAATCAACCGGGGATCTTGCTGAGTTAAAACCAAGCGATCGCTATAACTTTTATACAAATCGTCTAAGGATAAACACAATGTCCGATATCCCAAATGCTGGAGAATTAACCCCAAAATTTGGCACATTGTCGTCTTACCCGTACCTTGTCCACCTAAAATCCCCTGAATTAGCGGTCGTCCCAATCCTTGACGCTGCGATGCTAGTTTTATACCCAATGGTAGCCATAAATCCTGCAATACCCCTAACATTTCTACTGGTGGTTTATTGAGGTTGGTTTGGCAGAATTGGCTAAAAGTTGGAAAAATAGAGTTGAGTAAACCTGCTGATGCTGGCTGTTCCCACAAATTCATGATTAAGAACCCAGTTTAAAGGATTCGACAAACATACTATAAATAAAACCGACTTTGAGAACATTTAGCGATTCTACCAAAAGCGTTAGCGGAGCGCTCCGCAGGAATCGCTTTTCCAAAAAGTTACGACTATAAAATAGTCTGCTAGTCACCTCTGTTAATACCACCAAAATACCAGCAATCACAATATCTAATAGACCTCTTTGTCCAGCTATAGTAGAAATAGCTGTTCCCAGAAAAAAACCAAAAAAGAAACTAATCAACAGTAGCGATAAACGTCGCCAAGGATTTAAAAACCATTGCCCCAAACGACTGGCAATGGAATCGACTAAATTCGTGAGACGAGTGTTTTGCATAAATTATAGAAGAATAGAAGGGAGAGGAGGTAGGGGCGAAAAGGAAATTGCGTGAGGACAAAAATAAAGCAACTGAGTTTATACTCAGCACTATTTTGCCTGTTTATGGCGTTGATGATCATGTCTGTTAAAAATCTTCAGGCTGTTTCACCTTTTTATTTGACAACTAATGTAATCATTTATGCCCAATTTTCCTGTTAACAGTGATATTTTTGATACATTGTACATCTTGAAAATACAAAAACCTCCTACCGCAAAGCGTAGGTTAAAAATTAAAAGTCAAAAATCAAACAGCTGATTATGTAGGCTTTTCGTTAGCTGGGAATGGTAGTCTTATTTACGCCGTACTGTACTAGCTAAATATTTTGAATTACCGTTTGAGATAATAGGCTAATATTTGGTCAAGCCTAAACAAAATATTATTGCTAACCACTATCAATATGAATCTTCCAATATATCGTAACGCGGCAATAGCAGCTTGTGCTTTGGGGCTAATTGGATTCATGGTGGGATGCTGGGAAATAAGTGTGTCTTTTGAATCATTAGATTCAGATACACCCTCAACAGTATCTCCTGATACATCAGAACAGAATCTAAAACCTGCACCACCTGTGCCAGATCAAAGAATCACCTTAATTCCAGAAACTACTCCAACTAATAAAATTGGACTCAACGAAACCCATATCTTGGCAGGTCGTCAATACTCAACTGCTACAGCCAAGAATCAAGGGACTTTACGCATGAGTAATCAAACAGACCAACCTGTGCGCCTGGCTTTACTAGCCCGACAGCCACAGGTGAAAGATTCTGGTAATCAACAAACTAACTATGATGTTCCAGCTCATTGGGATTTTGATCCCCAAGAAGGTAGTGAACAGGGGTTGATTCTATCCCTACCTCATGGGAATCTAAAATTGGAACCTGGAGATATCATAGTTGCCTTTGCACAAGATGGTTCTCGCCGCTATTGGGGGCCTTACGTAGTTGGAGAAACATCTATGCCTCAATGGAACACTAAGAATCGAGAATGGTTATTAATACTGAGTCCTTGATACAACTACGTAGCAACCTAATGAATCGGATCTGGGATTCCTTCTAGACAAGAACAAAACATGGCTAATCAACGACTATGGACTAGTTATGTTGAAGCGTTGAATAATAACTAGTAAATAATGAGGATCAAACTGAGTCTTCCGGGTACGGTTAACGAGTGGGGCAACAATCTAGCCAAAAGTCCAGTATTTGCGGTGACTATACTCATTGTGATTAGTTGGCTGGCTTATGGCTGGAATTTGGGCAGCGTGGGCTTAATTGATGAAACAGAGCCATTATTTGCTGAAGCTTCCCGTCAAATGTTGGTTACAGGAGATTGGATCACTCCCGTTTTTAATGGCGAAACTCGTTTTGATAAACCAGCTTTAATTTACTGGTGTCAAGCGATCGCATACTCAATTCTGGGAGTAAATGAGTGGTCAGTGCGGTTACCTTCCGCGATCGCATCTGTAGGAATCATCGGTTTAACCTTTTACACAGTACAGTGGTATTTTGCTCAAAAAGACGAATTAGAGCAAGTTTCTCGCCCGATTCGCCGTAACTTCACAGCTTTCATAGCCGCAGCAATGCTGGCACTGAATCCTGAGATGATTGTCTGGGGAAGAACTGGTGTGTCAGATATGATGCTGACTGGGTGTATGGCCTCAGCGTTATTATGTTTTTTTCTGGGGTACGCACAAACAGCCGAAACTCAGCCAAAGTCAGCTGCATCTCTATTCCCAAACAAATGGTATTTGGCTTGTTATGTCCTAATTTCTGGGGCAATTTTAAGCAAAGGGCCTGTAGGAATTGTTTTACCTGTGTTGATTATGGCGGCATTTATGATTTATGTCGGCAAAATTCGCGAAGTCTTAAGCGAAATGCGCCCCTTCATGGGTATGCTGATTATTTTCGGTTTATCATCCCCTTGGTATCTGCTAGTAACTTGGCGTAACGGTTGGGACTATATTAATTCTTTTTTTGGTTATCACAATATAGAACGGTTCACAGAGGTTGTGAATGGACATTCAGCACCTTGGTATTTCTATTTTTTAGTAGTACTACTGGGCTTTGCACCATACTCTGTGTATTTACCCGTAGCAATGGCTAAAATGAAATTTTGGCAGCGATCGCACTGGCTATCCCAAGAACGCTCCCAACAATTGGGTTTATTTGTCTGTATCTGGTTTATTAGTATTTTTGGCTTTTTTAGTATTGCTGTCACTAAACTTCCCAGCTATTTATTGCCCTTAATGCCAGCTGTAGCCATTTTGGTAGCGCTGTTATGGAGTGACTTTTTCCCCGAACCACACCAAAATATCCCCTCTGCTTCCTCATCTCTCAAAGTCAGTGCTTGGATAAATGTGATCTTTTTCACAGTCCTAGCAGTGGCAATGTTTCAGATCACTAATTTAATCAATAATAACTCAGTTGCACCAGGCTTTCCCCGACTAATTCAAAACGCAGGTTTACCCACTCTAGGAGGGTTCATTTGGTTTGTGGGTGCGCTCATTATTGCCGCGTTAATCATCAGTCGCCTTTGGCACAACATTATTAACGTAAATTTATTGATATTTACAGCATTTTTGATAATCGTTTTAATGCCAGCTTTGTTTTTGATGGATCGGCAACGTCAGCAACCCTTGAGGGATTTATCTGCGGCTGTGGTGGTAGAAGCACAACAAATTACTAGTCCAAACCAGCTATCAGATGAAGAATTAATTATGGTTGGTTTCAAAAAGCCTAGCGTTGTCTTTTATACACAAAAGCCAGTAAATTATATTCTTCTGACACAGGATGCGGTCGATTATATTAAAAATCGCACTTCTCAGCTAACGCAAGCGGTTCATTCTTTACTAGTTATAGCTGAACCAAAATCCATTGTGAAAATGAACTTGCAACCTGGCAATTATGATATTTTGAAAACAACAGATACTTATCAGTTAATTCGAGTTTATTTGCGAAACATGAACAAAGAAACATTTAAAATTTCTTGATCAAATTGGTAATTTCAATTCAGATGGGAATTATTTAGGGCGGGCTGAATAAATGTAAAACTCAGAATTCCCTGTTCCCTGCCTCCACAACAAAACTTTTATGCCTAACGGCAAGGTACGCGAACAGCAAACCCTATTTAAAGAGAATTATTTTTCTCTGTTAAACCTAAAGATTGATTGATCTGAGTTAAGAGATTTTCCATTGATATGGAACGAGGCAAAATATGGGCAGCAATGTTTTCTCTCGCAGACGCAATGCTAAAAACTAACTGGGCTAACTCACTCATTACATTTTCATCTTCATCCAATTTGCTCTGGCTGGAATGATGAATTTTATCTGGGTTGCTTTCAGGCAGAGAAGAAGTGAAAGTGTGATTTAAGCGCTGGTCAATCACCAAAATTGGTGGCAATTCCAAGGGTAAATCTGCCAAGACTTGGAAATTTTGAATCACCTCTTTATGGACAGAGGTATCTCCTAAATAAATCAGCAGTAAATCAATGCTTTGGTGGCGAATTTGTTGTAAAACTTCTGTCCAACAACGCCCCATTGCTGCTTTCAATCCAGCTGTTTGTAAATATTGAATTAAAGCTTGGAACCACTCAGACCCCCGTGTATTATTGTCGTTATTGAGTGAAGATTCTTTGTTGCTCTGCGGTAAATTATCCAGCATCGTCAAATCTACTACTAAAATGCTGGGTGGGCAGCAGATACCAGAGGCAATTTGCAGTACAGACAATAACGGATCTGTGGAATCGTTGCGGTTGTCGTGATCTCGACATAATGTTGTCAAGTAAGGAAACACTGTTAAACCAGGTATCTGAGAAGCTGTTAGGGTAGTTGCAACATCGCAAGTCACTAGAGGAATATCAGCTAATATGGGATGTTGAGCTAACTGGTGTAGGTAGGTTTGTGCCAGAGAAGCTTCTGCATCTAGTAAAATGACATCGAACTCCCAAACCCTCGCCAAGAGTTCGGCTTGATCTAGGTCATCTACTTCAATTACCCGATGTTCTCGCAATGAAGGATGGGGGTTAATTGATTGTAAATTGTGTTCTACCAACCTGAGAATTCTTAATGGAGTTGTATTGGGGATAATTTTGTGATTATCTAACCCTAAATGCCCAGCTGGTTGAACAATTAAGTTTTCTAAGAGTGGTGCTAAAGCCTGATGTTGGACTGGCAAATTCAGAAATCCATCGGCGCGATTCGCATAAGCTTGTTCTTTTTCTGCACCTGTTGCTGTCACCATCACGGGAATGTGTTTCGTGGCTACATCAGATTTCAATAAAGTCAGTACATCCCAACCCGAAAGTAAAGGTAGTAAGGGGTTTAGGAAGATAGCTTTTGGTTGTAAGCGGCGGGCTTTTTCTACGGCTTCTGTACCGGAACGAGCGATGACGACGCGATAACCTAAACCTTTGAGCTGATCGGTCAAATCTTCGATATATCGAGCTACTGCCTCAACTACCAGGACTAAACGTTGTGAACTAGTGGGCTGATGTTGGGCAGTTGTAGGCGCGTGTTGACGTGTTGAATAGGTGCGGCGATCGCTTTGTCGAGGTGTTGTGACTTCTCGTGTATCAGGAATTTGGAGCTTGCCATCTTCTCTGATTCCCATTTCTGTTCCCGTGAAGCCTGTTGTCGGCGGACTAGGTGGCAGTAGTAATGTAAACTGGCTACCTTTGCCTTCACGAGATAAGAAGCTGACATCACCTCCGTGGAGACGAGCTAAAGCTCTAGTTAAAACCAACCCCAGACCAGTTCCTTCAAATTGACGAGTCAAGGGATTTTCCAACTGTTGGAATTTTTGAAAGATTAAATGTTGCTGATGTTCGGGAATGCCAATGCCTGTATCCCAGACTGTAAAAGCAACCCAGCCTTCCCAACGATTGACCCGCAAACCAATTTCACCAGAGTTTTCTGTAAATTTCAAGGCGTTGGAAAGTAGGTGTACCAACATCTGCCGCAAGCGCAGTTCATCGGCGATTATTTGGTCTAAGCCTGGTTCAATGGAAATTACAAATTCACAAAATGAATTTGCTGTTGGGGTGGCGTTAGCTTTGGTGGTTTGTGTATGGATTGCTTTTGCTTCTGTGAGGGCGCGATCGCACACTGAGCGAATTGTCACGGGTACAAGGGCTAAATCCATCTGTCCCGTTTCCATGCGGGTCAAATCTAAAATGTCATTGACCACACTCATTAAATGTCGTCCGCTTTGATGAATCAGTCCAGCATAACGGGCTTGACGCTCGTTGAGTTCACCCAACTGCTGATCAACCAACAACCGTGATAATCCCAAAACGGCAGTGAGGGGGGTCTTCAGTTCATGACTAATACAAGCTAAAAACTCATCTTTTAATCTATTTAATTGAATCAAGTCAGCATTTTTTGCTGCTAGTTCTTTACATATCTGCTGCTGTTCGGTGACATCAGTCGCTAATATTAACCATAGGTCATGACTTCGTTCAGTCCTAAGAGTTGCGGCACTTTGCTCAAAGCTAAATTCTCCGGGAAACATTCCCTGGAAGAGAAGTTCTGACTTAGGACTATCCAAGAGGATTTTAGCAAACTGCCAAATTCGCTCCTGACCATTCTGCACTTCTACAATACAGGTACAAGTACCCATCTGACTATCTAAAAAGCAGCGATTGGATGTCGTGTTTGTCGCTGGTGGCTGCTCAGGCAAGTTGTGTAACGGTGATGGGGAAAATGACCCTGGGGGCGGAGGTTCATTGGGTGACACAAATGTATTTCCTTCGCCAGTATGCTGATTCCTTTTACTCTGAGGATAAAATCTGGTTGCTGGTTGGTTGGCATATTCTGTAGCTGTTTTGGTTTCGGCTGGGGCTAGTATTGTTTCAACTTGTTGTCGAATACCTTCTGGATCTTTCAATGCTCCCAATTGTTGCCACCAAGCCGGATTTTTGGCTACGACTTCACCTGTTCCAGTTTGCAGCATTAAAGGCCAAGGCAGGAGTTCTAATAGCTGCACCAGCGATTTCTGGGCTGGGTGACGTTGATTTCTTCTTGGCGATCGCGAGGACTGTGCAGAACGCGCCACCCCTGATTTTTCACTCCGCCAATGGTTTTTGGCTCTTTTGTCGGAGTTGTTAGGGTGCTTTGGAACAGTATTTTTAGCAGTTTTCTGAGCAGCAGGAGAGTATTGAGTTTTGGTGGTCTTGATTGCTAATTTTTCCTTAGCCAATGCGCTTAACAGACGCGCACTATTCAACAGCCCTAGAAATTTGCCCTCCCCATCAATCAGCGCCCAATTCAGCCTAGTTTTCGCCTGGTTTAGTGTCTGTTCATCAGAACGCAAAATTTGCTCAAATTGCTCTACAGAATAAATCGCAGGTAATGTCTGGAGTGGCTCAATGATGGCTTGATCCCAGTTTGACAGTTGCTGTTGCAAGTCCAAAACCTGATTTTTATGGGATGTTGCCAATAATTTTTGTGTTAAACGGGCAGATTGCACCAATCCGCAGGGGCATTGTTGTTGATTTACTACTACCAAGCGATCGCATTGTTCTTGCTCAAAAATCTCCAGCACGAGAGCCAGAGTACTTGTTTCTACGCAGTGGGGTACGGTTGCTAGAAAGTCATAAAGCGGGTACTGTAGCATTGACATAAGGAACCTTGGGGATCATTCTTCTTTGTGTAAGCTTGCAGCTTCACCATCAGCACTTTTGGCAAATCGTGTTTGAGCAGCAAAGCAATATTCTTGCAGAAGAATCATTTAAACGATTCTTGTTACAGCTTCAACGCCGTTGAAATAATGAGTTTGCCGTTCGACTACGCTCATGGCTAGATTCTTAAGAGACAAGACTTATGGGATTTACTCTTTGTCTTTGCAACTGGGAATTTTAGAGAAATATCCTTCTCAGTCTCCTACTGGTGTTGAAACTCTTCTGCGATAGTGACAACTAGAACAATTATGGGGTCAAAGATTCGCTTTAGAACCTTGAGGAATTATAATGATTTAGAATGAGATGATACTTTAAGTTAGTTTAAGTATCTTATCAATGGATAAAATCAAGAAATCTATTCAAGGGATGAAATCAAAGAATCTATGTTTGGAGAAATATGCCTAAGTGAATCATCAATTAAATTAGGTATATTCATTGACAACAGACGCTTCATCGACAGCTTACTAAGTTCTAGCACTGATTAAACTGTATCTGGTGATTGAACAACCAGATATCAACTATATGTTGACATGGAGCATTCTTTCACCGGAAACTTGCAATGTTAATACACAACTACACATAACCTGAGAAATGTTATCTACATTTCATCTAGAGAGTTCAACAATATTGGTCGGGGTAATTAATTAAGATATATAAATATACAGATGTGATGAATCTGATTAATTTTACCTCAACATCCGCAAAAATTGAGTTAAATCGGCTAAATTCGGTTAAATTAGCCAGACAGCCCAGTTTAATCGAGCCAGTGTAGACCTTAACAGTTATGCTTTTGCCTACAATCACTACTACTGCTAAAACTTACTACCTACTGAAGTGGTAGACACCATATCTTAATAAAAATTTCATTAATAAAAATTTCTATGTGTTTCCATGCCACAACCAAAAACCACAGCAGTTCTTTCAGCAGATGACTCAAGTTGATCGGCAGGTATTGTTACAACAACTCAAATCAGATTATCGCCGGATTCTTATAAATTACTTTACTACAGACACAACTCTGAAAACAGAAATTGACAAATTTATCAATGCAGTATTTTGTGCTAATATTCCTGTGCCTCAAATTATAGAATTTCACATGGAACTAATTGAAGACTTTTCCATACAACTACGCTTAGAAGGCAGGAGTGATGAAGCATTACTTGATTATCGTTTAGCACTCATCGATATCCTAGCTCACTTGTGTGAACTTTATAGGTGTTCGATTTCTAAGATAAACTAATTGATAGTCAACAAATTACACAAGTTGCTTAGAGCAATATCTTAGGGGCTTTCCAGCCCAGATGTTCACCGACTAAGTACCTTGCTTACTCTGATTTTCAAATGAATAAAGCCAGAAAGACTTATGTTCTCAAGCTTTATGTAGCAGGGAACACACCTAACTCAGTAAGAGCCTTAAAAATACTTAAAAACATCTTAGAACAGGAATTTCAAGGTGTCTATGCTTTGAAAGTAATTGATGTTCTAAAAAACCCACAGTTAGCAGAAGAAGACAAAATATTAGCTACACCAACATTATCTAAAATTTTGCCTCCGCCCGTTCGCAAAATAATTGGTGATCTATCAGACAGAGAAAGAGTCTTGATTGGATTAGACTTACTTTATGAAGAATTAAATGAAGAATATTGGGAAGAGTAGGAAAAAACTTTAATCATCCAAATTGGATCACAAATTAACAAGTTTAGTTTAGTCATATAAAAACCGGGCGTAATACCCATTCCGGATGAAGCAATGAGCGAAAAAGACCAAACAGCGCCAAACAACACCCCAATTGCTGGTGTAGAAAAAATTTGCACAATGATCGAGGGCTTTGATGATATTAGCCACGGAGGTTTGCCTATTGGTAGAACTACCTTAGTGAGTGGTACATCTGGCACAGGCAAAACTTTATTATCACTACAGTTTCTCTATAATGGAATTAACCGCTTTGATGAAGCGGGTGTATTTGTTACCTTTGAAGAATCCCCTAGTGATATTATTAAAAATGCCCAAATCTTTGGGTGGAATTTACAACACCTAATTGACGAAGGTAAGTTATTTATTCTGGATGCTTCACCTGATCCGGAAGGTCAAGATATTGTCGGTAACTTTGATCTATCGGCACTAATTGAGCGTTTGCAATATGCAATTCGCAAATATAAAGCTAAAAGAGTATCTATTGACTCAATCACCGCAGTCTTTCAGCAGTATGAAGCGATGGGAGTAGTCCGGCGAGAGATTTTTCGCCTTGTCGCCCGTCTCAAGCAACTGCACGTCACCACTATCATTACCACCGAACGTAGCGAAGAGTACGGTTCCGTTGCTTCCTTTGGAGTAGAAGAATTTGTTTCGGATAACGTGGTAATTGTGCGTAATGTTTTAGAAGGAGAACGTCGCCGCCGCACAATTGAAATTCTCAAATTGCGTGGTACAACTCACATGAAAGGCGAATACCCCTTTACTATTACCAATGAAGGAGTCAACATTTTTCCCTTGGGAGCAATGCGCTTAACCCAACGCTCTTCTAACGTTAGAGTATCATCTGGAGTCAAAACCTTGGATGAAATGTGTGGGGGCGGTTTCTTTAAAGATTCTATTATTTTGGCAACAGGAGCTACTGGTACTGGTAAAACTTTATTGGTTAGTAAATTCTTACAAGACGGTTGCATAAATGGTGAACAAGCAATATTGTTTGCTTATGAAGAATCACGCGCGCAATTATCTCGTAATGCTTACTCTTGGGGAATTGATTTTGAAGAATTAGAACGTCAAGGGTTGCTTAAAATAATTTGTACTTATCCTGAATCAACTGGTTTAGAAGACCATTTGCAAATTATTAAATCAGAAATTGCCGTCTTTAAACCATCTCGCATTGCCATTGACTCCCTTTCTGCACTGGCTAGAGGAGTTAGTAATAATGCTTTTCGCCAGTTTGTCATCGGTGTCACTGGTTATGCCAAGCAAGAAGAAATAACTGGATTTTTTACCAATACAACCGACCAATTTCTGGGGTCACATTCAATTACTGACTCTCATATTTCCACCATTACGGACACAATTTTAATGTTGCAATACGTGGAAATTCGGGGCGAAATGTCACGGGCAATTAATGTATTTAAAATGCGAGGTTCGTGGCACGATAAAGGTATCCGTGAGTATAATATTACTGCTGATGGTCCAGAAATTAAAGATTCTTTCCGTAACTACGAACGAATTATTAGTGGTGCGCCTACCCGCGTTAGTATCGATGAAAAAGCGGAACTATCTCGTATAGTTCAACGTTTTGAAAAGAAACCGAGTTCCGATCCTCAAATTTAGTGTCATGGTATATTCATATCTAAGTTGAGGATCATGCTATATTTTTTGGGGAAGAAGGGTTTTCTGCCGCTAGTATTGATTTTCGTGTGAGGGGATGCGGTGAAAGGACAATACTTATTTTATAGTTTCTTACCTGGTGTCACAGCAGCGGTATTGACAACCCAGCCGGCTTTGGCTGGGACAGTAAGTGGCATACAACTTGCGTCTTCTCCTAGTGTATTGACTTCTACGGATAGTCGAACCTGGATTGCAGACAATATTAATACCCAACTGCCTCAGAGCAAGAAACAGATTTTTCCAGATATAGTACCTGAATCTGAGTTAACTATACTTGATTTACAGTCTTCAAGTAGTCAAAGTAACCCAGTTATCTTGACAGGAAATACTGGTATATCGATTAAAAAAGAGCTATCTCAAAAAGATGAAGGTAAATTTTCCAATCTGACGCAGTTGTTAAATGCTGCCCAAAAGTCGGAGCCGCATGATTTAAAAAGTAATCAAACACCGAGTCATGTCGCTACCTCTGAGCAGAAATTAGAGAAAACAGTTGTTTCTACTGTTACGTCTTTGCCAAGTTCTGCCCAGCCAGCGAGTTTTTCCCTGTCTGCTTTACGGCAACCAGCAACTCAGTTATCGACAGTTTTACCAACTGCGGTTAGAGGTGCAGAGGTAGCAAAGTTGTTGAGGGCGCAAAGCTGTTCACGGGCAAAACAGACAAACAATACATTGGTAGCTACCAGTAACTGCCAATCGCAGCATATAACTAGGAATTTGATAGCCCAGAGTTATCCGTCTCCTCCCAACAACACCTCAGATTTAGAAAATACTGGTTGGGATCTAACTCCTTCACAACCAGAAACTGAGTATGTTGCACCTACGAATATTGGTCAAATTCCTGTGCAAACAGAAACTGTGGAATTTCCGGCTACTCGCGCTGTGCAAATTCCTGAGAACCTGATTCCTAGTGCCAATCCTCTGCAATTTCCTACCAAGCCAGAAGAGGTGGCACTTGAAGGCAATCAGCCAATTACGTTAGCACAGGCATTAGAACTGGCAAAGCGGAACAATCGAGATTTACAGGTGTCGTTATTGGAGCTAGAACGCGCCCAAGCTGCACTCCGTGAGGCTCAAGCTGCTTTGTTGCCCAATGTGGGTTTGAGTGCTGATGTGATTCGCAGTCGTTCTGCTGAACAACAGTTAGGGTTGAATCAACAAGCCCAGGAATTGAATGTACCAGCGCCAGGTGCTGAAGCTACTACAGCTTTTAGCGGTCAAGCGCAACTGACTTATGACCTTTATACTTCTGGTAGAAGGTTAGCTAATATCGGTCAGGCTGAAGAACAGGTACGATTCCGTGAGTTGGATATAGAGCGACAATCTGAACAAATTCGCCTGGATGTGTCCACGGAATACTATGACCTGCAACAAGCTGATGAGCGAGTACGTATTGCTCAATCGGCTGTGGAGAATGCCCAGGCTAGTTTACGAGATGCACAAGCTTTAGAAAGGGCTGGGGTTGGTACGCGATTTGATGTTTTACAATCGCAAGTAAATTTGGCTAATTCTCAGCAAGAACTCACTAATGCTCGATCTCAACAGCAAATAGCCCGTCGCCGCCTAGCAACTCGGTTAAGTGTGCCACAATCAATAAATATTAGTGCAGCCGACCCTGTGCAATTAGCTGGTTTATGGAACAAAGATTTAGAAAGTAGCATTGTGTTAGCCTTTCAAAATCGTCCAGAGTTGCAACAGCAATTGGCACAGCGTAACATTAATGAACAGCAGCGACGAGAAGCACTTTCAGCTTTAGGTCCTCAGGTTAGCTTAATTGCCAGCTACAACCTGCTAGATCAGTTCGATGATGGTACGAGTGTTACCGATGGCTATTCTGTTGGAGTCAGGGCTACTTTGAATTTGTACGATGGTGGTGCTGCTAGAGCCAGAGCTGCCCAAGCAAAATCTAATGTGGCGATCGCAGAAACTCAATTTAGTGAACAGCGCAACCAAATCCGTTTTCAGGTAGAACAAGCTTTTTCTACCCAGTTATCTAATTTGGAAAATGTTCAAACTGCTAATGCGGCTTTAGAACAGGCTAGGGAAGCTTTACGTTTGGCTCGGTTGCGATTCCAAGCTGGTGTAGGTACTCAAACTGACGTGATTAATTCTGAAAACGACTTAACAAGATCCGAGGGTAATCGCATCACAGCTATCTTAGATTACAATCGTGCTTTGGCTCAGTTACAACGAGCTGTTACCTCTAGGGCATTGGCTGAGTAAATTCGTCAAAAAACTTGTTGCATCTTGGTTGTAAGCCCCCGGATTTATCCGTGGGGCTTATTGAGTGCTGAGTGCTGAGTGCTGAGTGCTGAGTGCTGAGTGCTGAGTGCTGAGTGTTGAGTGTTGAGTGTTGAGTGTTGAGTGCTGAGTGTTGAGTGTTGAGTGTTGAGTGTTGGGTTCTGAGTTGTCACAGCGTTATAAGGGAATCAGTTAAAGTAAAGATAAGTAAAGAAAGTGCTGAAAATTAAATGGCTGCTCTACCCTTAGAGGAAATATCTGTTCAGTTAGAAAGTCCGAATCTGCGCGATCGCATGGTAGCTCTGGCCAGTTTGCGTAATTTATCCCCTGAAGAAGCAGTACCTTTAATTAAAAAGGTATTGGATGATGAATCTTTACAACTGCGCTCAATGGCTATATTTGCTCTAGGAGTTAAGCCCACAGCAGAATCTTATCCACTTTTAGTGAAAATTCTCGAAAATGATCCAGATTATGGCATTCGTGCCGACGCTGCTGGAGCTTTAGGATATTTGGGCGATGCTAGAGCCTTTGAGGTACTGGCACGGACATTTTATGAAGATACTGATTGGCTAGTACGCTTTAGTGCGGCTGTTTCTTTGGGTAATATTAAAGATCCACGCGCCCATGATGTTTTAATTCAGGCATTAGATAGCAACGAAACAGTGCTACAAGAAGCGGCAATTTCCGCACTAGGGGAAATACAAGATATTGAATCTGTGGATAGTATCCTGCGTTTTGCTCAGTCGGATGATTGGTTAGTTCGCCAACGTTTGGCAGAAGCCTTGGGAAATCTTCCTACTACTAAGAGTGTTTCAGCTCTAAAATACTTAGAAAAAGACCAGCATCCCAACGTTGCCGAAGCAGCGAAAATTTCTCTGGTTCGGCTGGAAGAGAAAGCTAATCAAGCTTAATCTCAATAGGTTTCGCTGCTTTTTTATCCCCATTAGGATGTTTAACATTTTGTTTCAGGGTAATTTTATTCATGAATATTGAAGAATTTTTTGAATTGAGTGCTGGTAAATGGTTTTCCCATCGGACTAGCCACCATTTGGCTTTTAAACAATCTGAAGACGGCAAATCCGACTTGGTAATTGAGAGTTTACCAGCAGATCATCCAGAGGTAATCAAACTCTGTGAACAATACGAAATTGCTCCCAGTGCAGCCTCCTGTGGGGCTAGAGTCACCTGGAATGGCACGATGGAATGGGATGAAGAAAAGCACACTGGCTCTACTGTGTTAGTTACTGTACCTGATGCAGTTAATCCCCATGAAGGTAAGTTACTGCGAGAAATGGGTTATGCCGAAAAAGCCCCCGTTGCTGGCAGCTATCAGATGGGTAGCGATGGTGCTTTGACTCTAATTACAGAGTACGAAACAATGTCTTCTGAAGAGCGCTTGTGGTTTGCTAGTCCCAATTTACGGATGCGGGTTAGTGTTCTCAAGCGTTTTGGTGGTTTTAGTATGGCTTCCTTCACTTCGGAAATTCGTATGGGTGGTACTTCATCAGCTGCCAAAGCATCAGAAACAGCTGATTCCACATCCAGTTAGTTTCAGTCAGTTAACAGTTAACAGTTATTTAGGCATCCAGTAGGGGATTGCAACCAAATTATGCCTCTTGACTGATAACTGATAACTGATTATTGATTGCTCAAAGCGTCGAAGCAACTGATTTCTACTCAGCACTCAGTTGCAGCAAGTTAGCGATCGCCTGTGGTAATGGCAGCACAATGATGATTAACAATGCCATTGCCATCAATCCTAAAATGTCACGTTTATTATCCAGTTCCGTGACATCATTCAGCGCAGGTTCATCAATCAAGGGGATAAATAATAAGATAATCGCCCAGATCAAAAATCCTGACTGCACTAAAGAAAGTAGTAGTAGTAATAAGCGGGAAATTTGACCAATGACTATGGCGGTTTTCTGCCCGAACATCGCATGGACAATGTGACCTCCATCAAGTTGTCCTACAGGCATTAAATTTAACGCTGTGACGATTAGCCCCAGAAAACCAGCGATCGCTATTGGATGAAGGTTAATTGCTGAGTTTGACGTTAATTCGCTTCCTAATGCTAACTTAGAAAGCAATGCTAATAAAATTGAAGACTTGGGGTTGAGAGCTTCCGGGTTTAAAAGTCCCGTTTGGTCAGTAATGGGAACCAATTCTGAATTCACCAAACCCCAGATTAATAAGGGTAAAGTAACCACAAAACCTGCCAGTGGCCCAGCAATGCTCACGTCAAATAAGGCTTTTCGGTTGGGAATGGGACTACGCATTTGAATAAATGCGCCAAAAGTGCCTAAAAAGAAAGGCAGAGGAATAAAATAAGGCAGCGTCACCCGAATTTTGTAGTATCGCGCTGTCAAATAGTGACCCAGTTCGTGGATACCCAAAATAGTCATCAGCCCTAAAGCATAAGGTAATCCTTGTAACAAAATATTGGGATCAGATGCTAATTGTTTTGGATCAGCCCCGGTGATGGTCGCGCCCACCAGAGTAGTAGTAGCCAAAGTAGCTAATACTAAGAATAAAGCTAATCCTGGACGTGTAATTTGTTCTGGTCTGCTGGTATTTTTAGCTGCTTGAGTATTAGGGACAAGTACAAAGAAAGGTTTGCCATTGAAACCTTCTTGAAAAATCAGGAGAAAGCGATCGCCAAATTGCGCTTCAATATTGGCCTTAATCTGCTGATAAGCCTGAGTAGGTGTTGTTCTGATCTGACCCCGACAGATAATAGCCTGGGGTCTGTACTCAATGTTGTGAATGTAGTACACAGACCAGGGAAAACAATTTCTCAGTTGAGTTTCTTCCGTTGGTTCAATGGGACGCACTGGTACTGGTTCTGCGGTAGGATGAATAGCCGATTGTTCAATAGCTTGGGGTTGATCTGGCGTATCTCTTGGCGTTCTCCGACCCCATTGAAACAATAACCAGTATAACAGAATGCAAATAATTGATGGCCAAATCACCAGTGCTGATGGTGGAGGTGGTTGCGCCCCATATATCAGTGTCCATCCACTCAATATCAAAGCTGGAGTCATTAACACCAACCATAGCAACCAAACTGGTGTGCGGGTGATTTGAGCGACGCTGCGCTGCACTATTAGATAAGTAGCTAGTCCCAGTAGGAGGAGAAACCAAAATGTCATGTGATCTTTAGTAGTGTGGAAAAAATGTCTCACTAGCACCGCAGGGCGGAAGTCAGGAGGGGCAGCAATCTGCCCGGAAAAGAGTCGAAAAGCTTATATAATCAGCTTTTCATTGATTTTAGATAGTTGTGCTATTTACGCCATGCTGCACTAGTGTGTCGGCACCACAACCCGCACTACTAGACAGACTTTAAACCCCCATTTGTCTATAACCATTAACAGAAGTTATTAATTCTCAAGTGTTAATTCTTAAGAAGTTCAACTCTGTCACCAATTTTTACCACTCCTCAGTTTCGGTTTTTGCTCATGCGCCCCTTACCTCAACAGCCAAGTCAAACAGCCAAGCAACCTCGTCCGGTGCTAGATAGCGTCTTTGCTTTTCCACCAAATCGGGACACATTAGGGGGAACCTCTTATCTTATTGTAGGAAATGAAGGCAATATCCTCATAGATTCTCCTGCTGATGACCCAACAAATCAAGATTTTTTGCGATCGCATGGTGGAGTGCGTTGGTTATTTCTCACCCATCGAGATGCTATTGGTAAAACAGCCGCAATTCAGCAAAACTTTGGCTGTGAAGTGCTAATTCAAGAGCAAGAAGCTTATTTATTACCTGGATTAACCGTCACCAGTTTTTCTCAGGAATTTACACTCAACTCCACAGCACAAGTGATTTGGACACCTGGTCATTCTCCCGGTTCATCTTGCCTTTACTACAGTGATTTGGGAGGCGTGCTATTTTCTGGCCGCCATTTGCTTCCCAACCCGTTAGGCGAACCAGTACCACTTCGCACTGCTAAAACCTTTCACTGGCGTAGACAAATTAAAAGTCTTAAATTAATACTAGAACGTTTTACACCAAAAACACTCCAGTACATTTGTCCCGGTGCTAACACAGGTTTCCTCAGAGGTAAACGAGTTATAGATAATGCTTACTTAAGAGTGCTGAGTGCTGAGTGCTGAGTGGGGAGAGTTAAGAGTTAAGAGTTAAGAGTTAAGTTGCTTCTCCCCTGCACCCTGCACCCTGCCCCTCTGCCTCTTCTCCCCTGCACCCTGCACCCTGCACCCCTGCCTCTTACTCGCCAGTCCCTACTCCGGCTAATACGGAATTTGTTTTCAATAGTTCCAGGGCGGCTTGATATTGCAGATCCGCTTCTGTGGCAATTTGGGCGCGGGTGATTGATGCTTGGGAAATTAATGTATCTGGTTTAATTCCTAATTTGTTAATATCTTGATGGTTAGGTGTTTCATACTTAGCAATGGTGACTGCCAAACCTGAACCATCTGATAATTCAAACAAGGACTGAATTAAGCCTTTCCCAAAGGTGGTTTCTCCGACCAACTTCGCACGACCGTTATCTTGCAGCGCTCCAGCGAGAATTTCACTGGCGCTGGCGGTTCCTTCATTGACTAAAATTACCAGAGGATCGTCTGTTAAAGCTGGGCCGAATGATTCAAAACTGCCCTGAATCCCTTGCCGATTTACCGTGTAGACGATGGTACCGGAATTTAACCACAGCCGGGCAATTTCAATTCCTGATTGTAATAGCCCACCGGGATTATTTCGCAAATCTAAAATATATGCAGCTGCGCCTTTTTTCTCTAAACTAGAAATAGCGTGTGCTAATTCCATTGCGGCGTTAGCATTGAATTGAGTCAGGCGCAGGTAGCCGATGGGCGTGCCTTGAGGAGAAAGACGCAGGTCTGCTACCACAGGGTTAAGCTCAATGCGATCGCGCACTATTCTGACTTCTTTTTCTCCAATGCCATCTCGTTCAATTACAAGTGTGACGGTACTGCCAACAGGCCCCCGCATTTTGGTAGCTGCTTCATCAAGAGTCAAATTTTCTGTGAGCAGACCTTCAATTTTAAGAATGCGATCGCGTGGTTTAATCCCGGCTGCATCTGCTGGTGAATCCATAATCGGAGTCACTACTTCCAGCTTTCCAGTTTCTGGATTGAGCGCAATTTGTAACCCCACCCCAGTCAGTTCACCAGAAGTATTCACCTGCAAACTGCGGTACTGCTCCGGGTTTAAAAAGCGGGTAAAAGGATCACCCAGAGTATTGAGCATTTTTTGAATGGCGGCATAAGCTGCTTCATGATTTTTGAGCGGCTTCTCCAGTGCCTTCTGTCTCGCCTGTGACCAATTTTGATGATTAAAAGTCTCATCTAAATAAGTCCTGTTGACAATTCGCCAAACTTCTGAAACTAATTTTTGCTCATCCGTTAAAGCTGCTGCCGGTGGGATAACAGCGCCCAGCGCCAACCAAAAAGCCAATAGCAGTGAAAATCCTAGCCGAAAAACCTGTTTTTGCATGAACCCCATTTCCAAATTCCATCTGATCCCAAATTGCCGAAAAAACTGACGAAAAATGCCTAGCACCGCAGGGCGTTCGTCAAAAGTGAGCCAGCGCAGTCTTAGAGGTTTCCCTCATGAGCGACTGGCGAACCCCGAAGGGGTCAAAAGTCAAAAGTCAAAAAGCTTATTCTATAGGCTTTTCATTGACTTGGAATGGTTAGTTTATTTCCGCAGACCCGTACTAGTTCCCTCGCCATTAATGAAATCTATATCTCAACTATGTTACTTTTTTTATAGAAGTGGTGCATTCCTCTCATCAACTTGTTCAAAAAAACGATGAAGTGGATTCCACTGGTGAAAACGATAATATCCACTTGGTATACAGCATTTTTGGTGTTGGCTTGCCAAGAGAACGCAATATATTCCATATTTACAGAGTGTTAAGTTTCTGAAAAGTCTTATCATTCTGAAGGCTCAAAAGCCAACGAACAAACTCCCCTTTGTGAAAATCCCAAACTTGTTAATTGGGAGATTGATCAACCGCAACCGATTTTTAGGAATTTGAGATTGTATGGCCAACGTTTACGACTGGTTTGAGGAGCGCTTAGAGATTGAAGCGCTCGCCGAGGACGTAACTAGCAAGTATGTCCCACCCCATGTAAATATCTTTTATTGCTTGGGCGGAATTACCCTAGTTTGCTTCCTAATTCAGTTCGCCACTGGATTTGCGATGACTTTCTACTATAAGCCCACAGTGGCTGAAGCGTACTCTTCGGTAGAGTACATCATGAATGATGTCAGCTTTGGCTGGCTGATTCGCTCCATTCATCGCTGGTCTGCCAGCATGATGGTGTTAATGATGATTCTGCACACCTTTCGGGTTTACCTCACAGGTGGTTTCAAAAAGCCCCGTGAATTGACTTGGGTAAGTGGTGTCATCCTAGCTGTAATCACCGTTTCTTTTGGTGTTACAGGCTACTCCCTACCTTGGGATCAAGTTGGTTACTGGGCTGTAAAAATTGTTAGTGGCGTACCAGAAGCAATTCCCGTAGTTGGTGTTTTTATTTCTGATATGTTACGCGGTGGTTCTAGTGTTGGTCAAGCAACGCTGACTCGCTACTATAGCGCTCACACCTTTGTGCTGCCTTGGTTAATTGCAGTGTTCATGCTGTTCCACTTCTTGATGATCCGCAAGCAAGGTATTTCTGGTCCTTTGTAATCTAAATAATTCAGCCAAGATGCAAAAAGGCCACAGCTTTCAGTTCCCAGATGCAAATGTTTGTTTTAAACTTATGAGAAATCGGCAATTAATATCTTATAAGCGACAATAAGAGCAAAGACTTGTATTTGAAGCTGAAAGCTGTCAACCCCCCCCGCAAGGCGAAAGTCAAAAGTCTACCCTGAGCGAAGTCGAGGGGTCAAAAGTCAAAAATGATTTGAGATGGTTGTGCTATTTACGCCGTGCTGTATCGGGGTTGCCTTATAGCTGATGGCTGTCACAAATGCTTTAACTGAATTTGAGCAGGAGAGCGAATTAAAATATGTCAACGCAAAAAAAACCCGATCTGAGCGATCCTCAGTTAAGAGCTAAACTCGCCAAGGGCATGGGTCACAACTATTATGGTGAACCCGCTTGGCCTAATGACTTACTTTATGTATTCCCCATTGTGATTATGGGTTCATTCGCTTGTATTGTGGCTCTAGCTGTGTTAGATCCAGCCATGACAGGTGAACCAGCAAATCCTTTTGCTACACCTTTGGAAATTTTACCAGAATGGTATTTGTATCCTGTATTCCAGATTTTGCGATCGCTTCCTAACAAACTTTTAGGAGTATTAGCAATGGCCGCTGTGCCTCTGGGACTAATCCTCGTTCCTTTTATTGAGAACGTAAACAAGTTCCAAAATCCCTTCCGTCGTCCAGTTGCAACCACAGTGTTCCTTTTTGGTACACTTGTTACCCTGTGGCTAGGTATTGGTGCTGCTTTACCATTAGATAAATCCTTGACATTGGGTTTATTCTAAGCTAAATAGCAAATAGCCTTTGACACCTGTAGTTTCTAGATCATCCACCAAATTTAGCAGTTAATAGCAGAAAGGCTAAAAACTGCTGAAGCAATCAGTAAGGAATTGTTCTTTGAAAGCTGCTCCTACTTTTGGCCGATGTTATTTTGAAACCTACAGGTGTCAATTTTAGTGAGCTAGGTAGGATGGAGAATTTTTAGTTTTGGATAAAAACTAGATTCCCAACTCAAAAATCACTAAAAAACCACGAATACAAGCATTTTTTACTAAACTTTATATTCAAGTCAAGGTCAATGCTTAGCATAGTGCAGCACGACCATCTAGCGGTGAAGAGCGAACTCAAGCTCCTAAACTACGTACAACAATGGTTTGAGCAATTCTGTTTAAAATATTTGTCTCAGTTTGGCTGGTCAGAAAGCCAACTTTATCGCCTCAATTTAGCATTAGCTGAAGGTTTTACCAATGCAGTTCGTCACGCTCATGGTGCTTTACCACCAGAAACGACCATAGAGATTGAAGTTAGTCTGTGGATTGACAGATTAGAGGTGAGAATTTGGGATCAAGGAAAACCCTTCAATCCCGATGCGATCGCAGAACCACAGCCAGGTACTCTCCAAGTAGGGGGATATGGCTGGTTTCTGCTGCGACGATTGGCCGACCATGTTGTCTACGAACGCAGTACAGATGGTAAAAATTGTTTACTGATCCTAAAGTATGCTAGAGAAGATTCAAAATAAAACGGATAAAATAGTTTTGTTATAAAATTATTTAACTTTCGTTGATTTTCTCCGTAATAGATTGGAATTTAAATGCGGATTGATACAGCCGAAAAAAAGCCAAGTTTAGATCAGAAACTTCACAAACCAGCTAACCATCTGTTTGTGTTTTTAGAGATTTTTGCCCGTGAAGGTGGGATTCAATCTTATGTTAAGGATATTTTTCGTACTTATTCAGGATTGAATGTTGGCTGTCAAGCAGACGTTTTTCTATTGCGAGATAGTTTGGACAAATCAGATCCTTTAGAGTTCGATAATTTAAAATTTCATTATTTTCAAAATAAGTCGCCTCAAATGGGGAGGCTGAAAATGGCAGGGACTTTGTTGAAATTTTTTTTACAAAAACGACCCCAACACGTTTATTGCGGTCATATTAACCTAGCCGTACTAATTCAAACCCTATGCCAACCATTGGGTATTCCTTATACTGTCCTCACTTATGGTAAAGAAGTTTGGGAACCCCTGAACAAAAGTGAACAGAGTGCTTTAGCCTCAGCAAATAACATTTGGACAATTAGCCGTTATAGCCGCGATCGCGCTTGTGCTGCCAATAGTCTAAATCCTGAGAAAATTAAAATGCTGCCCTGTGCCATTAATAGCGAGAAATTTACTCCGGGTTCAAAACAACCAGAATTAGTGGAAAAGTATGGCTTAGGTGGTACTAAGGTATTAATGACTGTGGCGCGACTATGGTCAGGAGATATTTATAAAGGTGTAGATGTAACTATTCGCGCCTTACCCCAAATAGCGGCAGTTTTCCCAGAAATAAAATATTTGGTAATTGGTCGGGGCGATGACCAACCACGATTAGCCCAGTTAGCAGCAGATTTAGGAGTAAGCGATCGCGTGGTGTTTGCGGGTTTTGTGCCGACAGAAGAGTTAATCGCCCACTATCGCCTCGCTGACGCTTATATTATGCCCTCTCAAGAAGGCTTTGGGATTGTTTATCTAGAAGCCATGACTTGCGGTATCCCAGTGCTATCCGGTGATGATGATGGTTCGGCTGACCCTCTGCAAGACGGGAAACTGGGGTGGCGAGTACCGCACCGCGATTCAGAGGCGGTAGCAACAGCTTGTATTGAAATTTTGCAAGGTCACGATCAGCGTTGTGATGGGGAATGGTTAAGAGAACAAGCGATCGCTCTTTTTGGCATGGCAGCCTTTAAACAGCGTTTACAAGAACTGCTTTTGTCCTGAGTTGTAAGTCGATAGTCCCAAGACGCAATTAATATTTCTTGACTTTTGGGAGTTGACTTTAAGCTTTTGACTCTCCATTAAACTCGCTATCCTAGAGATAGAGCAAGACAATTATTTAAAAAATGAGCCTAAAATCTTTGCAATTGAGTCTTGAAAATCTTCGCCCTTGGCTCACTGTGTTAGCAGTTTTCTGGTTGCTGGCATCATTAGGCTTAGGGTGGTTGGTGAATTCGTTGTTAATTATCTTTGGTTTGCTGTTTTTGACACCCGTTGTCGCCTTCTTGGGGTTTCGCTGGTGGCTACAACGCAATTTAGTTAATGATCAGTGTCCTGTCTGCAATTATGAATTTACAGGCTTAAATAACACTCAATTGCAGTGTCCTAATTGTGGAGAGCAATTATCAGTAAATCAAGGTCATTTTCAGCGCTTCACACCAGAAGGCACAATTGATGTAAAAGCGATTGAAATACCAGCTAAAACACTAGAAGAGCAAAAATGAAGTCAACCGAGTGTATATCTCACACAAAGGCAAGGCTACACAAATTGATTAGCTAAAAAAATTGTCCACTGTTTGCAGCAGCTAAAGCCAACTCATCGGTTGCACCCCAAAATTTTAGCCCTGAGAGTGTCCTGCTTGATACTATCGCGATCGCATCGGCTAATAGAGAATGAACTCGTCCTGGTATTTTGTATGGCGATAGCGTTCGCGTAGCGTGTGCTTTGCACTCAGCACTGCTGCAAAGCAATGAAAGCAAATCATTAATTTCACAATCAGCCGCACTAACGGAAATTACCAGGATTCAAACGAGCAGGGTTTTGAGGCTGAGGATTACTGGCTGCGCCTTGTCTGAGAGTACCACCATCTTGAGGTGCAAGGTAAGGTTTCAAATTAATCCCACCTCTAGAGGTACTAGCACGATTGTTACCACCACCGAGAAGCGTGCGGCCTAAGTTGTATAATTCGTTTATTCCTCCTTGATTGCGATCGCCATAAGTATTGACAGCAGTTGTTTGTTGTCCACCATCAGCAGTAATCAAGTTTTGGAAAACACTATTACGAACTACAAAAGGATCTTGTCCACGGGGTACTGTCAGCACAATGCGACAAAATGAGTTAGCCTCAGTCGTTACACAGACAATATTCTCATTATTTTCTACAGCCGTTTGAAGTTCTTGTAAACCATCTGGGCGATATAATTCCAAACGACTCGCAATGGCTTCACAGCGTCTTTGTGGACTCCATCCACCACCTAAAGCTGCTGGTGCTGCCCAAGGAAAGAATTGCCCTGGTAAATTTTGGGGTTGATACATAACAGTGTACTGCCCATTTTGGAATTGACAGCTAAACCTAGTCCCACTCGTTATAGTTTGTGCGTCTGTTGGTATGCCTGTTTGTGTATCTGTTGAAGTTGATGTACCGCCTGAAGGTATTGTTGGTACAACAACATCACCGGAAGTAGAATCATCAAATTGAGCAAAGGCCGCAGAATTACTTAGGAACAAAGATAAGCCCAGACTGCTCAAAACTATAAACTTTAAAGGTTGTGAAGACATAAATTATTGCCTAGTCTAAATCGGTTAGAGAACTGATATAAGTGACGAATAATTTTAGATTTTTGATTCATGAAGCACGCGATTTTTTCTTCAACTAGCTGTTTCACCCGTGCTTGCACTGCCCTATGTTGTTCAACTTCTTCATAGGTGTAGCAAGCTCTTCTCTGGGCATGGGTGTTATGGCGGTTTTCATAAGAGCGAGAACAGTGTTAATAGTTCAAAACCTTGAACAAACAGGCTTTATACTCAGAACTCAGCACTTTGCTATATTAGTACGGCACACTACGCGAACAGCAAATCCTAATTAAAAGTGGCTGTGCCGAATGACAGCAACAGCCATTTCAAGATTAGCAGTAGAAACTTTCTGGTTCGTCAAAATTCTTTTCTCAAAAAGAGCGTTATTGCTTAAAGTCGAACGGAAATAGCTGTTTCTTGGTCGTACCCGCTACCCTGACAAAACTCATCTACCCAAGAAGCCAAACTAGAGGCATTATTGTTGAGTGATGGATTAACTTTATGGGGGATATCTTTTGGTGTTGGTGGTATTTTTCCATGATTATAATTACCTGAAATTGCTGGTTTAAGGCAGTCGCGTAAAAATAAAATCCCTGTTAAACAATTTGTCCTGAGTAACAGAGTCCCAAACTTGATGGGTAAATGATAAAATCTGGAATCCTTCAGTTTTCGGGAGGGTAGAGTTTTCGCTTTGTTAAGTACGTCGATAGTAATTGCCAGAGGCGATCGCACTGGTTTATCTTGAGGTAATACACTAGAGGATGACTTAGCGGAATGTACCATCTTGGCAGCAGTCGGGGAAATAGCCTTTGTAGCCACCGCAACCGATGATACAAGTTTTTGTGTAGGAATAATCTCAGGATTTTCTGTATATGCTGAATATGCTGACACAGGTTTATTTAACCGTGGCAGCGCATCAGTTTGAGAATGTAGAGTTGCAGCCGGAAAAATCTTAGGAGTAACTGCAACCAAAGGTTCAGATTTGCTTTCAGTACACTTTTCTTCTAAAGATTCGGTTTCAAACTGTGTCGTAATTAAAGAATCATCCGAACTGATTAAACGTAACTCTTCATCAGGATTGAAGTTCAGACCTAAAGCTGCAACTATCTGATCGGGATTATTATTCAGATCCAGGATAAAAGAAATTGCCTGATCAAATTGTGGCTCTAACACCGACAAAGTAGCCAAAATAAACCCAGATGAAGGACGACGCAGACCATTATAAGTACCCCAAACCCTGATTTTAGCCAGCCAAGCACGATTTTGCTCGTAGTAACTCAGCCATTTAATTTTCACAGACTGACGTAGCTGCTGAATATTCATAATGTAAATTTTTAATTTGCTTAACCCTGAGTATGAAATCGATAATAAAGCATTCTTTTAACACTTTGACCACCTAGCAAATGTTGTTCTACCACTAGAGATACTTCATTAGGTCTAACGCCGCAATACCAAACCATATCCGGTAACACCAGCACCATTGGCCCGTTACCACATTGTCCCAAGCAACCGCTAGCCATTACCGTGACATCTGGGACTGGTAAAGCTGTAAAAGCCGCTAACACCTCGGCGGCACCTTGCTTTTTACAAGTGCGATTTTGGCACACCCGCACACATCTAGCAGCAGAACTTGGGTCTTTTTTAGAGGAGTTAGATAATTGACTTATATTTGACATTTTTGTAATCAGTAGTAGAGTCCCTGGGAAAATGGGATGATTACCACCCCTCTCCTTACTTGCGGCTCAGGTGTACACACAAATGATTAAATTAAGTAGGGCTTGCTGTTCGCGTAGCGTGCCGTTAGGTATAAAAGTTATTGGTGAGGATAGGGAATAGGGAACAGTTTCAGTTGTCTGTCATCCCCAAATTTTCTGATTTATTTAACCCAAAATTCACACTTTTGATCGTACACCCTACCCCAATCAAGGTTTTGAGACTTGTGTGTACACAGTAGCCCTTGCCGGGAAGGGGTTGGGGTGAGATTTTATGAAATTGCTCAAACAGTGAGATTATCCCATAACTAATAATTAATGACTAATCCTTTTGACGCTAGCCATTCACTGTTGAAAATGCGTGACTGATACCGAGAACCGCTATCACATAAAATAGTAGCAATAGTATGTCCTGGCCCCATCTGCTTTGCTAAAGCCACAGCAGCACCAACATTAATACCAGTAGAACCGCCCATCAATAGCCCATCTTTCCGCAAAAGTTGATAGACTACTCGCAAAGCTTCTGTGTCATCTATCTGGATAGCATCATCAATGGGTACGCCTTCCATATTGGCAGTGATGCGGCTATTACCGATGCCTTCGGTGATAGAATTGCCCTCTATCTTGACTTGACCAGTTTTGATATAGCTATAGAGTCCACTACCCATCGGGTCAGCAACCACGCACTTAACATTTGGATTTTGTGATTTCAGGTACAAAGACACACCAGCAAAAGTGCCGCCAGTACCAGTTGCAGCTGTCCAGCCATCAATTTTACCGTTGGTCTGTGTCCAAATTTCCGGCCCTGTAGTTTCGTAGTGGGCAAGGCGGTTGGCTAAATTATCAAATTGATTTGCCCAAATAGCATTATCTAACTCAGCAGCTATTCTGCCTGATAGTTTGACATAGTTATTAGGGTCTTTGTAGGGAACAGCTGGTACAGGACGCACTTCTGCACCCAGGGTGGTTAGTGCATCTATTTTTTCTTGGGATTGGGTATTGGGAATAATAATCAGGCATTTATAGCCTTTGGCGTTGCAAATATGGGCTAAACCAATCCCCGTATTCCCTGCGGTTCCTTCAACGACAGTACCACCGGGTTTGAGTAGACCCTTTTTTTCTGCATCTTCAATAATATAAAGTGCGGCGCGGTCTTTAACGGAACCCCCAGGATTAAGAAATTCTGCTTTACCAAGGATTTCGCAACCGGTTTCTTCACTAAAGCTGTTTAAGCGAATTAGCGGGGTGTTCCCAATGCTGCCGACAAATCCATTTTTGATATCCATTTTAACTTTCCTGAGTTCTGGTCTATAAAAATTTTGGCGTATTACGGTGGTAATATTGACAGATTTTTCCACCAAAATACTAATACACCATATACACCATAAATATTTCTCCTCACCTACTCATTCTCTGCGACTCTGCGTGAGAATTCCTTTCTGAGACGAATAAGTGCAAATACTCAGGAGCTTCAGGTCAAAAAAGGGAGACAAGCAAAAAAAATTAAAAAAAAAGAAAGAGCTATCCTAAGTTGACAATTAAATAGACATACTTATACACTTATGGACAAATCTATAAGTATATTTATGTTTAAACCACATGAATTTGCCGAGAAAATTGGAGTTTCTGTGAAAACACTACAAAGATGGGACAATTCTGGAAAATTACCAGCAAAAAGAACACCATCGGGGCATCGGTAGTTTTATCGAGGTTGGCTAAACCTTGAAAGCTTACCGAGGGATAACCGCTCCCATGCTCCCTTTGACGTAAGAAGTAAATGTCTAGCTTTGTCTAGTATTTATATAGCAGGAAAGAACATTGTTTCTAACCTCAGAAATAAAAATTAAAAATACAGAATGATTTTGAGCTATATTATGTACCCAATCCTATATCAAGATTTAGGAATGGAAACCAAGATGAAGAAATTTTAATTTAACTGGTAATTAGTCAAAAAATAATTAATTATTCATTACTAATTACCAGTTTAGTGAATATCAAGATTTCGGGACTATTGGCACACCATCTTTTAGATTCAATAGTCCTGAAGTAATAATTTGATCTTCTGGCTGTAATCCTGCTAAAACTTGGTAATAATTATCTCTGACATTGCCTAACTTTACTCGTTTTTGTCGAGCTATTAGTTGAGAAATTCCTTGTGATGACTCTTCTGTTTTGATGACATAGACAAAAGTTTCTCCACCTAAACGAGATACGGCTTTTGTGGGTACTAATACTCCAGAACGCTGATTTAAAATCACTCTAGCTCGCACTAATCCTTCTGGTTGTAGCTGACCTTCAGAATTATTAAAAAGTGCTTTTACCAGAACTGATGGCTTTTCGTTATTAGTATCAGGAGCAATTAAAGAAATTTTACTAGTGCTAAGAATTTGACCTTGTGGATTCAAAACCTCTACAGGCATTCCCTGACGTAATTGGTTACTTTGTTCTGGTGGAACAGAAATTTTGACTTCTAAAGGTTGCTTCTGAGAAACAGTAACCAGTGGTGTGGAAGTATTAACTAAATCACCTACTTGTACGGGTATTTTGCTAACTATGCCACTAAAAGGTGCTGTAATTCTATAATTTTGCGGCTGTAGTTGTTGGTTTTTGATATCTTCCTCAGCTTGCTGTACAACTTTTTCAGCCTGTGATATGGTTGTTTGCTGTCCTTGAATCTGGGCATTAATGGCACTGAGATGAGCCTGGGCTGTGGCAACTTTGCTGGCATACTCATCCCTAGCACGTCGAGATACAGCTCCCTGCGCTGCTAAGTTAGCATACCTTTCATAGTCTTGTTGCTGCAATTGCAAATCAGTAATTTGAGATTGGCGAGCTGCTTCCAAAGATTGAAGTTTAGCACGGGCATTTTCTCGTTGTGCGATGGCAGCCTGTTTCACAGCATTAGTTTCGTCGATTGTTGCTTGTCTAGAGTCTACTTGGATAATTGCTGTTCCGGCTGTAACTGGCTCTCCCGATTTGATAAATATTTGAGTAACTTGCCCCGGAATTTTTGATGGTATCTGTATTGAACGCTGAGGCTCTAAACTAGCAACAAAGTCTGAACTTTCTTCAACTGTACCAAGTTTTACTGATGATATCTTGACTCTTACTCCTGGAGTTTTAATATTAGTAGATGGTGCTTGATGTGTAGGAGTTAATACACGCCAAATCGTAGCCATTCCGCCCCCAATTATTAGTATAAAAGCTAACAATAATCTTAGCCACCGTCGTTGTTTAAAGGGTGACTCGTCTGAGGTTTGTGAAAGATTGTCTCCAAAATCAGTTTGCGGCTCAGGGGATGTCATAGGAAACCTAAAAACAAATTAATTAATACTAAATCAGGATTTGGTATTTTGCCATGCAAATAATTGCTTCAGATGAAAACTTTGTAGAACATGATCATGATATGTTACACATCTAAAATATACTGTTGAATGAATTATCCTTAAATCTATCTAAAGGTGCATGATAAATTTAAATTATGAAGTAATAGCGAAAACAGGACTTGGGGGACTGGCCATTCTGCCCACATTTGCGCTTGCAAGACTCAGTGAAAATAAATCGTAATTCGTAATTAAAAACACATTAATTAATTCTGTAATTTTTTGATTCGCCATAGATAAATCAGTAGGAGAGAATTACGAATTACGTTAGCGTAGCTCTCCCGTTCGCGTAGCGTTCCGCAGGAAAGGGAGCATTACGAATTACAGGCTACTCATTTCTTTGGCAAATTGCTGAGAAATAAAAGGTAAGATATCTCGGCTTTTAGCGTTGGCTTTACCTTCAGTAAATACTACTAAAATGTAGGGACGCTGTTCTGGTAACTCAATATACGCTGCGTCATGGCGAACTTGACTTGTCCATCCGGCTTTTGACCAAATTTGAGCATCTTGGCTGAGTCCACCACCCAAAAAACCTGTTACTTGGTCTTCTTCGACATCAGTGGGTAAATCATCGGAGTTGAGACTACGTTTGAGCAAATTCATCATGGCTTGCGATCGCGTGCTAGACACTGCCACCCCACCCACAATACTATGAAGTAACTTAGCGATCGCATTGGTGGTTAACATATTGCGATTATCGAGCATTTCCCCATAAAATGCCCGTTCCCTGCCATAAGGGCCATCACCCCAAGTTTTCTGACAGACATTAATTGTCTCCATTTCCTCCCAGCCCAAAGATTGGAAATAGCGGTTAACAATATGACGTTG
>NZ_JAYGHH010000013.1:81030-99447 GCF_034931045.1 Nodularia sp. UHCC 0506
ATTTCCAAGTTTCAAAAGGCCCAACAGGTAACTCTGGGCCGGAAGTAGTACCACTGAGAATATCTACAACTAAGCTGGTAGCATCATTGCTAGAATCAACAATCATATCTTTTAAAGCTCTTGACAACTCCTGAGAAGGTGAAGTCATACCTTTTTCCAGCCATTCGTTAACAGCGACCAAATAAAACAGTTTAACTACACTCGCCGGGTAAATTCGTTCAACACCGCGATAAGTAAAACCACGGACTGGATGATTCCAAAAAGCGTCAGGAGTCAAAGCCCCACCAGTATTTACAGGTACTGGGGGATCGTACACAATCCAAGTTAAAGCGACTTGGTTACGGGCTAAACTGGGAAATTCTGCCCAAGTTGCCTCTAAAATACCATTACCAAGATTTTCGAGTTGTTCGTCTTTTCTAAAGAAAATCATTGCAGAATGCTCTCTAATCCAGAATCCCAAATCCTAAATTTGACATCGGTAGAATACCACTGTATCGCTGATCTGAATTTATATGACTCTCCTGAATGTACGCGCCTGACAACTCAAGCAGCTTCTGGGCGACATTTACGAATCACATCAAATCATCAATTATCAGCAGTTGAGGTGTGTTTGTGTGAGGATGACTATCCAGGTTGGGTATCTTTTACCGACTTGGGTATATTACAACCTGCTACTGTACTTTATCAGGCTAAATCATTTTCTGAGTCTGAAATCACAAAATTACTCCCAAATGTGATTGCTTTTACCCGAAAAGCGATGCAACAGTCAAATTACTATCTATGGGGTGGTACAGTCGCCCCAAATTACGACTGTTCGGGATTAATACAGGCGGCTTTTGTTTCAGTGGGTGTTTGGTTGCCCAGAGATGCTTATCAACAGGAGGCTTTTACTCAGGAAATTAATATTGCTGAGTTAGCACTAGGGGATTTGGTGTTTTTTGGCACTCCCGAAAAAGCTACTCATGTGGGGCTATATTTGGGCGATAGTTATTACATTCATAGTTCTGGAAAAGAACAGGGGCGAAATGGCATTGGCATTGATATTCTCTCGGAACAGGGAGATGAGGTAAGCCAGTCATATTATCAGCAGCTGCGAGGTGCTGGTAGGGTGATTAAGAGTTATAAACCACAGGGACATTGAGGACGCAGAGGAATATGAGGGGTGGGTTAATTTCCGGCAGGTTAAATGAGGAAAATGGGGCAATTGCGATGATTGTTCCCGATGTTTCGGTGGTTGTACCGGTGCGCGATGAGGTAGAAAGTTTACCACTTTTGCTAGAAGCGATCGCATCTAATATCAGCGATAGTAATTTTAGTTATGAAATCATTTGTGTAGATGATGGTTCTACAGATGGTTCGGCTGAATTTCTCAAGGAACAAGCACAAATTCGCAGTGATTTAAAAGCTGTGCTTTTACGGCGCAATTACGGACAAAGTGCAGCTATGGCGGCGGGATTTAACTATGCTATCGGCAAAGTGATTGTAACATTAGATGCTGATCTGCAAAATGACCCGGCTGATATTCCCTTGTTATTAGCAAAATTGGCAGAAGGTTATGATTTGGTGAGTGGTTGGCGACATCAACGGCAAGATGCTGTAGTTTCCCGGTTAATTCCTTCTAAAATTGCCAATTGGTTAATTGGGAAGGTAACAGAAGTTAAATTACATGATTACGGTTGTTCTCTCAAAGCTTATCGGTCAGAAGTTGTAGCAGATATGAATCTCTACGGCGAACTACACCGTTTTTTACCTGCTTTGGCTTACATTGAAGGGGCGCGAATTACCGAAATCCCAGTACGTCACCATGCGCGGCGTTTTGGTAACAGTAAATATGGCATTTGGCGGACGTTTCGCGTCATGATGGATTTGTTAACTATTTACTTTATGAAAAAGTTCCTTACCCGCCCCATGCACGTTTTTGGGCTATTGGGTTTAGGTTCAATGGTGACAGGAACCCTAATTGGGATGTACTTGACTTTTATCAAATTAGCTTTAGGTGAATCAATTGGCAATCGCCCTTTGCTGATTTTGGCAGTTTTGCTGTTAGTAACTGGGGTGCAGTTGTTTTGCTTTGGTCTGTTAGCTGAATTATTGATGCGTACTTACCATGAATCTCAAGGTCGTCCCATTTATCGGGTGAGAGAAATAGTAGCCAAAAGTGTTAAGTAACGTAACAATGTAATCATTAAAAGTGCTGAGTGCTGAGTGCTGAGTTCGGAGTTCTGATTGGGTAGGGGCGGGTTTAAGCAGTCAGTCTGTGATTCGTCGAAATCCTTAGTAAACCCGCCCTTATAGGAGTGAGTTCGGAGTTCTGAGTAAAACATCTTAGTCCCCTAGTCTCTTGTCTCTTTTAAGAATGTACGCAGTTGAGAATAGCTATTTTGAAAGTTCTTCACACATTGGACGCTGAACTACGACGTAACCTGCTGGTGTTATTTACAGCAGGTTTATTATTCTGGTCTAGCCTGGCTTCATTATTGCCGACTTTACCCCTATATATCGAAGATATCGGCGCGACAAGTCAACAAATTGGCATTGTGATGGGTAGTTTTGCCATCGGGATGTTAGTATTTCGGCCTTGGTGTAGTAATTTAGCAGACCGTCGGGGTCGTAAAATTGTCTTGCTAATTGGAATGTCAGCAGCAGCAATCGCACCTCTGGGTTATATCTTCGCTACCTCAATTATGCCCTTAATGGTGTTACGTGCCTTTCACGGCATCAGTATTGCCGCTTTTGGTACTGCTTACATTGCCTTGGTAGGAGATTTAGCCCCTGTGAAAAATCGTGGGGAAGTAATTGGTTACATGAGTTTGGTAAATCCCATTGGTGTAGCGATTGGCCCTGCTTTGGGGGGATATTTACAAGCCGCAGCAGGTTACACCCCATTATTTATCTTATCTGCGGCTTTGGGTTTTTCTGGAATGTTATGTATTATACCTATTGTCAATCCATCTGTGGATGATTCGCTGCACAACAGCGCCAATGACAAACAATTTTGGGGACTTTTACTGAGTCCTCGTGTGCGGATTCCCGCAGTTGTGATGTTATTAATTGGTGTGGTAATTGGTACTGTGCATACTTTTGTACCATTATTTATCAAATCCACTAATGTAGATTTGAATCCAGGACTATTTTACACAATAGCGGCGATCGCTAGTTTTAATGTCAGGTTGTTCATTGGTCGGGCTTCTGATAAATATGGCAGGGGATTATTTATCACCCTGAGTTTAATTGCCTTTACTTTTGCGATGATTGGTATTTGGCAAGCCAATAGCGCCCCTGTGTTCTTAATCTCAGCATTTGTCCAAGGCGCTGCTTCTGGAACAGCAATTCCCATGATGGCCGCAATGATGACAGACCGCGCCCACCCTCATGAACGAGGTCGCATATTTGGTGTATCTTTGGTAGGATTTGATATTGGGGTTGCGATCGCCGGGCCAGTTCTTGGTACAATTGCCGAACAAGTAGGCTACCGCAATATGTTTGGTTATGGTGCTGGTTTAACTTTCCTAGCAATTCTGATATTTCTCACGCAATCTAGTCATAACCTCAACAATTCCCTGCGCTTTGCTTTGGGGCGTGCTGAGGATACCTATTCTTTAAATAATGGCAACTAGCACCGCTTCGCGGAAGTCAAAAGTCAAAATTTTCGTTGTGCTGTACTAAAACGCAAAAAAGGGCAAAATAGAAATACCTCTACTTTGCCTTTTTCTTTTCTTAAACGGGCGAGGAGGGATTCGAACCCCCGACACCGTGGTCCGTAGCCACGTGCTCTAGTCCACTGAGCTACACACCCTTACAAGAATTTTATCTTAACACTACTATCAAAATAATGCAAGACAATTTTTTATCTAATTCTGCCGAATTCACACACCTTGATGACCAGGGCGCAGCGCAGATGGTCGATGTGTCGGCTAAGATGCCCACTATCCGGGAAGCAGTAGCTATGGCTAAGGTACGAATGTTACCGGCAACTTTTGCCGCCATTCAAACGGGTAATGCCCCAAAAGGTGATGTATTAGCAACAGCGAGGTTAGCAGGGATTATGGCAGCTAAACAGACAGCTACATTGATTCCCCTGTGTCATCCCTTACCACTACAAAAAATTACAGTAGAAGTCACACCAGATCCCCAACTACCCGGTTATCAAATTCAATCCACAGTCAAAACCAAAGCTGAAACTGGTGTAGAAATGGAAGCTTTAACAGCTGTTTCTGTGGCAGCTTTAACTTTATACGATATGGCAAAAGCTTTAGAAAAGTCTATTCAAATTGAATCGATTCAATTATTAAGTAAAACTGGCGGAAAATCAGGTGATTATTCCTCAGCAGCATCTAAATAATTTTACCTATGGCTTTATTTAGGTCTGTTGGTGTTTGGTATTTTTGATTTTCTGGTAGTTGTTCTAATATTGAGATCACATCCTGATCAGCACCGTGTTGTTTAGCGTGCTTGATTAAATCTGACTTTTCCGCCGGATAATCAAAGCCTTTCAAGTATTTTTGGATTTCAACGGGATTTGCTTTAGTCATTTTTATCCACATCTAATGCTTATTTATATCTTTACAAGTCAATGTATTAACTCCCTCTCTCAAAAAGATGAATCATTTTTAATTCAGACAAATCAAAATTTCACCCAATTGATTGATGAAGCAATGTTTTGCATTTGCTAGTTTTTTTATTGCTAAAATTGATAGTGACTAATTAATATTTTTCCATCCCCAAAATATATATATTTTTTTATTTTGGGTGTGTTGTAATTCTACTAAAAATGTAAAATTTAGGAAACAGATAAATTTTTACCTGATCTGAGTTTTGGGGTTTTGTCGCCAGGGAACCCTAAAAACCTTAAAATGAGTAAATACATAGCAAACAGCTGTGTTTTTACTGTGTTCAAGTCTGTAAGAAATCTTTATGCCTCCTCGTTGGCCTCGCAAACCCGACCGCAAAGACCCAGCATTCCGCAAGTTAGATGACCGCATGACTTTTGCTGTTCATGTGGCACTGACTACAGCTGTTAATTCTAGTTTATGGTTTTTCCACAATTTAACAGCAGCTACCTGGGAATGGCTACCCTGGTTAACAGCAGGTTGGATATTAGTATTGTTGGTGCATCTTATTTATATTAGTGCGATCGCTAACTATACCGAAACTCCACCCAAATCTACCTGAAGACGTACTATTGAGGCTAGGGCGATTGTAACCTGTGGCAGTAGATTCAGCTTGATAATTGCGCGATAATGGTTAAAGACCCTGATAGTTAACTCTCTTTGTTGAGATAAGGTGATTTTTATGGCGACAACTCACACCGCAGAATTACTAGAAGCCCTAGCTGCTGAAATTGGCGAAGCCGTCTATATGGATATTGCTAAGTGGCATCTTTATTTATCTGATGCCAAATTACACACTGTAGTTGCTGAACAGATGTATCCCTTAATTACTTCTAAGACTGTAAATGAAGACCAAGTTATAGCAGTATTGGAATCTATCCCAGTAAAAATTGGTGGTGGGAGAAAAGAATTGCCTTTGAATAACTTTTTACCACTGCAATGTCAAGTAAATTTGGTAGATATTTTAGAGAAATATCAACGCGAGATTTAATTTCTCTGTTTAGAGTGTTCATAATTTGCTGTTTGGGCAACCTCTTGGAAGAGGTGACAGTTAAAAGTATTAAATTCCCTCGCAACGAATTAAACAAACACATTTTTCTTGTTTGACTGAAAGCCTTTCTATTTCGCATAAAAATTTAGTGAGGTAATTTATATGTTTTTACAACTCAAAGATTCCGGCGATATTGTCAAAATTCTTGATTTTCAGGAATTAATTGACCCAAATAATAATATTATTCACGCCCAAGATCAATTAGGTGAAGAAGAACAAGAACCCGATACTTATAAAAAACAAAATCTCGTATTCCCTTCCGGTGAAAGTCTACCACGCTGTTGGGTGGATGCAAATTATAGACATCCTCAACTTTCATCATCTTCTCAGCACCGATAAACTAAGATAAATGGGTGGGCTAGTACCGCAAGTCAAAAGTCAAAAAGCTTTGAAGCTGGGCTTTGGAACCTTTTGAAAGGGTATACGTATTTACGCCATGCTGTACTAGAAACCCACCCCACAATAGTTATATTTATCTGTGTTTATTTGTGGTTAATTTTTCTGCATCTAACTGCTACTAGAAACAACATCCTCTACTACCGCTTCAGGCTGCTGTGAATTGGGAAAAAATGCTTTAGTAATCCAGTAAGTTAAGATATGGGAAAGTAAACCCAAAGGGCCAGCAAACAAACATAAGGCTATAGAGTGAAATGTCCAAATGCCTGTTTTCTGACCTTCTAAATATATCCAGCGACCGACAAATAAATCCATCACTAAAAAATGAATCCAACCCGTTGCAGCAGCTGTTTCATTGCTAAAAAAGCGCGCAATATCGGCTAATTGAGGATTGGATAAAGCTGCGGCATTTTCTGGTGTGATGCTGTTGACAAATAAATACAAATATGCACAAGCAAGCACTACAAAAGGTAGATATGATTCCATTACTTGCTTTGTCAGTTTCCACTTAGGTAAGAAAATCATTAACACCCAAAAGGGTAAAACGAAAATATTAGCAATGTCAAATAGTTGAGAGATATTCATAAATTTAGGGAGATTATAAAGCTACCAATTGTGATTCTATTTCTGAAGCTTGCAAATCACGACCAATAAAAACTAAGCTGGTTTGTTTAGTTTCTTGTGGTTTCCAAGGACGGTCATAAAATTTATCAAATCGAGTGCCTACACCTTGCATTACTAGGCGCATGGGTTTGTTAGCTACTGCGACAAAGCCTTTGATACGATAAATTTCTTGTTGATTAGCTAGTTTTTGCAGTTCCTGTTGGAGTTTTTCTGGGTCAAAGGTGCGGTTTAAAACTAGGTGAGTTGAGGTGATTTCTTCGTCGTGTTCGTGGTCTTCTTCGTTGTCGTGATGGCTGGGACGACTATCTAAGTTGTCTTCAACTGCGGCTTGAAATCCTAATAAGATTGATGCATCAAGTGTACCGCGATCGCTTGCCACAATTTTCACGACTCTGGGCAGTTCTTGCTTAATCAATTCCTCAACTTGATGCTTGGTGGCAATATCGACTAAATCAGTTTTATTCAACACCACCAAATCTGCACAAGCCAGTTGGTCTTCAAACAATTCTTGCAAGGGTGTTTCATGTTCTAGACTATCATCTGTTTGCCGTTGGGCAGCGATCGCTTCTGGATTACTAGCAAATGTGCCTGATGCTACTGCTGCACAGTCTACTACGGTAATTACAGCATCCACTGTAGCCGCAGCGCGAATTTCTTGCCAGCGAAAAGCCTTAATTAAAGGTTTTGGTAAAGCTAACCCGGAAGTTTCAATCAAAATACAGTCAATACTATCTCGCCGCTTGATTAACTGTTGCATTGTAGGATAAAACTCTTCCTGCACAGTACAGCATAAGCAGCCGTTAGTTAATTCAAAAATATTACTACCATCGTCGCTATCTTCGGGGCAAATCTCACAGGATTTCAACAATTCACCGTCAATACCCAGTTCGCCAAACTCGTTGACTAACACTGCAATGCGGAGTCCTTGGTTGTTTTGTAGTAGGTGGCGAATTAAGCTAGTTTTACCACTGCCTAAAAAGCCTGTAATTACTGTAACCGGAATTTTTGTAGCCATTGTTTAGTTAGAGATATGCACTGAGGCAATAATTGCATCTGTTTCTATTTTCCCCCAGTCATGACACTAAAAAACATTTGGGGCAACTTCCTCGCCATCATCTTATCTCAAATTAGATGACCCCAAAGAAGCTGCCCCTAAATTTTACTTACAGCAAAAATTTATTCAGCTGTAGCCAGTTCGGTGTTGCCACGATTGCGGCGGCGTGTGAGACTGTTAAACAGCATGACACCGATGGATTTAATCAAATTACCTTCCAATTCTTGGAACATCTTCATGTTCATACCAAAAGCGGCGTTAGCTTCATCGACAATGCGATCGCCTGTAGTATCATCAAGTGGTAATTCATCTAAACTTTGACGGTATTTAGCTTTAAATGCCTTCTCGTCGGTAATATCTGCAAATTCATAGAAAGCAGTTCCTTGACCTTCAGACAAGTTCATCGCTGTCACAGCAATGTTTTTGAGAATTTGACCCCCGGATAAATCACCCAAATAACGAGTATAAGAATGGGCGATTAACAATTCTGGTGCTGTTTGCGAAATTTCGCGGATGCGTTGCACATAAGCTTCCCCGGCTGGCGAAAGTTTCACTTCTTCCCGCCAGTTTGCACCAAAGTAGTAACTCAAATCTTGTTCTAAGGTGTGTTTGCGGTTGAGTTGGGGAAAGTTAATTTTGCTAATAATCGGGTGCTGACGGTGCTTTTCCATCTCCTCTTCCATCGCGGAGTAGATGAAGTAAAAGTTAGCAACTAGTTTGCGGTAAGAGTTTTTCTCCACCACTCCTTTTAAAAAACACTTGACAAAACCCACATTTTCTGCCATTGTATGGGCTTTTTTAGTACCTAAACGTAATTTGCTGGCTAAATTGCTGCTCATACTAAATTTCTCAACTTAAAAGGTTAACTGCCGAAGTGATGATTTTATGAATGGCTAAAAAAGGCCATTAAAACGTTACCTTAAAACTATTTGATGAGAATTTATATTAAAATTTTTTAAGTATCCCAAAGTTATAGTTAAATTAAAACGTCAATGAGGCTCAGTAATTGCGAAAGTCCATAACGAAGATTCATTAATGTTTGCTTTTCTTGAGCTAAATTCCCATTTCTCCGGACTATGGCTGCAAAATCTCATATTCACAGTTTTTCAGCCTGGGATTCAATTGCCAAATAGCCGCAAATCACTATTTTCGGGAACAATTCAATTGCGGCAAAGTGCTGAGTGCTGAGTGTAAAGCCAGTTTCTTCAAGGCTTTGAGCTATTAACACTGTTCTCATGCTTAGGAAAACAGCCATAACCATGAAAATAGTAGAAAAATATCTTTACATAAATATATTAACAATCAACAAACAATAATTTCAGTAAATTTACTGAAAAATCTGTAAGTAAGCTGATTTGTCAAATAAAAATAGGTATATATTACAGATAAACAGTTATCTCAGCTGAAAGTGCTGAATTAACGTGTAAAGTAATATTTTCCAATGTGATGGTGTGGGGAGTTTAAACTTATGGTGACATCTATAAATAGAACCCAAGGCGACATTCGAGGTGGCTTTAAGTCCGAATCTCACAAATTAAGAAAAGGTTTGGATGGTAATTTTGCGCCTAACTTATTAGCACTACCGACGACTACCTTATTTGGCACAGATGGCATTCGGGGAGAAGTCGGAGAATTACTGAATGCACCCTTAGCATTACAAGTGGGTTTTTGGGCGGGTATGATTTTGCAAAATCATAGTAGTCAAGCCGGGCCAGTCATCCTGGGGCAAGATTCCCGCAACTCTAGCGATATGCTGGCAATGGCTTTAAGTGCAGGGTTAACAGCAGCCGGGGTAGAGGTTTGGTATTTGGGGTTATGTCCCACTCCCACGGTTGCTTATTTAACTAGTATCAGTGCTGCCATCGGTGGGGTGATGATTTCTGCTAGTCATAATCCGCCAGAAGATAACGGCATTAAAATTTTTAATGGTAATGGTTCTAAGTTATCTCCAGGATTACAGGCAGAGATTGAGGCAGGACTAAGGGGGCATACAGTTACAGGTAAAGTGAGTAATTGTGGACGGCATTATTCCCGTGGAGAATTAGTTAGTCAGTACGGCGAAACCTTGAAAGAATCTTTGCAGCAAACGGTAAATCTTCAAGGGTTGAAAATTGTCTTAGACTTAGCCTGGGGTGCAGCTGTGGGGTTAGCACCCAAAATATTTACTCAAATGGGGGCAGAGGTGATCTGCTTACATAATGAAGCTAATGGCGATCGCATTAACGTTAATTGCGGTTCCACTGATTTAGCAATTTTACAAGCCACAGTTCAGGAAAATAACGCTGACTTGGGTTTTGCCTTTGATGGTGATGCTGATCGCGTCTTAGCTGTCGATCATACTGGTAGGCAAGTAGATGGTGATTATATTCTTTATTTGTGGGGACTGCACCTACAACAACAGCAACAACTCCCAGATAACTTAATTGTTTCCACTGTCATGGCCAATTTAGGCTTTGAAAGGGCTTGGCAACAACAGGGTGGTAACTTAATTCGGACTGCGGTGGGCGATCAATACGTCCAGGCAGAAATGATCAAAACTGGGGGAATGTTAGGCGGTGAACAATCTGGTCACATTCTCTGCCGCCATTATGCCATTACTGGTGATGGCTTATTAACAGCTTTACATATAGCAGCTTTAGTCAAAGAGGCCGGTGTACCTCTTAGCGAAATGGTAGATCAAAGTTTTGAAACTTATCCCCAATTCTTGCGAAATGTCCGAGTTATAGACCGCGATCGCCGCTTAAACTGGCAAGATTGTATACCAGTACAACAAGCGATCGCTCAAGCCGAAACAGCAATGGGTGATGCAGGCAGAATATTAGTCCGGGCTTCTGGTACAGAACCAGTGATTAGAGTGATGGTAGAAGCCGCTAATGCTGAACTAGCTAACCACTGGACAAATGAATTAGTATCTCAAGTCCAGCAACACCTGGCAGTCTAAGTTTTTACTGACAGCTTTTGCAGATGAACAACCTAATTCAAATGCAGAAGCTGTAAAGTGTAAAATTAATCATCTGAATTAGCAGAATATTTAATTAGGCATAAAATATAGTAATCCAATTAATTTCTAAAGTATAAAATATGATTTTCTACTTATGCCAACATTAAAGTCAAAATCAAAAAAATCAAAAAAATCAAAAAAACAGCATCCAAATCAAGCTTCTACTTCTACCCTCAAAGAACGGTTAGCCCAGAAGCGTAAAGCAGCCCAAGCACGGAAAGAATTTACCACCCTAATGACAGCTGCCGGCTTTACCAGTGTCTTTTTTGGCATTCTACTTTTTTTCGTAGGTGGAATTAAAATAGCACTTCCTGGTGTCTTGGCAATCTTAATCTTTTCCTTTTCTTACAAATACCCCCGCCTTGCCTTATTTGCTTTTCTGATTTATATGCCATTTGCGGGTACTATCATTTATTACATCGGTAACAGTCCCGTTCTGCAACTAGCTAAAGATGCTTTCTATTTTCCCGCCTTGATTGCATTCTGGCAAACTTGCCGCAAACAAAGGCTACCTCTAATACTTCCCAAAGCCATTAAAACCCCACTATTAATTTTATTTATCTGTTGCCTATTAACCCTGATATTTATCAATGGTGGACAACAGTTCAATCCTCCTACTGTGGGACTCCTACAAAAACCACCCAATGAAATGCCCATAGGTATGGGTATTCTGGGACTAAAAGTATTTTTGGGTTACGTACCTTTAATTGGTTGTGCTTATTATTTAATTCGGGATAAAAAAGATTTCCTATTTTTATCTCGCCTCCAGGTTTCACTCATACTTATCTGCTGTGGTCTGGGAATTCTTCAATATGTGTTACTCCTAACTGGAGTCTGTGAAGGGACTAGAAATTTATCAGGAGACCAATTATTTAAAGCCACACTAGACGCGCGCTGTTATTTTGGCGGTTCTCTACTATATAGTCCTAGCCAGGGGGTAATTCGTTTACCAGGAACCTTTGTCGCCCCTTGGCAATGGGCTTGGTTTTTGATTTCTAGCACATTTTTTGCCTTTGCCACAGGTTTCGCTGACCCTTCAGCTATTTGGCGGTTATTAGGTTTAGGTTCTTTGGCGACAGTTTTTATCAATGCAGTTATCTCTGGACAGCGAATTGCCTTAGCCCTAGTACCTGCCTGCTTCCTACTCTTGCTCATACTTACGGGTCAAATTCGTAACCTGAAACGCTTTATTCCGATGGGAATAGGACTGGCAGTGATTCTGGGAATTGCAATGGCAAGTTACCCAGAAGTTGTCCAAGAACGGATAGATAGTTTTGCAAGTCGCGCCGAAGCTTCACCACCCCAAGAGTTTATCCTCCAGCAGTTTGAGGAAAATTGGAAAACTGTAGCCAGCCCCATTGGTAGCGGTTTAGGTAGAGCAACTAACTCGGCTAGAGCATTGGGTAGAACCAAGCTAGTAGAAACATATTACCCTAAAGTATTATATGAGGTAGGTATTGTGGGAGTCCTGGGCTTTTTAGCTTTGGTTACAACCTTGACAATTACTGGTTTCAAAACCTATCGTGCCATCAAAGACCCTAATTTCCGCACTTATGGTGCTGCTTTGTGGGTGTTTATACTGTTTATTAGCTATAATACTTACTATTATCCTTTAGATGTTGATCCAGTGGCTGTATACTACTGGTTTTTTGCAGGAGTACTGTTCAAATTGCAAGTCCTGGATAAACAAGAAGCACAAAATGCTGAACCTATAAAAACAACAACTAAGAAATTTTCCAAAATAAAAGTTTAATTTGTTCTACTACCATTACAAAAGCAATGAAATTGGAAATTGGAAATTTAGCAGGCAATTCCATGATCAAAACGCAAGTTTATTTGAATAAGAAAATACATGAATAATTTGCCTTTGATTTCAGTAATTATTCCCACCTATGGGAGAGAAGAAACTTTGCAGGATAGTATTGTAGATGTTTTAAAACAGGACTATCCCAATTTTGAGGTTTTGGTAGTAGACCAATCTCCCACACACCAACCAGAAATTCAAGTTTACCTGGAAGAAATCTCAGCAGCAGATAAAATTCAATGGTTTCGCTTAAATTGGGCGAGTTTACCAGGGGCGCGTAATTATGGTGTGCGACGTGCAAAAGGTGAAATCATTTTATTTATTGATGATGATGTGAAAATTACCCCAGAATTTTTAGCAGCCCATGCCAAAAATTATGTGCAGCATCCAGAGATAGGCGCTGTGGCTGGGCGAGTATTTGACAGAGGTAAATTAAGTGATTCGGGTGGTGAGTTGCAAATTGAATATTTACCTCCCGAAGCAATGGACCCTGGAATTGCTTGGTATCACATTGATTTAGTCCACACTATTAAACCTCAACAAGTTTTAACAGCTAGAGGTTGTAATATGTCTTTTCGCCGCGAAATTTTTACTCAATACGGATTGCACTTTGACGAAAGATTTCGGGGTAGTGCGGTGCGCGAAGAATCAGACTTTTGTTTGCGAATTCGACAGACGGGATATAAGATTTGGTATGACCCAGAGGCTTATTTGATACATTTGGGCGAAGAGACTGGGGGTTGTCATGATATTAGTATGCGATCGCTTCAGTATCAACTCACCTTCTACCACAATCATTTTTTAATGGCGCTAAAAAATCTCAATGCTATCGAAGCTTTACGCCTATACGCCCGTTTATTTGATTGTCACGTTCTCGGACACCCACCTTGTAACAAAAGTGGTTCTCCCATGAAAATTTTCACTCGCGGTATTTTTTACACTTTGGGTTTTTTCAAAGCCTTGGGTACTGTAATTCAGTCAATCTGGAATGATGGTCAAACTTATACCCATCTAGATCAACAAATTTAGTCATTGGTCATTTTTGAAATTTGACTATTAACAAATACCCAAATTTTATGAAAATTTTAGTTGCTAGTCATTCTTATATTGTAGACCTAAACTGTGAAAAATTACGGGCTTTAGCTCAGTTACAACCAGGAATTGAAGTCACAGTTGTCGTTCCTAAAACCTGGAAACCTGGGGGAGTTCAAAATAAAGTTATTACCACTCAATACCGGGATGAAGGGAATTTTAAAATTGTCCCAATTTCTAACTTTAGTCAAAATCATCAAGGTCTACTCACCTTTGGTACTGATTTAATTTCTTTATTACGAGAATTTTGCCCCCAAATTATCCAAGTAGAACAAGGTTCTAGAGGATTAGCTTATGCTCAAATGATTTTTCTCAATCAGCTATTAGGACTCAAGGCAAAAAATATATTTTTTACTTGGTGGAATCTACCTTATGCACTAAAATTTCCTATTAATTTGTTAGAGAAATACAATCTTAACCATAGTCACGGCATCATTTCTGGTAATCAAGATGGGGCGGAAGTTCTCAGACAACGAGGATATCAAGGTAACATAAAAGTTATGCCGCAATTGGGTGTTGACGAACGCCTATTTACTCCCAAACAACAACCAGAATTAGCCAGCAAATTGGGAATTACATCTGAGGATTTTGTTGTAGGATTTGTGGGGCGCTTTGTTCCAGAAAAAGGCTTATTAACTCTTTTAGAAGCTTTAATAACTATCAAAGATAAACCCTGGAAACTATTACTATTAGGACGGGGTGAATTACAAGCAGAATTAATTAAAATTACCACAGAAAATAATCTGAGAGAACGGGTAATTTTTGTGGAAAGTGTTCCCCATAATGAAGTTGCTAATTATATCAACTTAATGAATACTTTGGTACTGCCTTCAGAGACTACTTATAAATTTACAACACTGACTGCTGTAGGCTGGAAAGAACAATTTGGCCATGTGCTGATTGAGGCTATGGCTTGCCAAGTTCCCGTGATTGGTTCGGACTCTGGCGAAATTCCCCATGTAATTGGTGATGCTGGTTTAGTATTTCCTGAAGGTGATATTCCAGCTTTGGCTAATTGCTTAGTGCGATTAATAGACCAACCAGATTTTGCTAAAAGTGTTGGTGATCAAGGTTATCAAAAAGCCATGAAAAAATATACTAATAAGGCTTTAGCAAAGCAGCAGTTTGAGTTTTATCAAAAATTGATTAATAATTAAAGGCTCGCGCAGAGGCGCACAGCAAAACGCAAAATTATGAAAATTTTACAAATTATTCCTTCAATTTCTGTTGTTTATGGTGGTCCCAGTCAAATGGTTATTGGGCTGGCTGCTGCTTTGGCAAAGGAGGAAGTAGAAGTTACAATTATTACTACTGATAGTAATGGTGATAGTGGACAAAAACCTCTGGATGTGCCTTTAAATTGTCCAGTAAAACAAGATGGTTATGAAATCATTTATTTTCGTTGCGCCCCATTTCGCCGCTATAAGTTTTCTCTTGATTTATTAAAATGGTTAAAAGTTCATGCTGGTGAATATGATTTGGCACATATTCATGCTTTATTTTCTCCTGTAAGTAGTGCTGCGGCTAGGGTATGTCGTCAGCAAAAGTTACCTTATATTTTGCGTCCTTTGGGAACTTTGGACCCCTCTGATTTACGCAAGAAAAAGCAATTAAAACAGCTTTATGCTGGACTTATTGAACGGCGAAATTTAGCTGATGCAGCCGCAATTCATTTTACCAGCGAACAAGAAGCAAAAATATCAGAACGCTTTGGGGTTGTTACACGAGATTTGGTCATTCCTTTGGGTGTAATTCCCCCAGAAAAGTTAGAAAATGCCGGGAGTTTAGTCCGTCGTCGATGGGAAATACCGCAAGATTTGCCTTTAGTGTTGTTTATGTCGCGGATTGACCAAAAAAAAGGGTTAGATTTGTTAATTCCAGCCTTAGAAAAGCTTTTAGAGTCCCAGTATAATTTTCACTTTGTTTTAGCCGGGACAAATTCTCAAGACCCAGATTATGAGCAAAAAATTAAAGATCAGATTGCCAATTCACCATTGCGATCGCATACTACAATTACAGGCTTTGTTAGTGGTGAGTTAAAAGCTAGTTTACTACAAGCTGCTGATTTATTCGTATTGCCTTCTTACTATGAAAATTTCGGCATTGCGGTAGCTGAGGCTATGGTAGCAGGGATACCAGTAGTTATTTCTGACCAAGTGCATATTTGGCAACAGGTGCGTGATAGCAATTCGGGCTGGGTGGGTGCAACAAAGGTAGAAACTTTTGTAAAATTAATTGCAGAAGCTTTGCAAAATCCCCAAGAATGTCAGCAACGGGGGTTAAATGCCCAAAAATATGCTTTAGAGTATTTTAGCTGGAGTGCGATCGCGCGTCAAATCATCCAAGCTTACCAAAAAATTATCACAAAATAAACACAGATTAAGAAATGCTATTTTTATTAAAATTTAATTAATTTGTATTTCTTAATGCCTTAAAAAATTAAAATTTTTATTACAAACTGCTAAAAGCCGATGGGGAAACTGTGTTTTATGTCATGATGGCAATGTAAAATACATAAGCCTTTCTAAATTACAGGGAATCTTGCATGACTCTCCGTCTTGGTGATACAGTACCCAACTTTACACAAGCCTCTACACACGGCGACATCGACTTCTACGCATGGGCGGGTGACAGCTGGGTAGTGCTGTTTTCTCACCCTGCTGACTTTACGCCTGTTTGTACCACAGAATTAGGCACAGTTGCCAAACTAAAGCCCGAATTTGATAAGCGTAACGTCAAAGCGATCGCACTTAGCGTTGATGATGTTGAATCCCATAATGGTTGGGTAGGAGACATCGAAGAAACTCAAGGAACCGCCCTCAATTATCCCATTCTCGCAGATGCGGATAACAAGGTTTCTAACCTTTATGATATGATTCACCCTAACGCAGCTGCAAACATTACAGTGCGTTCTGTCTTCGTGATTGACCCCAATAAAAAACTGCGTCTTACCTTCACCTATCCCCCCAGCACAGGACGCAACTTTGATGAACTATTGCGAGTAATTGATTCTCTGCAATTAACAGATAATTATAGCGTAGCTACACCAGTTGACTGGAAAGATGGGGACGACTGCGTAATTGTACCATCATTGAAAGATCCTGAAGTTCTTAAAGAGAAATTCCCCAAAGGTTACAAAGAAATCAAACCTTATTTGCGGATGACACCTCAGCCTAACAAGTAAGTTTAATTAACACCAATATTATTATATTCATAGGGTGGGTTAGCAAAAGCGTAACCCACCATTTTTATATATAGATATAATTAAGTTGTTTGGGTAAGCAAAGTAGGAGAGATTTACCATGCTTTCATCCCCTTTAATATTACATTTTCCCTCATCAATGCCCATGACAGACGAACAATTTTTTGAGTTCTGTCAAGAAAACCGCGACTTACGCATTGAGAGGAATAAATTTGGAGAAATCTCAATTATGCCGCCTACAGGTTCAGAAACAGGAAACCGTAACTTTAATATTGCGGGACAGTTATATGTTTGGGCAGAACAAGACAATACGGGCATTTGTTTTGATTCTAGCACAGGATTTAAACTATCAACGGGTGCAGAGCGATCGCCTGATGCTTCCTGGATAAAATTAGCCCGGTGGAATCAACTTACCCCAGAACAAAAACAAAAATTTGCCCCTATTTGTCCAGATTTTCTAATTGAATTAAGGTCAGCGTCTGATAACCTGCAACTATTAAAAGACAAAATGGTAGAATATATGCAGGAAGAAGAAATCCAATTAGCTTGGTTAATTGACCGTAAACATCGCCGAGTTTATATTTATCGTCCAGGACAACCAGAAGAATGTTTAGAAAATCCTGAAACTGTTAGCGATGAAAACGTTTTACCAGGATTTAATTTGAAGATGAGTAAAATTTGGTAGTCAGGAAATCAATATTAATTCATCCCATATAAAAACTATGCAATCTCCTTTAAATATTCTCACAGTTGCAGAATACCTAGAAGCAGAGAAATCCAGCGATATTCGCCATGAATACATAGCCGGACAAATCTTTGCAATGGCGGGTGCTAGTGAAGAACATAACCTGATATCAGGTAATATTTACAACCTCTTACGCTCCCATCTTCGCGGTAGTTCCTGTCGTGCTTTCATGTCAGATATGAAAGTTAAAGTCAAGGTACAAAACGCCGAAATATTATACTATCCTGATATTTTAGTTACCTGTGATCCTGAAGATAAAGAAAGATATTTTAAAACTCATCCTAGCTTAATCATCGAAGTTTTATCTGATTCCACAGAAACCACAGATAAACGAGAAAAACGCCTTAATTATCAAATGCTAGATAGTTTGCAAGAATATGTATTGGTATATCAAAACCAAATCAAAGTAGAAGTTTATCGCCGAGAAATCTCTGGTAATTGGTCAATGGAAATTTTAGATAAAGATGATAAATTGCGTCTAGACTCTGTGGGATTGAATTTAACAATGGCAGATATTTATGAAGATATTAATATAGTTCCTAATCTTAATCTGTAATTTCTGCTAGACACGAAATAAAATCACAAGAAACAACAAATTAATAGACCTTTATATAAACTTAAAATTAAAGTTCAATACAGTTCAATTAAGCATTGCTTTCTTCTCATTCCTGACTTGGTGTCCTTGACGTACTTGGCGGTATGCGCTGCGCGAACGTTAAAAAAAATGACCTAAACGAAGAGTGCGAAATTTAACTGAACCATATTGAATTAAAGTTATGCTGCAAATTTTTCCCAAAAAGTCTACATTTTCTCCTGTTGATGGCGGCAAAATTAGCTT
>NZ_JAYGHH010000014.1:0-8513 GCF_034931045.1 Nodularia sp. UHCC 0506
GGATAATTAGCTATTATGGGATTAAGTTGGTTTTTCTAGGCAATTGCTTTGCTAAATCACAGCAATCCTTTGTTTATGTCAAATTTTATATTTTAATAGCGAGATTAAATTCAACTTTTCCATTAAAATGGAATACTAAATACAGAATTTACGCGTTAACTTAGCTATCGTCTGAGGTTTGACCGTGACCGTGCGCTTGCCATCCTTAACTAGTCTCCCACAAACCGAAAATCACAATCAGTCTGGTGTGACTCAATCGCCAGTCGTCGCGCCCAAGCGTGAAACTGGTGGTTTTGCTCTACTTGACAGCCTCATCCGCCATGAAGTTGAATACATTTTTGGTTATCCTGGTGGGGCAATCCTGCCAATTTACGATGACCTCTATAAAGTAGAATCAACTGGTGCTATTAAACACATTTTAGTCCGGCACGAACAAGGCGCAGCTCACGCCGCCGATGGCTATGCCCGTGCTACTGGCAAGGTGGGAATATGCTTCGGTACTTCTGGCCCTGGGGCAACAAATTTAGTCACAGGTATCGCTACAGCCTACATGGACTCCATCCCCATGATTGTGGTGACAGGACAAGTGCCACGGGCATCAATTGGTACTGATGCGTTTCAAGAAACAGATATTTACGGAATTACCCTACCAATAGTCAAACACTCTTATGTAGTGCGCGACCCCAAAGACATGGCGCGCATTGTGGCTGAAGCTTTCCACATCGCCAGCACTGGACGACCAGGTCCAGTTTTGATTGATGTGCCTAAAGATGTGGCTTTAGAAGAATGTGACTATGTACCCGTGGAACCGGGAACTGTGAAATTAAGGGGTTATCGTCCCACTGTGAAGGGAAATCCTCGGCAAATCAATGCGGCAATTAAGTTAATTCGTAACAGTAGCCGTCCCTTATTGTATGTTGGTGGTGGAGCGATCGCCTCTAACGCCCACTCAGAAATTAAAGAACTAGCTGAGTTATTTAATATCCCAGTCACTACAACCTTAATGGGTATCGGTGCATTCGACGAGCATCATCCCTTGTCTGTGGGAATGTTGGGAATGCACGGTACTGCTTACGCTAACTTTGCCGTGACAGATTGCGACTTGTTAATCTGCGTTGGTGCGAGATTTGACGATCGCGTTACTGGTAAATTAGATGAATTCGCTTCCCATGCCAAAGTCATTCACATTGACATCGACCCCGCAGAAGTTGGTAAAAATAGAGTTCCTGAAGTCCCGATTGTCGGTGATGTGCGTCATGTCTTAGTTGACTTGTTACGTCGCTGTCAAGAAACAGGCATTAAACACATACCACACAAAAATCAAGAATGGTTGAATTTAGTTAACCGTTGGCGGCAAGACTACCCCCTACAAGTGCCTCAACATCCCGATAGCATTTCACCCCAAGAGGTGATTGTGGAAATTGGTCGCCAAGCCCCCCACGCGTTTTACACCACAGACGTTGGTCAACATCAAATGTGGGCAGCACAATTCCTGAAAAATGGCCCCAGACGTTGGATTTCTAGTGCTGGGTTAGGAACAATGGGTTTTGGTGTCCCGGCGGCTATGGGTGCAAAAGTCGCATTCCCTGATGAAGAAGTCATCTGTATCAGTGGTGATGCTAGTTTCCAGATGTGTTTGCAAGAATTGGGAACACTAGCACAGTACGGTATTAATGTCAAGACTGTAATTTTAAACAACGGTTGGCAAGGGATGGTGCGCCAGTGGCAACAAGCCTTTTATGGTGAGCGTTATTCATCTTCCAATATGGAAGTCGGGATGCCAGACATTGAGTTTTTAACCAAAGCTTATGGCATTAAGGGCATGGTAATTAGCAGTCGTGATCAGTTAAAAGATGCGATCGCACAGATGATAGCACATGATGGCCCCGTTGTGGTTGATATTCGAGTCACCAGAGACGAAAACTGTTATCCAATGGTAGCCCCAGGCAAAAGCAACGCTCAAATGATTGGTTTGCCTATACAGCCACCAAAAGCCGTAGTCGAACCAGTTTCCTGTAGCCATTGCGGGACAACAAACCCTCCTACCCATAACTTTTGTTCTGAGTGTGGGACTAAATTATAGGTGATGTACCTGAAATAATTTAGCAGAGGTTCAGATCCCCGAATTCTTCAAGAGGTCGGGGATATTTCGGTTATTGCTATAGGTGCAAGATGTTGGCATAGGAACAAATCCCTTGCTTTTTTGTCATAGAAAAAAATTACGAATTACGAATTACGAACTACGAATTATATTAATGTCTAAAAAAATTACCATTGGCTTATTGTCGCTGTTTCTGATTACTAAAATTGCTGTCACCCAACAAACAGCCAAAGCACAAACACCAGTCACACCGGCAATTACCACAAACACAATTTGTCCCGCCCAGTTAAAATCAGCCGTAGACACCATCACAAATAGCCCGGAATTTAGGCGAGTGCGTTGGGGAATTTTAGTCAAAAATCTCGCTAATGAACAAATTCTTTATAGTCGTGATGCTGAAAAATACTTTAATCCAGCTTCTAACACCAAATTATTAACAACAGCCGCAGCATTACAACAATTGGGTGCAGATTTTCGCATTCGTACCTCTGTTTATCAAGATGGCAATGGTGTTTTGCGTGTAGTCGGTAGAGGAGACCCCAGTTTAAAAGTACCACAACTGCAAGAACTAGCTAAACAATTACAGCAACAAGGAATTACGCAAGTTAACCAGTTGATTGCTGATGATAGTTATTTTCAAGGTGAAATTATTCATCCTAGTTGGGAATGGGAAGATTTAGCGGCTTATTATGGCGCGCCGGTTAACAGTTTAATTGTCAATGAAAATGCTTCTCTATTGACGGTTTCGCCCCAAACCATAGGAAAACCATTACAACTCAAATGGAATGAACCGGTGGAAGCATATCAATGGCTAGTGGAAAATAATTCTATAACTACTCAAAAAGATGAATCGGGTTTTGTTGCAGTTAGCCGGGGTTTAAGAGGGCCAATGCTGCGAATTCAAGGACAGATGGCTGTAAATTCTAACTCTACTATGAGAGCGGTCGCTGTTTTTGATCCCGTGCAAAATTTCTTGCGTCACTTCCGCCAAACTTTGGTGAAATCAGGAATTTCTGTGAATCAAATGTCATACGGTACTAGTGCAAAAAATGACCGAGAACTAGCCGCAGTGGAATCACCATCTTTATCTGAGTTGTTAAAAGAGACAAATATTAATAGTAATAATTTGTATGCTGAAGCTTTATTAAGGACTTTAGCGATTAAACAACCAGAAAAAACTAATCAAACTACAGCCGACGCAGGTTTAGCAGTTGTCAAGACTACTTTAACTCAATTAGGAGTAGATCCCACAAGTTACATATTAGTAGATGGTTCTGGGTTATCTCGCAAAAACTTAATTAGTCCCCAAGCTTTGGTGCAAACTTTACAGGCCATGACAAAATCACCACAAGCAGAAATTTTTCGGGCTTCTTTACCTGTTGCGGGTGTTAGCGGAACATTAAGAAATCGTTTGCGTGATACTCCGGCTGTAGAAATTGTCCAAGCCAAAACAGGTACTATGACAGGTGTAGTTTCCCTCTCAGGATATGTGAATGCACCCAATTATCAACCTTTAGCTTTCAGTATAATTGTCAATCATTCTGAACAACCAGCTAGGGTTGTGCGCCAATCAATAGATGAAATTGTCGTTTTACTAACACAATTACAGCGCTGTTAACACAAACAAGGATAGCTCTTCCTCTGTGCGCCTGGTGCGTCTCTGCGTGAAATCAACTCATAATTCCAACTTGTCCCGCAAAATTCCCTGAATTATGTCTTGCACTGCTGCTTGAGTTAAACTACCATCAACCCTGACAATTCTAGATGGATAAGATGCAGCTAACTCGGCATATCCTTGCTGCACACGCCGATGAAAAGCGATAGTTTCTTGTTCAATCCGGTCTAATCCTACTCCATCGCCTTGTTTTCTGGCAAGTCCCACTTCCACATCAACATCTAGCCAAATAGTTAAGTCACTTTCTAACCCAGAAGTGGCAATATAGTTAAGTTGATTAATTAAACTCATGTTCAAACCCCGACCATAACCTTGGTAGGCAGTGGTAGAATCAGTATAGCGATCGCACAATATATATTTCCCCTCTGCTAAATTTGGTTTCAGTTCTTGTTCAACGTGTTGCGCCCGGTCAGCAGCATACAATAATAATTCTGTCACCTCAGAAATTGATTTATTCTCGACTTTCTCCAGTAAAAGGCGGCGGAGATGTAAGCCTAACTCTGTTCCTCCCGGTTCACGCGTTACAACCACGGAGATACCTAAATGTTGCAACCATTCACAACAAAACTGCATTTGGCTAGTTTTGCCGCAGCCTTCTACCCCTTCAAATACAATTAACTTGCCACCCATGTTTTTAAGTTAGTTTAAATATACTGGTTTATGAACATTTGAATTAAGTTTGACCCGGAGGCTTAACTTTACCTCAAATGAATTAATTTTTATAGCCGTAGTCATATCACTGGGAACAATGCTAAACGCTTAAAGCTTTGAATTAACTGGGTTTATACTCATAACTTAACCTTTTGCTAGAGCAAGACTCGGTTTGCGTTTAAACACTGGATATCAAAGCAATTCTACAAACAACAATCAATGTTTTTACTTTAGTTTTTATACACAAAAAAGCACTTGAGAATTTGGATTACTCAAGTACTTTTCTGTAAAAGCATATACCAGTTCACTTGTTTGATGCCACATTTGCAAACGGCAAGATTTCTTGACGAGAAGCATTGCCAGAATTACTTGTAACAAACATTGTGTGAAGTGGTAGCACTCCTTGCACTATATCAATAGTAGCTCTTCTAGGATAAAATCGAACATTTTATTCGTGACAGTTTATGAACTAAACTTAGTTATAAATAATGCACTGTGCTTAGTCGCCATTAAAACTCCACTCTTCTTGTGTCAGAGCTACCCTGTATACACAAATGATCTAATCATTACCAACCTGAGCCAGTAGTCAGTAGTCGTATGACCGGACTAAAATAGTGGCTGATAATTTTCCCGGTTCTGGGCTGGCTAAAATTCCACAATAAGGCACGAATTTAGCTGTGTCAGTCCACCACTGACATTATTCCTGTTTTAATCTGAAGCAGATTTGGCAACACTCCACCAAGCTAAACCATAGGATTGAGTTGCTTCGTTGACCTGTTCACGAAACTGAACACGGATTTTATAGTTTCCAGTAGCCGGAACGGGGCAGAAAATATGTTCTACACTGTCAATTTTACTGACTGATGAGCAAGCAACACCAGTATCTGAATTTTGAGCATCTGCCTTGATTAAGTATAGGTCGAGGTTATTCAAACCGCGATCGCTAAAACTTTCATCCACATCATATCTCTGGTTTTTATTTGTATCATTTAACTCCACTAACCGATTCCAAATCAGAGTAATATTCACAAAACTGTCCTTTTTTAAAGGTTTATCCAAGGCATAATCCACCGTAGATCCAACATCTACCGTGCCATAATTCCAACCAATACTACGGACTGTACTTGATGCTCGCCATTGACCAGAGCTAAATTGCTGATAAGCCCGAAAAGTATTTAAATGACCAGTTCCCATTTGAGCATCCAAAGGAATTTGGGAATCTTGATAAGCATCAGATTTTAACCAGTTTTGATTTTGTTTATCAATCAGCGTCCGAGTCATTCCCAGGCGTAAGCCATCACCACTATCTTGCAGCTTGTCGGCGGAATTCAATAATACAGCCTTCATCACTTGATGACGGCGAGCATCAATACTCCAATTACGTTGTTGATTTTGTAGTTGTCGGTCACTAAATTCTTGCAACAAAGCCACAGTAGCCGTAACTTGAGGCGCAGCAAAGCTTGTTCCTGTCACCTTATTCAACTTACCATCTGGATTCAGCATCGGAATATTACTTCCTGGTGCAACCAAACCAATAGAACGACGACCATCAATATTAAACTCCTTACCAGCTAACCGAGCCGTAGCACCCTGGTTAACAGCCGCCAAATTAGAAACGTCAACTTTATTAAAAATACCTCTTCTGGGGGATGAAAAAGCAACGTTGAGTCCGTTATAATTATCTGTAGGAATAGGAATACCCCCTCTGCCTTGGTTCCCCGCGATCGCATACAAAACATCATGAACGCGACTAGACCAATCAAGACATAAAGTTAGTAAAGCATTACCATCTAAAACCGCATCAGGACGTGGGTCACGGCTCAGAGGTTCACCGAAGCTGAAGTTAATAGCACGGACATCATCACCATTTTGTAAGGCTATATGTTGTGCCGTCAAACACTCTTCCGCTTGCCCCATGTTTCTTGTAGAACCCACAGCAGACGAATACAACTGCGCCTTTGGAGCAACTCCAGGAAAAGCTTTGTCTCGACTGACCATAACACCAGCAACATTATAGGCGTGTGAGTCAACAGCAGTATTAGATTTAGCCGGTCCATCGCGCATAAACACACCCGCTAATGATACGGCACGATTTTGAGATACAGCCTTATCCCAGCCAAACATTCCCGGACGACCAATTTCTACCTGACCAATAGCAATCTTGCGCCCCAGTAAATTATAAGGAGGTTGGTGTAATCTCAGAGCATCAATGCCATTAGCACCTAAAGGATTTTGTAAAGCTGAAGCTAATACAGGCGCACTTAAACAAGAAGCACTCAATCCCCAAACTATCCAGCTTAGTTTTTTACCCATTGTCTAGTTGTTCGTAATGAGTTGTTATTAGTTATTGTTTATCAAGATAATTTTTTTTGCTTCCCTGTTCAGGAGTATTTCTTTCGTACTTTTAACCGGGTGGGATCAAAATTATCAGGATTGGCTCAATATTTTGTTACAATGCTTACAGACGAGAACGCTTTAAAACCCACTAACCATGACCCAAAAACCAGCTCAAAAGCCCATTGTGATCTCTCCATCTATCTTATCAGCCAATTTTAGTCGTCTAGGCGACGAAATCCGGGCTGTAGATGCCGCCGGAGCAGATTGGATTCATGTTGATGTAATGGATGGTCGCTTCGTACCTAACATTACCATCGGTCCTCTGGTTGTGGAGGCGATTCGCCCAGTGACAACCAAACCACTGGATGTCCACTTAATGATTGTAGAACCAGAAAAGTATGTAGAAGATTTTGCTAAAGCGGGAGCTGATATTATTTCCGTACATTGCGAGCATAATGCTTCCCCCCACCTGCATCGAACATTGGGACAAATTAAGGAACTAGGAAAGAAAGCTGGCGTTGTCCTCAACCCCGGTACTCCTTTAGTGCTAATTGAACACGTTCTAGACCTATGCGACTTAGTACTGATTATGAGCGTTAACCCCGGTTTTGGAGGTCAAAGCTTTATCCCCGGTGTGTTGCCAAAAATTCGCCAATTGCGCCAAATGTGTGACGAACGCGGTTTAGACCCCTGGATTGAAGTCGATGGGGGACTCAAGGCTAATAATACTTGGCAAGTTTTGGAAGCTGGTGCTAATGCAATTGTTGCTGGTTCAGCTGTATTTAAAGCCCCAGATTACGCTGAAGCTGTGTCATCTATTCGTAACAGTAAGCGTCCTGCGCCAGAATTGGCAAAGGTTTAATATTTCGCCAAATAAATAAATTTCAGTCACTTGAGAACCTCCCCAATTGAATTCGGGAGGTTCTATTATTTTATTCTATCGTCGGGGATAACGGCTATTTTCTATTCAAATCGGTGAAATTATTGTCAGAAATCCGGGCTAAGATTTAGTTTCCTCTGTCTGCGCGTCAATGACTGAACTCCAGTCATCATTTTTCACAGCTGCTTCGAGTTGAACCTGACGTTTTGCGACACTCGCATCCACCTTTTCTATTCCCTGAGACAAACTTGAATCAGCCATTGCTTTCCGCAATTTTAACTTTTTCTCCTCATAAGCTTGGCGTTCCACCTCTGACATTACCACCTTAGCTGCCTCACCTACCGTACTCGCCCACATTCCACCTTCAGCAGCATTTCCAGGTGGTGTAGTTTCTAGTTCTCTAATCCAAACATCTTGCAAATCTTCCATATCTTGACGTTTGGGAAACTTAAAAGTCTGCACACGCACAAAAGCGCATTTTTGCTCACCATATTGGCTAACATGACTGTTGAGAGAAAGCAACACATTCCGGGAATAGCCAATATACTGGGTTTGGTTTTCTGCATCCAAAACCGCATAAACTCCGGCAACTTTAGCATTTTGGTCAGCCATGCGCCAAGTTTCAAGAGGCATAATTTCTGCCCCATCATTTGCAAATACAGGCGTTACAGCCACTTCAGTGGTATTGTGTTCATCGTCAGAACTGTACAAAAATTCATGTAAACCACGGTGGTTGACTGGTACATTTTGATGCTCAATTGGCAAATTTTTCTCAGATTCCATCACAGTTAATCCCTGTATTATTGATTATCGATGCCCTCAAAAACATTGAACCTTAAATTTACTCACATCCCCAAAAAAATTGCATC
>NZ_JAYGHH010000014.1:8538-12410 GCF_034931045.1 Nodularia sp. UHCC 0506
GAAAAACGAGAGGACAAATGTTCGTGTCATATTAATTAGCTTTTTTTTACCGAATTCCTATACATTTCAATTACATTAAACTATTGTGGGGTAGACATATTAAGTAAGTAGGCGAGAATAAGTCAAAGTACATTAAGTAATGTAAAAATATTCAGATTGTTGCGTAGTGAGGGCTACAGCCCTCAAATAAGGACTAAAGTCCTTACTACAAACATTGAATTATTCCTGCTGCTCTACTTACCTGTCCATGTTATTCAAGTAAAATGAGCAACAACTTATGAATCAAATTAAGCATCAACACTGGATTTTTTTAAAACAAAGACTGACTCCTTACTTATTTTTGCTCCCGGCCTTAATTCTCCTAGTTTTAACAGTTTTTTGGCCAGCAATACAGGCATTTTACCTCAGCTTTACCAGCTACGAAGACCTTTCACAGCCACCTCAATGGATAGGTTTTGGTAACTTTTTCCGCTTGTGGAAAGATGCAGTTTTTTGGAAAACCTTAGAAAATACTTTCATCTATCTTTTGGGTGTTGTACCAATTTTAGTCATGGCTCCTTTAGTTTTGGCAATTTTGGTAAATCAGAAACTGCGAGGCATGAATTGGTTTAGAGCAGCTTACTACACCCCGGTAGTGATATCAATGGTAGTGGCTGGCATCGCCTGGAAATGGCTATATGCAGAAAACGGCTTACTCAATCAGTTACTCACGACTTTGAATATTTTTCCTGAAGGAATTCCCTGGCTAACTAGTCCAGAGAAGCTGCTGGGCATTGTACCAATTTCTTTAGCCAGCGTTATGGCTGTCACTGTCTGGAAGGGACTCGGCTATTATATGGTAATTTATTTAGCAGGGTTGCAATCAATTCCAGCTGATGTGTATGAAGCCGCAGCTATTGATGGTTCAGATGGTATTCGCAAACACTGGGATATTACCATACCTTTGATGAAACCGTATTTAGCGCTAGTAGCGGTAATTTCAGCGATTTCTGCAACTAAAGTATTTGAAGAAGTATTTATTATGACTCAAGGTGGTCCATTAAATAGCTCCAAAACAATTGTTTACTATTTATATGAAGAAGCCTTTAGTAATTTAGAAATTAGCTATGCTTGCACCATTGGTTTAGTATTATTTTTGATTATTTTAGCGTTATCAGTTTTGCGATTAGTGATTAATCCCCAGGAGGATATGACAATTTAATCATTAGTGAGAAATTTTATTTCATTTTATAAATCTGAAGAGTTTAGAAACATGATTGATTAAATCAGAGAATTTCTAATAAAAAATACATTGCTTTTTATGTTCTGGGAGATTTTGAGATAACATTAATAAATCCTGTTGCGGTAAAGAATTTGCCATATAATATCTTTTTTTCTGCCGCCTAGAACTGTAATCAAAAAACATAGCAAATCTATCAGAATTTATCGGCAACTTTCCTCGATGAAAAATGCTACCAGTAGCAGCAAAAATTACAGTACCCACAGAACCTGTACAGGATTTATAATTTTCTGGAGATATAAAATTTCTCATCTTTGACTCCCGAATGTAGCCAGATGTATATTTTAAAGCTTGGGCTATTTCTAAAGATAAATCTGGGGGAATATATTGAAATGGCCCTGTATGCTCATTAGTTTCACTTAAATAAATGATAATTTTGATAATTTTTCTATCTTCTCTATCTATATGCCATAATCTTGAACCTTGCTCGATTTTATTAGCAATATCTCTGCGAAAATATACTCCATTGTAGGATATTGGTAAACCCAGATAATTTTCTACAATATTAAGTAAACGTTGTTCAAGTCCCCATAAAAAAATTTCTGGATACTCCATTATCTGCTGGGAAGTAGCATGAACAACAAATTCATCTTTCTGAACAGAGATATTTGGCGATGGTATTTGTGGTATTAGGTTTTGTGCTGCTACCAGGATGTCAGGTGTAGAGGGAATTCCCAATGCTTCTAAGGAAGTAATGACAACGCCTTTTTTGTTAATGTTTTCTAATATATCCAAATCAACCTGGGAGAGAAGAGGTAGTTTGGTTATATGCTTTTTTACTGCTGTTTGATAAGCCAAGTTTTCTTGATATCGAATGAATGGTATGGCATCAATTTTTTTTAAAATTTTATTCCGCGTTTTTTGCATCAACTTATACATATTTCTTTTTGCCTTCTGTTGAAATTTGTGTAAAATAATTTAAATTGATACTTAATTTTATATTGGTGGTTATTTAACTAGACAAATTCTAACCTATCCTATCTCAAAATACTGTCGCTAGTAAGATTCATTATCCAACTCTAGTTATAAATTTACAGAATCTTTTTAATTAGTGGATATGAATAAAAGTTTATACATCGTTATCTTTCTGCATTTTTGATCCATCTAAAGGCAGTAGATAAAACATTCACTAAATAACTATAAGAGATGAAATAGCTCTGCTTTCCAAACGAGTTACGAAGGAACAGATTTTTATGACGTTTGATTATGACTTGTTTGTCATTGGTACTGGGCCTGGGGGATTAGCAGCAGCAAAAAAAGCGGCTAGCTATGGTGTCCGTGTCGCTATGGCTGAACAAGAAACCATTGGTGGTACTTGTGTAAATCGGGGTTGTGTTCCTAAAAAATTGATTGTCTACGCAGCCGACTTTGCTCAGAACAACCAAATAGCACATAGCTACGGGTGGAGTAAATGTAAGCGGTATTTTGACTGGACACTATTTATGAAATCCGTACATCGACATATTGAACACATTAGCTACTCCTATTGTCAACAGTTACGAGCAGCAGGAATTGAAGTCATTAAAGAACGTGCTGTTTTGGTTGATGCTCATACTCTAAATTTAAATGGACATCAAGTAACAGCTGATAAAATTTTAATTGCTGTGGGTGGAAAACCTCATAAGCCGAATATTCCAGGGATAGAATATGCTATTACATATCGGGAAATGTTTCATTTACCCTATTTACCAAAACGGTTAGCAATTATTGGCGGTGGTTATATTGGCGCTGAATTTTCTAGCATGATGCACGCTTTAGGGTGTAAAGTTACACTGATAGAAAAAGATGAAATGATGCTATCAGGGTTTGATAATGATATTCGCTCTGGCATACAACAAGGTTTAAGCAAACGCGGAATTAAAATTTTTACTAACAGCACTGCTCAAGAAATTACTCATTTAGATGATGGTTGGCTGTTAAAAATTACTGGCGATTTTGCAGAAACTATAGCCGCAGATACTATTCTCGTGGCTACAGGTTCGAGTCCTAATACTAAGAACCTGGGTTTAGAACAGGCTAAGGTCGAAGTTGGTAAACAAGGTGAAATTAAAGTAGATGAATATTACTGCACTACCCAAGAAAATATTTTTGCTGTGGGAGACTGCATCAACCAGATACAATTAACCCCAGTAGCTAAGGCGGAAGGGATTGCGTTTGCTAATACGGTTTTTGGTAATAACCCGCAAACAGTAAATTATGAGTATGTGCCTTCTGCTGTTTTTTCTCGTCCAGAAGGAGCTGGTGTAGGGATGGCGGAAATCAAAGCCAGGGAAAATTTTGGTGATGCTGTAAAATGCTATTCTACTCAGTTTCAACCCCTTTTATATCAGCTACTCGAAGAAGAAGACCTAGCGATGATGAAGTTAGTAGTAGATGGCAATTCTCAACAAGTTTTGGGCGCTCATATGTTGGGGGAAAATGCTGCCGAAATTATTCAAACTTTAGGTGTGGCAATTCGTCGAGGAATTACTAAGCAAGAACTGAATGACACAATAGGTATTCATCCCACGACAGCAGAGGATTTTTTATCTTTGGATTAAATCTAGGGACAGAGTTAATAGGACTCAGTACTCAGCACTTTGCTATATAGAGG
>NZ_JAYGHH010000014.1:12563-41930 GCF_034931045.1 Nodularia sp. UHCC 0506
GTTTTTACCAAAGTTTGGTGGGAAGTTCTGATGAGTCTAAAGATAAATAATTTTGTGATGCAGAATAGTTGCTGTTTTGAGAATTTACCAATTCGTCAATGTCCTTGAGAGCCTCGAATGCAGAAAAATATCGCTCTTTAGTATCATCTACTACCATTTTTGTTAAAATTCTGATGAAGGCGTGGCTGGCTAATGCTTTATTGCTCCATAATAATTCTCCCTGATCATCCCGATGCAATTCGTGGGGGGTGATACCAGTTAAGGCTTTAATCCCTATCATCCCGACTGCATAGACATCACTATTATATTGAGGACGGCCAAAACACTGTTCGCTCGGCGCATAACCTTTGGTTCCAATGCCAATTGTGAAGGGGTTTTGCTCTGAATCTTGCGGGGGTGTGATAGTGACTTCTTTGACAGCACCAAAATCAATTAAAACAAGTTTTTGGTCTGAGTGTCGTCGAATGATATTAGTCGGTTTAATGTCTCGGTGAATTACGCCATTTTCATGAAGAAATATTAATATATGCAATAACTCTCGGACAATTTCGATTACCGCAATTTCTATGATCCCTTGATTTGATTGTAATTCTTGACTAAGGCAATGCCCAATTATATATTCCTGGATTAAATAAAATTCTTCGTCTTGTTCAAAATAAGCCAAAAGCTGAGGAATTTGGCTGTGTGTTCCTAATTTTTCTAAGATTTGCGCCTCTGAGTTAAATAAACGTCTGGCGAGTTCTATTCCTTGAGATTGAGTATTGGCTGGTTTTAGTTGTTTGACTACACAATGAGGGTTTCCAGGTCGTTGAATGTCTTCGGCAATGTAGGTTTCGCTAAATCCGCCGGAACCTAGAACTTTGATAATTTTGTAGCGACCCGCTAGTATTTTCCCGGATACGGCTAAGTCTCGTTGGTCGAGTAGGTCTTGCAGGTCATCTTGTTGGCTGATAATTTCTTGGACTACGGGAGAAGTTTTATATCTATGAAATATGTCTATGAGTCGGCGGGTTCTGAGTTTTTCTTTGGCGACTTCGGTTCCTAAATAGGATAAGCCACTGAAGACGATCGCAATCATGGGAATGGCTGTAGGAAAAATCAATTGACCATACACAAAGCTAAAGTAACTGACACCGCCCCAAATACTAGCTAACCCAATACTAGAAAAAACTCTAGTGGTTCCACGGTTGCTGCGCGTAATGATCAATGATGTGCCACTAACTAAGATGAGGACAAATAAACTCCGCAGCAGGGGATTGTTAATTGCTGGAGCGATCGCTTTACCTGTGATCAAAGTAGCGATCGCGTTGGCGTGAATCTCCACTCCTGACATCTTTTCTGGGGTGGGAATTATAGCTACGGGATGATAATCATTGGCTAACTTAGCAGTGGCTCCAATCAGGACGATTTTATCTTGGAAAAATTTTCCCTGTTCTAAATAAGTATCCCAATTGTTGGGGTCAAGTACATACCAGAGGGGAATTGTCTGAAATGTCCCTTCACCACCCCAGAAATGAATGCGATCGCCTTTTGGCTGAGGATAATCGATTTGTGCTGTTGCTAATACTGCTTCATCAAAGGAGGGTACATTCGCTGTGGACAAATCATCATTGGCTACCAGAGGCGAAAACTCCCTAGCTAATCGGTGAACTTTACCATCTATTTCTAACGGAAAGTTAACTGTACCCATTGACACCGTACCCGTCTGAAACGCTTCGTGAGGTAACGTCAGCTGGATAAAGGTTCCTTGGTGCGTCTCAAAATTTTCATAAAGTGCTGCTAAAGTAACTTTACTGCCATATTTTTGCAATGCAGCTTGAAACTGGCGATCGTCCTCGGTTCCGTAACTACTGGGTAAATCAAAAACTATATCCAGTGCGATCGCCCTGACACCAGCCTTGGTTAGCTTTTCAATGATTTGAGCATAAGCCGAGCGTTGAAAAGGAAAAGACTTCAGTGATTCTAAGTAGGCATACTGTTGCGGATCTGTTTTATAGTACTGTTCGGGAATTGATATCGATTGATCATCAATTGCCAAGATCACAATATTTTCTGGAGGTATGATTGACCCACGCAGTTGAAAAAATGTGGATAGCGTTTGATTCTCCATCAATTGAACCAAACCCCAACCGGAGACACTCAGCCATGCTGCACCCACTGCAAAAATCCCAGTCAGCAAATGACCTAAACGCGATATTTTTCGCCACGGACGTGATGCTGTGTTCAGGACTTTTATTGGCTTAGTTGAGGTTCTATTGGCAGCAGAGACATTTTTTTTGGTTAAGGTAGATGTAGGTTCTTCTGCCATATCATGTTAATAGTTGATTTGCGTACTACTTTATTTATTTATTCAGGGCTGATTTTACTACAAGTACATTGAAATAAAACTTAAATGAGAAACTTATACTTTTGTAATGTCTTTTCTATTTTTTACCAAATTTGGGGTGATAAATCTCGACTTAGTAGAGATATAGCCCAAATATAGCCCAGCTTATTCTCTAAATGAGTTTAAACCTGTGATTGTGCTACAAAATAGACTAGGAAATGCACTATCTTAGCACTTCAATAGGGAGAGACTTTATTTTCTCAATGCAACTAGAGTTAATTGTAGTGCTACAGGTACACTTTGTACAAAATGAGCATTTACTATCATCAAGTTGATACTTTTATTAACTCAAAAGTTTATAGATGCTGATTATCCATATCCTACCCCAAGACCTATGCCTTACCTCTTTAGAAGTAAACTTGACAGTCATATAGCTAAAAATGCTATTAATCATGTTAATCAGTCAATTTTATTGATAGATTTTGATCAGAAAGCCTCTCTTAAACTGCTGGCTATCAAAAGGTTTAAGTCGCAACAGCTTAAGTCTAATATTTTAGCCAATTTTATGCGGTATAAGAGGTAAGATAAAAGCTATACATAAAACTCTGTTATAGGGATTTTAGCAAATTTATCATTTGAGAATTGCTATAATCTATTGTCCAAACTAATTACTTTTCTATTTGTTAGGTGTATTTTTCTATGGGTTCCCCAATGAATCGTCTGTCTATTTTTGTAGACGGAAACAATATGTTCTATGCTCAACAAAAAAATGGCTGGTTTTTTGACCCAAGACGAGTCTTAGAGTATTTCAAACACGAGCAATCAGACACAACATTAATTAATGCCTTCTGGTACACTGGCTTAAAAGACCCTCAAGATCAGCGAGGCTTCCGAGATGCTCTCATCAGCTTAGGATATACAGTCAGAACTAAAATTCTGAAAGAATATTATGATGACTCATCGGGTCGCTATTCCCAAAAGGCTAATTTAGATATTGAAATTGTCGTAGATATGTTTAATACAGTAGATCAATATGATCGAGTAGTTCTATTCAGTGGAGATGGAGATTTTGAGAGGGCTATCGAACTATTACGCTCAAAAAATACGCACATTACAGTGGTATCTACAGAGGGAATGATAGCCAGAGAGCTACGTAATGCTACTGATAGATATATTGATTTAAACGATATCAGAGACAGTATAGAAAAAGTAGAAGGTTAGTAATCTTAGCAAATATTTACAAATCTTAAAAATAAAAAAACTAAGGTTCAAGATATTTTAAGATTCAACAAAAACTTAACAAAGAGGAAAAATGACCAACAAAGCCGAGAAGATTATCATTTTTGATACGACACTCAGAGATGGAGAACAATGTCCCGGAGCCACTTTAAATATAGATGAGAAGTTGGCGATCGCTAAACAATTATCCCGTTTAGGGGTAGACGTAATTGAGGCAGGTTTTGCCTTTGCGAGTCCGGGAGATTTTCAAGCGGTTCAGAAAATTGCCCAACTGGTGGGGACAGAGGATGGCCCGGTAATTTGTAGTTTAGCTAGAGCTATTAAAGCCGATATTGAAGCCGCAGCCGAGGCGTTAAAACCCGCAGTTCATGGCAGAATTCACACATTTATTTCGACATCTGATATTCATTTAGAGTATCAGTTGCGGAAGTCACGCGCCGAAGTGTTAGCGATCGCGGAAGAAATGGTAACTTATGCTAAGTCATTCATGGCAGATGTGGAATTTTCGCCAATGGATGCGGCACGTTCTGACCCAGATTTTCTTTATCAAGTATTAGAGCGAGCGATCGCAGTTGGTGCAACAACAATTAACATTCCCGACACAGTAGGTTACTTGACCCCCAGTGAATTTGGGGCAATGATTAAGGGCATCAAAGATCATGTCCCCAACATTGATCAAGCAATTATTTCCGTACACGGACATAACGATTTAGGTTTAGCAGTCGCCAACTTCCTAGAAGCTGTCAAAAATGGTGCAACCCAATTAGAATGTACCATCAACGGCATTGGAGAACGAGCCGGCAATGCCTCCTTAGAAGAATTAGTCATGGCCTTGCACGTCCGGCGACAATATTTCAATCCCTTCTTAGGAAGACCAGAAAATTCTGAAGAACCACTCACCAATATTGACACCCGTCAAATCTATAAAACCTCCCGCCTAGTTTCTAATTTGACGGGAATGTTAGTGCAACCCAATAAAGCTATCGTCGGCGCAAACGCCTTTGCTCATGAGTCTGGAATTCACCAAGATGGGGTGTTGAAAAACAAGCTCACCTACGAAATCATGGATGCTCAATTGATTGGTTTAACAGACAATCAAATCGTCTTGGGCAAACATTCTGGCAGAAATGCTTTCCGTAGCCGGTTGACAGAATTGGGCTTTGAACTATCAGAAACCGAATTAAATAAAGCCTTCGTCAGATTCAAAGATGTAGCCGACAAAAAGAAAGAAATTACCGATTGGGATTTAGAAGCTATTGTGAATGATGAAATTCAACAAGCTCCCGATTTGTTCCGTGTCGAGTTAGTGCAAATTTCCTGCGGTAATAATGCTCAACCCACTGCTACTGTCACCCTCCGCACCCCAGCAGGTGAAGAATTGACTGATGCTGCTATTGGTACTGGGCCAGTAGATGCTGTTTACAAAGCTATTAACCGGCTAGTAAATGTACCTAACCAGTTAATTGAGTTTTCTGTACAGTCAGTGACAGAAGGAATTGATGCTTTAGGGGAAGTAACTATTCGACTCCGACATGACTCTAGAGTGTTTTCTGGTCATGCGGCGAACACAGATATCATCGTTGCTTCCGCTCAAGCTTATGTGAATGCGTTGAATCGGCTTTACGCATCTTTGCAAACTCAAGAGCAGCAAGAGGAAGTAACTGCACATAAAATCTAGTCAAATATCTGGTTTCAGGGTGGGTTTTTCCCGCCCTATTTTTTTGTTTAAGAATGCTGATTTAATAAAATATAGAACCTCACCCCCAGCCCCTCTCCGACGCGGAGAGGGGAGATTTTAAAGCAAGTCAAAGGCGGGGTGGGGCTAAAAACCAGAATTTGGATGTTATTTAATTCATATTCCAAGTAACTAACCCTAGATTCAAGTTAAAACTACCATCATCCTGAGTTACGATAAAGCCCATTTTCTAAACTTATCCATTTCATTATTCTTTACCGCTTCTAAAGCGATATTTGTATCAATTACCATTTCTCTGAAATAAAATTCTAAAGGCATAATTTCATCATCATGAGAAGTCTGATATATTTTATATGCAATGGCATATAATAAAGAGTGACAATACTCTCGGCTACGTTTTGCATAATAATCTAATAGCTTACTTTTGGTACTACTAGAATGAACAAGCATATTACGGATACGATAAATGTTATAAACATCATCTTTGAGTTCAATAATCTTTTCAATTAAGTATTTTTCGCAATAATCATTGTCATAAAAAATTTTATGGACTTCATTTAAAGCTTGAGTTTCTATGGCTTTGGCATCTAATTGTTTCTTGATTTCAGGAATTTTTTCTATAAATTTGTCTAAAATATCTATTTCATCTTTATTAGCAGATAAATAGTCTTGTAAATCCTGAGCTATAGACTTAGATATTCTAAGTTCATTATGTACTAAAGGTGAAATAAAACTATATGCAACTTGTCTTAGTTTATTATATAAATTAAATTTTAATTCACTCAAAACAAGCAGTAATTGTACTGTTCTAATACCATCTCCCTCAAGCCATAAATCTATAGTTTCTTTAAAAATCTTATTATTCGACGACAATTTCTGAGAAAGTTTGGGAAGTCGTTTAGAAAGTATTTTAGAATCTTCAGAGAATTTTTCTACAGCAAACCATGAATTTAATATTTCTTGAGAGCTTTGTGAAGCTTCAGTGGCTTGTCTGTACCAATCAGTAGAAGATAACCATTTTGCTACAGTTGGATGACATATATTTTCAGAAGATATCCACTGACCAAGCCTTTGTCGATTATTTTGTGATTCAATAGTTTGTTGTTTATCTTTCCCTTTAAAGCTAAAACCTCGAATTTCTCCTTGGGTATCACAAATAACCCAATCCTTTGATAAAAAGATAGCTTGGTCTTTCCTTTGTCGTGTTGAAAGAACAGCTATCGTTCTTTCAGCCATCTGTTGAGCTTTAATTCTCATAAATTTACTATCTACACCTCGGATAACAACAGCAATACAGTAATCCGATTTACTTTCCAAATCTCTACTTAAAATTCCATTTTCTTTTATGTATTTTCCATGTATTTGAGGACGATAAAATTCAACTTTACCTATAGTAAAATTTTCGGAAAATTTTACACCTGTTATATTGAAAATGATTCTATAAGTTTGAGGTTCTCGACGATAAACTTCCTTTAAAAGACTTAGCCTCTGTTTAATAGTTAAACCTTGATAATAATTTTTAATATCTTCCCTGTATTCATCAATAGACTTTGTACCTTTTGATGGTGATCCAGATACCATTGGATATAAATTATCTTTTTCAGGAGATGTTAATATATCTTCAAACTTTTCAAATTGGTCATCTAATGTTGAATCCAATTCAAGCATTCCCTTGGCATTAAATAATATAATAATTGTATCTATAAGAAATCCCATTAAATCATAATTTAATTTTTCTTCAATCAATTTTTCATGTAAAATATCAATAATTTTTCCAAAGCTATCTTCTGATGTTAATTTGTTTTCTATACGTTGAGTTAATATTGAAATATCGTCTAATTGAAATTTAATGGCATCGTCAGATAAAGCTTCAGCAATAAAATATAATTCTTGATTGACTTCTTGTGTCCATAATCTTTTAATTTTGTCTAATTCATCAATTTGTTCCTTTTTAAAAGTACAGTAAGTCGCAATTTGGGTTTTAAAGAATTTTTTACCATAAGCATTCTTAGAAAATCGATTTTCATTATTATGTATTTCTTCACGTAAATCGTTTAAAAGTAATAATAAATGACGGCTATAATCTCCTTTCTCATTATTTTCAATAATTTTACATCTTTCTGCCCATATTTGTTTTAATTTATCAAGATTTATGATGACATATTCAGGTGGATTGGATAAAGTATCATTCATCGCTTTTAGTTAATATTAATAAGTTACTATTTACACCATTATAACACTTGATTGTGGAAAAATAAAAAGCTCCAAACTGGTCTTGATGTTTGCCTGATCTTTAAACATAAAACTATTCAATTAAAAAGATTTGAGCTAATCTCCGAATACCTTCGGCTAGCTGTTGTTCTGTCAATTCACCGTAGCCAAAAATAAATTCACCTGTATGATCAGGTTTAAGATATTGGGATTTAGCAGACATGATTCCTACACCCATTTGGGCTGCACGATATATGATTTCTTCATCGCTGAGATGGCTATGTATTTTTACCATTAAATGGATTCCCGCTTTTTCACCTAAAATAGTTACTCTTTCTCCCAGGTGAACATTTAACGCTTTAACCAGGACTTGACAACGCTGTTCATAAAGCGATCGCATCTTTCTAATATGACGTTCTAAATGTCCTTCGGTGATGAAATCTGTAAGTGCTTGCTGTTCTAGGATTGGTAAATGGCGATCGCTTAACCACTTAGCACGGGCGAATATAGCCACTAAATTCTTTGGTAATACTAAATAACCAATCCGCAATCCGGGAAACAGCACTTTTGAGAAAGTCCCAATATATAGCACTGAATCACTGCGATCTAAACCTTGTAAAGCCGGAATTGGTCTGTCACCATAGCGATATTCACTATCATAGTCATCCTCAATGATCAATCCCCCGTTTTGTTGCGCCCAAGCTAATAGTTCTAAACGCCGAGGTAAAGACAAAATTGCTCCGGTGGGGAATTGGTGGGAAGGTGTGACATAGACAAGGGGAATGGGTTTGCTGTTATAATTAACCAATTCTTTGACAATCAAGCCGGAATCATCCACAGGAATCGGTAAAAGTTCAGCGCCTTGAGTCTGAAAAATCAAACGTGCGCTCATATAACCTGGATCTTCCAGTGCAATCATATCCCCAGGCTCAATTAATAGCCGCATAATTAAATCCAGTCCTTGCTGAGTCCCATTGACAATCAGCACTTGATCTGTGTCACATTTAACAGCACGGGAACGGGATAGATAAGAAGCGATCTCCTCTCGCAAAGGTTTGTAACCCAAGGGTTCTGTAGAATAATCCAACCAACTCAAATTACTGTAAAAGTAACGAGATAGTAATTTGCGCCACAGCTTCAGGGGAAATTGGTCTATGGCTGGTTGTCCGTAGCGAAAGTTAATCTCGGTATCAGGTGCGGCGATTCTCGGCAGATTTTCAGTTTGAGATAAAATCATCCCATACTGATTTAATTTAACTGGTGAACGCGTAATTGTTTGGCTCGATTCTATCGGTTTTGAATGCAGCAAATCATCAGGAAGTTGAGCGCAAACAAAGGTTCCAGAACCCGAAATTGTGGTTAAATAACCTTCACTCAAAAGTTGTTCATAGCTTTGAGTCACAGTAGTACGAGAAATACTCAAAGATTTGGCTAGTGATCGCGTTGACGGAATGCGGACTCCTGGCGACAATCGCCCGTTGAGAATGGCTTGACGCAGTTCTTGATATAGCTGCTGATACAGAGGTAGAGGGGAATTACTATTCAAGGCGATCGCTAAATCCATAATCCAGCAATGAAAGTGGACTGCTATTAAATCACAAAAGTGGCTCTTGTCTAATACCACTTGGGAAATTACGCTAACAGTGGTTGAAATAAGCGCCCCTAACGATCATGAATGAAATTAATCAGGAACAGTTAATCCCTACACAACGCAGTCAAATTAAGCGCGTACCTCAAAGGGGAAATTATGAGCGTCAGGTAATCTATGACATTTTAGATGAAGGTTTAATCTGTCATGTAGGATTTGCGGTAAATAATCAGCCTTATGTGATTCCTACTGCTTATGGTCGGGTAGAAGACCAATTATATATTCATGGTTCACCAGCTAGTCGGATGTTGCGATCGCTCCAAACTGGTATCGAAGTTTGCCTGACTGTGACGCTATTAGATGGTCTAGTCCTGGCGCGTTCTGCATTCCATCATTCCATGAATTACCGTTCAGTAGTAGTATTTGGGACAGCAACTATCGTCAAAGATCCGATTGATAAATTAGCAGCCTTGCGAGCATTTACTGACCATGTAATGCCCAAACGATGGGAGAATGTGCGCCCACCCCACCGCCAGGAAATACAGGGAACTCTGGTGCTTTCCTTACCTCTAACAGAAGCATCTGCCAAAGTGCGAACAGGGCCACCCCTAGATGATGAAGCCGATTATGCTTTACCTGTGTGGGCTGGTGTTTTGCCATTAAAATTAGTGGCTGGGGAAGCGATCGCAGATTCTCGTGTACCGTCAACTATTAATATACCTGTAGAGGTAGAAAACTATACTCGTTGACAGAAAAAGGGATAATCTCTCAAAACTTTAATGGCAAATAAATGAATCACACCAAGACGAAAGAACACCGAGAAATTAGGAACAGTGGGGTTTATTTGAGAGTAATATAGTGGTAAAGATGGCAACGTGAAAACCCTGATTATTGACAACTACGACTCTTATACTTTTAACCTTTACCAATTAATTGCAGAAGTCAATGGAGAGTACCCCACAGTAATTTGCAACGATCAAGTAGTATGGAATGAACTGAAACAATGGGAATTTGACAACATTGTAATTTCGCCAGGGCCTGGTCGTCCAGAAAAATCTCAAGATTTTGGGATCTGTCTTCAAATTATTCAAAATGCACAAGTACCAGTTCTAGGCGTTTGCCTTGGACATCAAGGTCTTGCTCATGGGTATGGAGGAAAAGTTGTTCATGCGCCTGAAGTTTGGCATGGTCGGCTCAGTGAAGTTTATCATACTGCTACTGATTTGTTTGAGGGAATACCTTCTCCTTTCTCTGTTGTTCGTTACCATTCTTTACTAGTTTTAGATGACCTACCGGACTGTTTAGAAAAAGTAGCATGGACGGAGGACAACTTGATCATGGGAATACGCCATCGCTCTTTACCACTATGGGGTGTGCAGTTTCATCCAGAGTCCATTTGTACTCAGCATGGACATACCTTGTTTAAGAATTTTCAAGACATTACCCGAAAATTTGCCCAAAAGTGCAACAAACGTCAGAAAAAACACTATTGGACAGGAAATAACAGCACTGCTCCTTTACCCACAAGTTTTTCTCACCAAAAACAACAACAGGAATTTAAACTTTGTACGCGCAAACTGAATCTGTGTCTCGATACCGAGCAGATGTTTGTGCATTTGTTTGGCAATTCAACAACTGCATTTTGGCTAGATAGTAGTCGTGTTGAACCTGGTCTTTCTCGCTTTTCCTTTATGGGAGATAACAGTGGTGAAAACAGTCTCTTGATTCATTATCGGACGCGATCGCAAGAACTCAAAATTACACAATCAGATACTGTCAGCTTTAGAACAGAGGGGATTTTCGAGTATCTCCAACGGGAAATTGCACGGCGACACTGCCCATCTGATGATTTACCCTTTGATTTTAACTGCGGGTTTGTGGGTTACTTTGGCTATGAACTCAAGGCAGAATGTGGATCTCAATTAAACTATCCCTCTGCCTTACCCGATGCCATGTTCCTGTTAGCTGATCGAATGATTGCAATTGATCATCAAGAGCAAACTATCTATCTACTTTGTCTAATTCAGCCAGGACAAACAACCTCAGATGAAGCTTGGTTTAAATCCATCAAACACCAAATTGAACACCTCCCCCCCCTGTCGCCTATTGTTCCTGAAAATAAAAAGACACCTGTGATTTTTCGATTAAGTCGCTCTGAAAAAACTTATCTTGATGACATTGAAAAATGTTTGCAAGAAATTCACGAAGGAGAAACTTATCAAGTTTGTTTAACAAACCAGATTTACACAGACACAACACCCGATCCCCTAGAGTTTTATCGTTCATTACGCCGCATCAATCCTGCTCCTTATGCTGCCTTTTTGCGCTTTGGTGATGTGGTAATGTCTCCTATTGGTGTAGCCTCTGGTAGACAAGAAAGCATGGCGATCGCCTGTTCATCTCCAGAGCGATTTCTACACATTGATCGTCAAGGTTGGGTAGAAACAAAGCCCATCAAAGGGACGCTACCACGGGGAAAAACACCCGATGAAGATTTTATTTTGCGTGAACGATTGCGGAACAGTGAAAAAGATCAAGCTGAAAATTTGATGATTGTGGATTTGCTTCGCAATGATCTGGGGCGGGTTTGTGAAGTTGCTACTATCCATGTTCCCAAATTAATGGATGTGGAAACTTATGCTACAGTACATCAACTAGTAACGACCATTCGTGGTCATTTACGTCCTAATATGAGTGCCACAGACTGCATTCGTAATGCCTTTCCTGGTGGTTCTATGACAGGCGCTCCCAAGCTCAGAACCATAGAGATTATTGATCGATTAGAACAGGAAGCACGGGGAGTATATTCAGGGGCAATTGGCTTTTTGGGATTGAATGGTTCAGCTGATTTGAATATTGTCATTCGTACTGCTGTGTTGACTCCAAAACAAACTTCGATTGGCGTTGGTGGCGGTATTGTGGCACTTTCTGATCCCAAAATAGAGTTTCAAGAAACAATGCTGAAAGCAAAGGCATTGATCCATGCCATGATTATGACAACACATGGGGTTTTCGACCCCGACCAATATTATATCCAGGGAATAGATACGGCAGTTTTTGATAGTCATGAAAATGTGCGGGCAAAGATTTATGAAACCTAATTTGATTCAGTTTGAAATTACAAATTTTTGTATAAGATATTGATGTATTAGCTTTAAAAAAGCTGGGCATATCTACATAAAAATCTGTATAATTTAATTATTATAAACGAACCACAGAGACACAGAGGAAACAGAGTTATGAAAGTTTGAAAGGTTTTTTGCGTTATGGCGGTATGCATTTGAATGAAGTACATCATAGCCTCCTCCTCCCTTGCGGGTTGAGTTTCTTGTATCTCAATCAAAGGAAATTTAGTTATTCAAAATCGGTAATTATTTTTATGTAAAGGCTCATGAATCAATCTGTAAAAACATCTTGGCAAGCAGTCCGTACTACTTTTCAAAGGATTTGGGGTTACGATGATTTTCGTCCACCACAGGGGGAAATAGTCAGCAGTTTATTAGCCAAAAAAGATGCCTTGATTATTATGCCTACAGGGGGCGGAAAATCGATTTGCTTTCAACTTCCTGCACTGCTACAAACAGGATTAACTTTAGTAGTTTCGCCCTTGGTAGCACTAATGGAAAATCAAGTCCAAGAATTACTTCAACGTCAACAAAAAGCCGCACTTTTGCATAGTGAATTGCCAACCTATCAACGCCGTACTACATTGCAAGCTTTAGAAAGACAAAAATTAAGATTATTATATGTATCACCAGAAACTTTATTAAGTGCGCCAGTTTGGGAAAAATTATGTCATCCCAACTTACAAATTAACGGTTTAATCTTAGATGAAGCCCATTGTTTAGTACAGTGGGGAGAGACATTTCGCCCAGCTTACCGGAGATTAGGCGCAGTTAGACCCGCACTACTCAAAACAAAACCGCCAGGAACAAAAATCAGTATTGCTGCTTTTACCGCTACTGCTGACCCCACAGCCCAAAATACTATTCAAACAGTTTTACAATTACAGCAACCAGACATTTTTAGATTAAATCCCTACCGCCCAAATTTGCATCCCACTGTTCGCATAGCTTGGACTCCACGCAGTAGAAAACAGCAATTATTAAAATTTATTCAAAATCGACCAAAACAATCGGGATTAATTTATGTTCGCACTAGAAAAGATAGCGAAAATTTAGCTACATGGTTAGCAGAGATGGGTTATACCACAGCTAGTTATCATGCTGGATTGGGTGCAGCAGAACGCCGAGATGTAGAAGCTAAATGGTTAAGTGGTAAAATTCCCTTTGTGGTTTGTACCTGTGCCTTTGGGATGGGGATAAATAAATCAGATGTGCGCTGGGTTATCCATTTTCACGCACCTCACCTGATGTCTGAATATGTGCAAGAAATTGGCCGGGCGGGACGAGATGGAAAAGCAGCAGAAGCATTAACTTTGATCAGTGAACCTACAGGCTGGTTAGATCCAGAGGATCAGCAAAGACAAAAGTTTTTTGATGAACAAATGCGATCGCAACAACGCACAGCACAGCAATTAGTGAAAAAATTACCTCGGCAGGGAGAAGTGAATGCAGTCACCCGTGAATTTCGTAATGCTTCTACAGCTTTGGCTTTACTTCACAGCAGTGGTCAATTAAAGTGGCTTGACCCGTTTCATTACATGATTGAGTCAGGGGGGAAAAATCAGCCAATGACACAATCACAAGCTGCTAAACAAATGCAGCAATATTTGCATACTAAAAAATGTCGGTGGCAATTTTTATTAAATGCCTTTGGTTTTGAAAAAGAAGCTGCTAACTGGCATTGTGGACATTGTGATAATTGTCGAGATTAGATTTTTTGCTGGTAAATAATAGTAAACCCGGATTTTTTACAAGCTTTGCGATCTCTATTACCAAATCTTTATCAGGCTTAGATTTCAAGCATTTTATATACTACACGAATCACTGTAGTATGTGAACGGGGTATTTTATTTTAACAGGACTTACGCAAAAACTCTCTCAAACCCTTATTCTTCTGTGTCCTCTGCGTCTGTGTGGTATGCGCTGCGCGCACGCTACGCTAACGTTATGGCGTAATTTCTGCGTAAGCCCTCTTACTTTTGGAATTAGAAATTAAAACTGCTGTAAAAACCGCAAATCACTGGCGTACAAGCGACGGATATCGTCAATTTGATGTAATACCATTGCAAATCTTTCTACACCAAAACCAGCAGCAAACCCAGTGTAAATTTCTGGGTCATAACCTACAGACTTCATGACATTTGGATCAACCATGCCGCAACCCATTACTTCTAACCAGCGCCCATTCCACTGCAAATCTACTTCAGCAGAAGGTTCTGTAAAGGGGAAATAACTGGCACGGAAACGAATTGGTAAATCACCAAATATGGCTTGTAAAAACACCTTGACAGTACCTTTGAGGTCTGTAAAAGTTAGACCCTCATCAATGGCTAAAAGTTCGATTTGATGGAAAACTGCCGAATGAGTTGCATCAACATTATCTCGCCGATAAACTCGCCCTGGGGCTACAACCCGGATGGGTGGTTCCTCTTTTTCCATGTAACGAATTTGCACGGATGAAGTATGTGTACGGAGGAGATTTCCATCTGGGAGGTAGAAGGTATCTTGCATATCACGGGCGGGGTGGTCAGGCGGGGTATTTAATGCCTCAAAATTATAATAATCTGTTTCCATCTCTGGCCCCTCTGCTACTGTGTAGCCCATGCCCACAAAAATATCCAGCGCCCGGTCAATAATCCCATTGAGTGGATGAATTCGACCTTGGGGGCTGTAAATCCCCGGCATAGTCACATCTAGGGTTTCCGCTTCTAACTGTGCCTGAATTTTTGCAGATTCCAGAGCAGTCCGTTGTTGGTCTAGACTATTTTGTAGGGACTCTTTGACTGTATTGGCGATCGCTCCAATTTTTGGTCGTTCCTCCGCATTCATTTGCCCCATACTTCGCAGTAACGCCCCTAGTTGGCCTTTTTTCCCCAGATAGCTAATTCTGAGTTCTTCTAGACGTTCTAGAGTGTCTGCGGCGGCGATCGCTTGTTCTCCTTCCTGCCGCAGTGCTAAAAGTTGAGCCTCTAAATTGGTAGTCATTAGTTCTTAGTCATTGGTCATGAGTCACTGCTTATTAGTCTACGACTTTGAACTGCTTGCTAACCAATCACTTTCATCAAAGGCAAAGGTTAAAACTTCACCTGCATTTACTAGTTTCGAGGCGATTGGGCATGAAAGAGTGTTTTTTTTACCTCATACTGGAGATATGCAAAATTGTATTGACAAATGGCTCATAAAAAATCACAAATAACTAATGACCCATAGTTCCTTCATACCAGAAGCCCACAGATAAATCTGGGGGATAAATCCAAAATCTAAAATCTAAAATCCAAAATTGTTTGATTCATGAAATTACTCATTAGCAATGATGACGGAATTTCTGCCTTGGGCATTCGTACCCTAGCTGACTGTTTGGCAGAAGCAGGCCATGATGTAACTGTAGTTTGCCCTGATCGGGAACGTTCCGCAACTGGACATGGACTCACCATGCACCAACCTATTCGCGCTGAAGTGATCGAATCAGTTTTTCATCCTGCCGTTAATGCTTGGGCTTGTGATGGCACTCCCTCTGACTGCGTAAAATTGGCACTGTGGGCTTTGCTAGATTCTCCCCCTGATTTGGTGCTATCTGGCATTAATCAAGGTGCAAATTTAGGAACTGAAATTCTTTATTCCGGTACTGTCTCGGCTGCTATGGAAGGTGTAATCGAAGGCATACCCAGTATAGCTATAAGTCTGGCCAGCCACACATCCAAAGACTTTCAACCTGCTGCTAAGTTTGCCCAATCTTTAGTAGAAAAAATAGCCCTCAAACCCCTACCAGAATTAATGTTGCTGAATGTCAACGTTCCGGCTGTTAAGTGGGAAGAAATTACTGGAGTGACTTTTACTCGTCAAGGAATACGGCGCTATGTCGATGTTTTTGACAAACGCGTTGACCCCCGTGGTAAAACCTATTATTGGTTAACTGGAGAAGTTTTGGAAGAGATGGAACCACCTCCAGGGTTAAATTTATCTGATAACGTGCCGATTGATGTCCATGTTATTCGCAACAACTACATTAGCATCACGCCATTACAATATAATCTTACCTATGCTACGGCACTAGATAAATTGTCTAAGTGGGAATTCCAATTTCCTTAAATCCTTGCCTTCATGTAGTATTCGAGATCGAAATTGTTTGCTAAAAGCAGAAAAGTTGTGAAACCCAAGAAACTCCTGGCCCATTTCTATTCCCCATATAATTTGGGGCTAGTGCCGCAGGGCGGAAGTCAAAAGGCTAAATTCTATGAGGCTTTTCATTGACTTGAAATGGTTGGTTGATTTACACCGTGCGGTACTAGTGTATTACCATAAATAAACTAGTAAACATAGTTAAATGCATCACAGCAAAATTTAAGCTATAAAGTAAGAACAATATTGATATTAAAGATACATACAGAAAAACTAACACTGGGGTGACTGCCTTGTAATATATAGTCCAAGTTTACACTAAAAATATGAAGCAGGGTATAATTATTACTAAGTAATAACCTGTACCATATATATGAAGACAGCATAAACTGAAGAAAAGCAATAGCATTTCTATTATTGATCGCCCGCTCAATCCAGCAAGCAATACTCATGTCCAGGATGGAGAACCAATTTAACGTAAAATTTTGGGGCGTTCGCGGGAGCATCCCTAGTCCAGGTCTACACACTGTTCGTTATGGAGGCAATACCCCTTGCGTAGAGATGCAAGTGGGCGGTAGACGTTTAATTTTTGATTGTGGTACAGGAATACACGTTTTAGGGCAATCTTTACTGCCCCAAATGCCCACAGAAGGCTATATATTTTTCACCCATTCCCACTGGGATCACATTCAAGGGTTTCCCTTTTTCGTCCCAGGGTTTGTGCAGGGAAATAAATTTCATATTTATGGCGCGATCGCTCCTGATGGTTCCACAATAGAACAGCGTTTGAATGACCAGATGCTCCACCCAAATTTTCCTGTACCCTTACAAATCATGCAGGCAAATTTGACCTTCCACGACGTGAACCCAGGGAAACCATTACATATCAATGACATTACCGTAGAAACAGCACCACTTAATCATCCTGGGGAGTCGGTGGGGTACCGAGTTAACTGGCGTGGTGGTGCGGCTGTTTATTTAACTGATACTGAACATTTCTCTGACAAACTAGATGAAAATGTCCTGTGGCTATCACGGAATGCGGATATCTTAATTTATGATTCCACTTATACCGATGAGGAATACTATTCACCAAAATCGCCGAAAATTGGCTGGGGACATTCAACTTGGCAAGAAGCTGTGAAAGTAGCCCAAGCCGCCAATGTCAAAACTCTGGTAATTTATCACCATGATCCTGCCCACGATGATGATTTCTTGGATCGTGTCGGGGAAGAAGCATCTAAGAAGTTTCCCGGTGCAATTATGGCACGAGAAGGAATGGTGCTTGAGGTTCCCACCTCAGTTCCCTTATCAGAACCTTTTCCTGCGAGCAAGTTTTCTGTATGAAGGTGACAGTCGAAGCAATTGTAGATTTTAGATTAGATTGGTGATCAAGAGCTATTAGCGCGATCGCGTACCTGACAAATACGCCATGACCCACTCGAAGATAAGCTATGTGGTTTATTAGCTAATCAAAAACGCTTGTAGACCCCTGCTCTTGCGCCTAGACACCAACCAAATGCAATTATTTGGAGTACTTTTTGCAGAAGGAGGTTAAAGGAGCCGAGAGGAGGATTTAAAGATAAAGCTTTGATTCTAGACGGTTGAACGTAAGGTAGCTTGTGGCTGATGGCTAAATAAACCTAAAATCCCAGAATCCGGATGCTCAATTTGTCTAAAAATGGACGTTCTATGTGGGTTACTTCCTCAATGGAAACGTTGCTCAAGCCAACTGCTGTGGCTCTTGGCAAATTTGATGGTGTGCATCTTGGTCATCACAGAGTTATTCAACCGATTTTGCCCCCAGCCAAGAATGAGCCAAAAACAGAAAATGGGGCGAATTTACTCAAAAACTCTTCCAGATCACCCACCCTACTACCAGAACAGACATACTCGACAGTTGTCACCTTTGACCCCCATCCCTTGGAATTTTTTACAGGTCAACCCAGGCCTTTATTAACACCACTGGATGAAAAAGTCCAACAATTGCGATCGCTAGGAGTAGAACAACTTGTACTACTACCCTTTGACAAAGAATTATCTGCATTATCTCCCCAAGATTTTGTCGAGCAGATTTTAGTCAAACAACTCCAATGTCGGCGAATTAGTGTTGGGCAAGATTTTTGTTTTGGTAAACAGCGTCGTGGTACTGCCAAAGATTTGCAATTACTAGCCGCCAAGCACCATATCCCCGTCACCATCGTATCCTTACAAACTTATACAGACAAAGCTCCCACCCAGGAGGCTCCCATTAGCACTTCACTGATCCGTCACTACCTAGAAAGTGGCGACATCAAAAACGCCAACCTCCTGCTAGGAAGACCTTACACCATCATTGGTACTGTTATCCCAGGGCAACAAATGGGACGAACCATTGGTTTTCCTACCGCTAACCTGCAATTACCAAAGGAAAAATTTATCCCCCGTCAAGGTGTTTATGCTGTCCGTGTTGCTATTTTGAGTGATACAACAGATGCAACTACAGCATATCAGAACTTGGGTGTGATGAACATCGGAAACCGCCCTACAGTCAATGGCAGTAACTTATCAGTGGAAGTGCATCTATTCAATTGGTCTAGTGATTTATATGGTCAAAAATTAGCTGTACAGCTAATAGAATTTTTGCGCCCCGAACAAAAATTTTCTTCACTAGACGACCTAAAAACACAAATTCAACTTGACTGTACCGTTGCTAGAGAACATTTGAGCGCTGAATGCTGATTTTTCATCACTAAATGGGAATACTCTAAATAAGGGAATGGAGAATCTAGCATAGGTAATTCTCCATTCCGATTCTTTGCCCAATTACCAACCCTTTATTCTGTGGTGCATGAGAGAAAAAATTGACACCCTCACCCAAAATCTGGCTCGCACCATCGTGGGCAAAAACGAAGCCATCCGTTTAGTCCTAGTCGCCCTGTTAGGTGGTGGTCATGCACTGCTAGAAGATGTCCCTGGAGTTGGCAAAACTCTCCTTGCTAAATCCCTAGCCCGTTCACTAGATGGCAAGTTTCAACGGCTACAGTGTACCCCTGACCTACTCCCTACTGACATTACTGGTACAAATATTTGGAACCCTAAAAGCGGGGAATTTACCTTTCTCCCAGGTCCAGTATTTGCCAATATCCTCCTAGCCGACGAAATCAACCGCGCCACACCCCGCACCCAGTCAGCTTTACTGGAAGTAATGGAAGAGCATCAAGTCACAGTTGACGGTGTTTCTCGTGTTGTTCCTCAGCCGTTTTTTGTCATTGCTACTCAGAACCCCATTGAATATCAAGGCACTTTTCCCTTACCAGAAGCCCAGATGGATCGGTTTATGTTGTCCTTAAGTTTGGGCTATCCTGGGGCTACAGAAGAACTAGAGATGCTACAAAATCTGCAACAAGGTCAGAGTTTTACTGATTTGCAGCCTTGTATGACATTGGTAGAGATAGCTGAATTGCGTAAAATCTGTTCCCAGGTAAGAGTAGAAACTTCTCTGCAACAATACATTCTCGAATTAGTCCGCGCTACAAGACAAGATGAAGAAATTACCTTGGGTGTAAGTCCCCGTGGTACTGTGGCATTACAAAAAGCTACTCAAGCGCTGGCTTTTCTGTTGGGGCGTGATTACGCTATTCCCGATGATATAAAATTTCTCGTTCCTTACGTTCTCTGTCATCGCCTCATTCCCAGGGGAGGACGCAATCCTAGAACTGTAGTTGAGCGATTATTAAGGTCAGTTCCTATACCTTAATGTCCTTGTCCTGCTGAGATTTGGGCGTGTTAGGATCTTCGACAAAATGAGGTAGTGTAATCAAAAGTAGGGTGTGTTGTCGCGCAGCACAATGCACCGTCAACAATTCAAGGTACGTTAGCCTAATACAAGCCTTTAATTATTTACGCCATCCTACTGAACCTGCACACGAAACAATAAGATTGACTTATGCAAAAAATTATCATAAATAACTTTGGTGCAATTACAAATGCAGAAATTGAAGTAAAGAAAATTTTGGTTTTGATTGGTGAACAAGCCAGTGGTAAAAGTACTATATCAAAACTCATTTACTTTTTTAAATCGCTAAAAGATGATTTGTTTAGTCAACTGTATCAGGATACGCAAAGAAATTATTTTGATATTCCTTCTGATCTTATATTTCCAGTAAGAGAAAAATTTTATGATTTTTTTGGTTCTACATTTCATCTACCTAATTTTGAAATAATCTTTTTTTATAGTGTTAAAAAAGATAAATATCTGAGATTGACACTTGATGAAAGCAAAAAACTATATTCTCAATTCAGTGATAATTTCTTGAATGATAATTTTAAAAATTCTGCCAGTAAAATTAAAAGACTTCTTCAAAAAGAGTTAACTACAAGTGATATTTATGAACAATTAGCTTACGAGCAAAATAAAATTAAATATGCTCAAACTCTTTCTACATTATTAAATGAATTATTTGAAAGCAATCAGACAAATTCATTGTTCATAATTGCGGGTAGAAATGCAACTATAAGTTATTCTGAATTGTTTGAAAAATATCTATTTGCAAGTAATCAGAGTACATTAGAAGAAAATCGAAAAAAAACATTTCAGCTTAAAGAACAAACCATAGATGAAACTTTAATGTTAAAATTTATGGAAAGAATTGTGAAAATCAAGGAAGTTTTTAAAAAATTTGGTGATTTTGAAGGACTCATCGAGAGTTACGCAGAAAATAATAGCATAAAAGAAAACTTAAATCATATACAGTTGAATATAAATAAAATATTGAAAGGTAAATATATTAATGATAATAGAGGAGAAAAAATTGTATTTAATGATAATACACAAGAATATGTTTACCTTTCTAATGCTTCATCAGGTCAGCAAGAATCTATAAGAATATTACAAGATATTTTTATGATTTTCCTTGATAATTTAAAAGTCTTAAGAATTATAGAAGAACCTGAAGCTCATTTATTTCCTATCGCACAAAAGCAATTGATTGAGTTGTTGGCTTTAATGGTTAACCAAAATCAAGATAATCAATTAATTATTACAACGCACAGTCCTTATGTACTCACCGTTTTTAATAATTTACTATTTGCCAAAAGAGTAGTTGAAAAAAATCCGTCAGCAGATTCTGAAGTAACACAAATAATTCCGAAAGATTGTTGGCTTAGTGCTAATGATTTTTCAGCCTATTCTTTAGGTAATCAATCAATTAGTGAAACAACGAATTATTGTGAATCCATTTTCAGTAGCGAAAAAGGTACAATAAAGCAAAACTTTTTGGATACTGTTTCTGAGATTTTAGGTGGTGACTTCCAGGATTTATATAGTATTCACGCTCAAACTTTTGCAAGAAAATGAGCAAATTTGACAAAATGCAAGAACATCTGTTAAACACTTTTGCTCAATTGTCTGATGTTTTACAAATTGAATTGCAACCTGAATTTTCAGTGATAGACTATGAAGGGCAATCTTTTATTATTATCAGTATTGAATCTGATGATAGATTTACTATTAGGCTAAATGAAGTTGATACTGTCATAAGTGGTTTTGATAGCACGAAACTATTTAATATAAAGAATGCTATGAGGATTGGCTTTATTCCTATTGATGGCAAAAAAGGGCTTTTAGGGTTTGGTTTTTCTTACTGTGATTTTATATTTTTTGATGAAAATGATTTTTGTTTTGTGGAGTTTAAACTTAATGCCATAAGTTCAGCAGAAAGAGCTATAAGGAAGAGAAGAAAAGAAGCTATTAGTCAATTAAAGAACACTATTAACTTGTTCGATGATAAATTGGCTAAAAGCTATGCTGGGTTAAACTTAGAAGCATACGTTTGCACTCCTGAGTTCTACCCAAGATTAGATGCAAGTTGGAGAGAATTAGCGCAAGATTTTTTAGAAGAGTATGGTGTTCCACTGTTTGAAACAAATGATAAAATATGTAAATAAATACACATCTCGCTACAAATTATTGCCAAAAATTTTAAAATATACAGATATCGTTAACCCCATTTCTAGAACCTTTTTAACGCAAACAAGCATTAAAACAAAATAAAATAATAAAAACACAAGATTGCAAATGCTTAGGCGTAGCCTGTCATAGATATTTTTGACATTGTGGGCTAGGCTGACGCAAGCAATGTCATATTTGAGGCTAGTATTATTAGCAATAAACACAGCATTTGTCTGTGAGTGTGAGGTGTATGTCAAATTTCATCAAGCGTAAATTCCGAAAACGTCAACTCAAACGCCGTCCCTTGGGCTTAATTGTGGTAATTTTAGCTTGGAGTCTGGCTATGGGCTGGCTGCTTTCCCTGGCAACGATCGCTCACAGTGCTACTCCCACATCAGAAATTGGTACAGTTGATGTAGTACCTGCACAGTATCAATTAGGGAAAAAATTATATTTAGATAACTGTGCCACTTGTCATATAGCTATCCCTCCAGAAGTTTTACCCTCCCAAACCTGGAGAAATCTTTTACAAGACTCACAGCACTACGGCGTACAACTTAAACCTTTAATCGATCCTCCCCGGATACTCGTTTGGAGATACCTTTCTACTTTCTCTCGTATACAGCTACAAGACGAAGCCACACCCTATCGCGTTAATTCTTCACGTTATTTTAAGGCTTTGCATCCCCAAGTTGATTTACCCCGTCCTGTTGAACTCAGCAGTTGTGTGAGTTGTCATCCCAGCGCGAGGGATTTTAATTTTCGCCGCCTAACTGCGGAATGGGAAGAGGAGTAGGAGGCAGGGGTGCAGGGCGCAGGGTGCAGGGGGGAGAAGACAGAAGAGGCAGGGGCGCAGGGTGCAGGGTGCAGGGGGGAGAAGACGGTAACTTCCCCATGAGCAATGAGCAATGAGCAATGACCAGACAGTCTGACTCAGTTGAGGGCAAAATGATACTATTAGATTAGTTACAAATTTAAACTGAAAAATAAAACCAATCGGTTTAATAAATGATTGGATCTACTTTTTGCCGTTTTTGAGTTAATTCTGACTTTCTACCCATCTACAACCTCAATGGCTGGGCTGGGTTAAATTCTTATAATCAATACAAAAACTTTATTCACCGTAACCCTCGATTTAGTTCCATAATCTGCCATGCTAAAACTTTTGTTGGGCGACCCCAACGCTCGTAAGCTTAAAAAATACCAACCTTATATTAGTGAAATTAATCTCTTAGAGGAAGACATTGCCGCCCTTTCCGATGAGGAGTTAAAAGGTAAAACCGGAGAATTTAAAGAGCGACTTGCCAAAGGCGAAACGCTCGATGATATTCTGCCGGAAGCCTTTGCAGTGGTCAGAGAAGCCGGACGACGAGTCTTGGGGTTGCGGCATTTTGATGTCCAGCTATTAGGCGGTGTGATCCTGCACTCTGGGCAAATTGCCGAAATGAAAACCGGGGAAGGTAAAACTCTGGTTGCTACTTTACCGAGTTATTTAAATGCTCTAACTGGTAAAGGTGTACACGTCATTACAGTTAACGATTACCTGGCTCGTCGGGATGCTGAATGGATGGGACAGGTGCATCGGTTTATGGGTTTGAGTGTGGGGCTGATTCAGTCGAGCATGATTCCCAGTGAACGCCAAAAAAACTATGAGTGTGATATCACTTATGTCACTAACAGTGAGGTAGGTTTTGACTACCTGCGGGATAATATGGCTACATCAATGGCTGATGTGGTACAACGCCCCTTTAATTATTGTGTGATTGACGAGGTAGACTCAATTTTAGTGGATGAGGCGCGGACACCACTAATTATTTCTGGGCAGGTAGAAAGACCTACAGAAAAATATTTACAAGCTGCTGAAATTGCTTCCAGACTGCAAGTAGATGAGCATTACGAGGTCGATGAAAAAGCCCGCAATGTGCTGTTAACTGATGAAGGCTTCGCGGAATCAGAAAATCTTTTGGGAGTTACAGATTTATTTGACCCGGAAGATCCTTGGGCGCATTTCATGTTCAATGCTATTAAAGCTAAGGAACTTTTCCTCAAGGACAAACACTATATTGTTGGTAACAAGGAAGTAGTAATTGTTGATGAATTTACGGGGCGGGTGTTACCTGGAAGGCGTTGGAGTGATGGTCTGCACCAAGCCATTGAAGCTAAAGAACACGTAGAGATTCAACCGGAAACTCAAACTTTGGCGACAATTACCTATCAAAATTTGTTCTTGCTTTATCCCAAGTTAGGTGGAATGACGGGAACTGCAAAAACTGAAGAGCCAGAATTTGAAAAAATCTACAAATTAGAAGTGGCAGTAATTCCCACTAATAGAATTAGAAAACGGCAAGATTGGCCGGATATGGTGTTTAAAACTGAGCCGGGTAAATGGCGGGCGATCGCAGGGGAATGTGCCGAAATGCACCAACTCGGCAGACCTGTGCTGGTAGGAACCACCAGTGTGGAAAAATCAGAATATCTCAGTCAGCTGCTGAAGCAGATGGAGATTCCCCACGAACTGCTCAACGCTCGACCCGAAAACGTGGAACGGGAAGCGGAAATTGTCGCCCAAGCCGGACGCAGAGGGGCTGTAACTATTGCCACAAACATGGCTGGTAGAGGTACAGACATCATTTTGGGTGGTAACTCCGAATACATGGCACGTTTAAAGCTGCGGGAATACTTTATGCCGCGAATTGTGATGCCAGAAGATGAGGATGTCTTTGGTGTGCAAAGAGCTGCTGGTTTACCTACAGGACACGGAGGTGGTCAAGGTTTTGTTCCTGGGAAGAAAGTCAAAACTTGGCGAGCTTCACCAGAAATTTTCCCCACTGAACTGACAAAAGAAACTGAACAGTTATTAAAAGATGCTGTGGAAGTGGCTGTGCGGGAATATGGCGATCGCAGTTTACCGGAACTGGAAGCTGAAGATAAGGTCGCTGTAGCAGCAGAAAAAGCTCCCATTAACGACCCTGTGATTCTGAGGTTGCGGGAAGCTTACAACCGTGTGAAGGAAGAATACGAACAATTCACCGAATCAGAACACAATGAAGTGATTGAATTAGGTGGTTTACACGTAATTGGTACAGAACGCCACGAATCACGGCGAATTGATAACCAATTGCGGGGACGGGCGGGACGACAAGGAGACCCTGGTTCAACACGATTCTTCCTCAGTTTAGAGGATAACTTACTGCGGATCTTTGGAGGCGATCGCGTCGCTGGATTAATGAATGCTTTCCAAGTAGAGGAAGATATGCCCATTGAATCCGGGATGCTGACTCGCAGTTTGGAAGGCGCACAGAAAAAAGTTGAAACCTATTACTATGACATCCGTAAACAGGTGTTTGAGTACGACGAGGTAATGAATAACCAACGTCGCGCCATCTATGCTGAACGTCGTCGAGTTCTAGAAGGTCAAGACTTGAAAGAACAGGTAATCAAGTACGCTGAAAAAACGATGGATGAAATCGTTGATTTCTACATCAACCCAGACTTGCCCTCAGAAGAGTGGGAGTTACAAAAGTTGGTGGAGAAAGTGAAGGAATTTGTCTATCTGTTAGCGGACATGGAACCCAGTCAGTTAGAGGATATGGGCGTGAGCGAGATTAAGGCATTCCTCCACGAACAAGTGCGAATTGCCTATGACCTCAAAGAAGCGCAAATTGACCAAATTCAACCGGGACTAATGCGACAAGCTGAAAGGTTCTTTATTTTGCAGCGCATTGATACTTTGTGGCGGGAACACTTGCAACAAATGGATGCTTTGCGCGAATCTGTAGGTTTGCGTGGTTATGGGCAGAAAGACCCGTTAATTGAGTACAAGAGCGAGGGTTATGAACTGTTCTTGGATATGATGGTCAATATCCGCCGTGATGTGGTTTACTCGTTGTTTATGTTCCAGCCTCAGCCCCAACCTGTAGCGCAGCCATCTTCTGAGATGGTTTAAAGAAGGTTTTTCACGCACCAGACGCAGAGAGTTTTTTCTGCGTCTTTGTTTTTTGGAGTTGAGATTAATTATTCCGCAAACATTTCAGCTAGGACATCAAGAACTGTTTTTTGTGCTTCTACACTAATTTGACCAAGCAATTTGACTAATCGAGTTTTATCTACTGTGCGAATTTGGTCAAGTACAATTTGTCCATTTTTTCCTTGAAATTGACAAGTTACCCTTGTTGGATATATTTGTCCTTTTGTGGTCATTGGTGCAACAATAACACTGGCAATATGGTGATTAATCTCGTTTGGTGAAATTACTAAACAGGGGCGTGTTTTTTGAATTTCACTCCCAATGTTAGGATCAAGGTTAACTAGAAAAACATCAAAGCGATTGACTACCATTCCCATTCAAGCTGATCCCATTCTGTTGTATTTAGATCATCTAATACGATATCATCTTGTTTTTCTGCCATTGCTGCAAATGCTTTGTCCCAATTCGCCCTTGCTTGTTCAACTGGGCGAATAATCAGATGATTTCCATGCACTTCAATTTTTACTTCTGAGTTAATACCGCTTTGTTCTAATAGGGTTTTCGGTATACGAAGTCCTTGGGAATTACCGATTTTTACTATTCGGGTTTTAATGGATTTACCCATTTTATTTTATAGAGAATAGGCTAGTATCTACATTGTAATTACATGAATAAAAATAGTCAAGTCGAAAGCTGGAAGTAACGGTGCAAACTTCTGTCACTTACTGAAACATTAGGAATTGGAGCAGCACTGGCTTTAATTAGTTATGTTCATGATTTGACTCAGGCAGATTGGAATATTATTCCTCCACATAATCCCAAACAGCAAAAAGATTTGGATTTTTGTATAGCTTCAGATGGTGAACAATGTATTGAAGTTGAAGCTAAAGGTTCCTATGTAGATTAGGAATCTCCTGTAATAAATTTTTTGTATTAAGTAGAATGGCATAAATCATTCAAGGTTTGTAGTGAGGACTTTAGTCCTCTTTATCTCCGGCAGCCAAGGGCTGAAGCCCTTACTACAAGCTCATTTGCTTGTTGACGATTATTTAAGATATTTTGATTGCTTCCCGCCAAATTGATCGATTTTAAGCAAACTTACCTCAGTATATGGATTTCGAGCAAACTTACCTCAGTATATTGTAAGCGATCGCGTCGCAGTTACAGTCCAAATGCCATACCGGGTAAATTCAGCTATATCTAAATCATATTTGTGATATTTTAGACAAGCAGTTGTCTTAATGCCATTAACAGTGTCATAAAGAGAAGGTAAAGAATTCAACCTGGGTATTCTTTATGTTGAAGATACTTGCGCTCCCAACTTCCAGCATAGACACATCACACTTATGACTGAAATCACATTACGCATACAACAGGGAGATACAGAAAAAACGTTGACCGTGAATCAAGACAAATTCACGATTGGGCGTTTGCCAGAATGTGACTTGTACTTACCTTTTGGCGGAGTTTCTCGAAAACACGCCAGGCTGGTAAAAACTGTAAATGGTGTATGGACTATTGAGGATTTAGGCAGCAAAAATGGGACACACGTAAATCAAAATCCTATTAATCATATCCAAGAATTGCATCATGGTGATATAGTTCTGCTGGGAAATGCGAGTTTGAAAGTAATGTTTACTGATACTGTTACACATTCTAGAACTCAAGAATCTTTGGTAGCAAGACGGTCTCAGCCCAGAACAATTTTTCACAACGTCAAACAACTGCAACAGCAATGGATAGAAGCTGATAGCCTAGAGGGAGAAAGCATTAATAAAGATAAAACCATTGCCCGCCTCAAAGACTTAGTAGATATAGCTAAAAATCTCTGTGCAGCAGCTTCTATAGAAGAGATTTTTTCTCAAGTACAACAAGTTGTTTTTCGTTACCTAGATAGCATTGACCGCTTGGCATTATTAATTGATGTCAATAGTTGCGGTCAATTGAAGTTAGTGAATGCTGCAACTAGAGACATTGACCAACAAAAATATCTCACAGGTGGAGGTGACTGGATTAGTCGCAGTATCTGCCAAAAAGTATTTGAGGAAAAAGTTGCCATTCAAACTGCTGATACCCATGAGGATGAACGCTTTTCGGGAGAACACAGTATTTTGGTTAAAGGTATCCGTAGCGCTATGGCTGTACCTTTGTGGGATGAAAATAAAGTTGTCGGCGTTCTTTATGCTGATGCTCATCTTTCTTCTTCCCATTGGGCGACTGAAGGGGAGGAAGAACTCAGCTTTTTTTCGGCTTTAGCAAACCTTGTGGCTTCTAGTGTGCAACGTTGGCTATTAGCAGAGAAATTAAAAACTGAAGAGGTGATTCGTCATCGATTAGAGCGTTATCATTCGCCTGCTGTTGTCCAGCAGTTAATCTCTGTGGGTGGTTTACCTGATGGTCGTTTAGCACCCGCAGAAACTGAAATCAGCGTTATATTTGCAGATTTAGTGGGGTTTACGGCAATTTCAGAACGGTTAAAGCCAACTGCGATCGCGCAATTATTGAATAATTTATTTGAAGAGATGTTGCAAGAAGTGTTTACCTATGGTGGCACTTTAGATAAATACATTGGCGATTGTATTATGGCATTTTTTGGCGCACCAGAACCCCAAAAAGATCACGCTGATCGTGCCACTGCTGCTGCTAAGGGAATGCTCGCTCGTTTGGAACGTCTGAATGCTAGTGGTTTTTGGCAAGAACCTCTACAGCTACGTATTGCCATTAATAGTGGTAAAGCCGTGGTAGGGGATGTTGGTAGTTCTCAGAGGGTGGACTATACAGCATTAGGGGCAGCGATTAATCTTGCAGCTCGCATGGAAGCAGTTTGTCCCCCCGGTAAATGTGTGATTACTGAAGCTACTTATTTTATGCTTTCACAATCGTCAGATTTTCAAGAAATGGGGCATTATCGTTTTAAAGGTATTGATAGATTAGTCAAGATTTATCAGACAAAAGCAATATAATTACTAATTCGTAGTTCGTAATTCGTAATTAGGGGTATTAATTATGAATTACGAATTATGAATTACGAATTATATGGTACTAACTACCATTGAGGAAGAACAAGCACCAGAAGCAGCAAGGTATTTATTAACCAAAACCCGTGAAGATGTACCATCGCCATCAAGTCGCGCCATAATAGAAATAATCATGACAATTATGGT
>NZ_JAYGHH010000014.1:41955-59329 GCF_034931045.1 Nodularia sp. UHCC 0506
TAAATTTGAACAATTAAGCAGAAGGGAGGTTGAGTCTATGTTAGGAATAACCCTCAAGGAAACGAGAGTTTACCGAAAAATTAAAGCAGAAGGGCGAGAAGAAGGACGAGAGGAAGAGGCTGCTAACTTAATTACCCGAATGTTGACTAAGCGATTTGGAGAACTATCGGAGGAAATGCGCTCTTCGATTGCTGGTTTATCTTTGCCTATTCTCGAAGATTTGAGCGAAGCATTTTTAGATTTTACGAGTTTGACTGATTTACAATCCTGGTTAGAAGCGCTGGGAAGTTAAATCAATTATCAGTTATCAGTTATCAAGAAAACCGCAAAAACTAAGCAGCGCAATATTTTTGGTTGACAAAACTAGCGTTAAATTCTCCCCTCTCTTTGATAAGGAGAGGGGTTGGGGTGAGGTTCTTTACTTGATTAAAGAAGTACGCCTAATAATTTGCATTAAATACTATAATAAACACGGAATTAATTAAATTTACTGACTATAAATAATATGCGCGATCGCAGACAATTATTGAAATGGGTGGGTTTAGGAACTGCAATTTTAATAATACCAGTCGTGGGGACAGCGATTTGGAAATGGGTTCAGGCTACTGACCCTGTACCAAGGGAACTAAATCTCAACTCTGAAATAGGCATAGACTACACCAGACTAAGCAACTTACTAGCAGTAAGAAACTGGGAAGAAGCAGATCAGGAAACTTATCAGGTAATGAACAAGGCTCTAAATAGTAATTGGAGCATTCCAGCATTCTTAAACTTTCCCTGCACAGACTTACATACAATTGAGCAATTATGGGTAAAACACAGTAATGGACACTTTGGGTTCAGCGTCCAGAAGAAAATTTACGAAAGCGTTGGCGGTCAATCTGGGAGCGCATTTATACCCTTAGAAGTCTATGAAGAGTTAGGCGATCGCGTAGGATGGAGAGTGAATAGTAGTTGGATAGATACGTTTACTTTTGATACCTCAGCCCCGATAGGACACCTCCCGTCTAGATATGGGAAAAATCTTTTAGAGCGTCTCTTCTCTCGCATCGAGACTTGTAAACTGTAAAATTTAATGCTTTCAGATATTTATAAATATTTATGACAAACTCCTACACCTTATTATAATCAATACATAGGGCTGGCTGAAGAAATCTAAAAACATTACAGGTAAAGGATTTTAGCCTGTTTGAAATTGAAAAAGTGCAAGCTTTTATGAAGTGGGAACTCGAAAACCTTGCATTTAAGTTTGATTCAAAGGAAAAATTTTCCCTACTAAACTCTTGAAACTGTTCCCTGTTCCCTGTTCCCTGTTCCCTAATCTCCACAGATAACTTATTCAGCAAACCCTACATAATTTACATTTTTGAGACGCAATAAATCGCCGTCTCTACAAGATGCTTTAAAACTAATTACTATTTACCATTTTCATGGACTTGATTTGCTCATACACATAGAGAGCCTGAGCCACACATTCATCCATATTGTAATATTTATAAGTCGCTAACCGACCCACAAAATACACCCCTGACATCGAATCTGCTAACGCTTTGTATTTTTTGTAAATTTCATGATTCTCAGGACGGGGTATAGGATAATAGGGTTCACCTTCCGCCTGGGGAAACTCATAAACGATGCTAGTTTTATGGTGTTCCTGTCCAGTTAAATACTTAAACTCTGTGACACGGGTATACAGATGTTCATTGGGATAATTAATCACTGGCGCTGGTTGAAACACTGGGGTATTATGTGTCTCGTGCTGGAAATGAACTGACCTATAAGGTAATTTGCCATAGCGATAATCGAAAAATTCATCAATCGCTCCGGTATAAACCATCTCACCCCAAGGGATTACCTGCTGAATTTCCCGGAAATCGGTATTCAGCATCACCTTAATATTGGGATGGTCTAACATCTTCTCGAACATCCGAGTATAACCGTGCAGAGGCATTGCTTGATAGGTGTCGGTAAAATATCGGTTGTCGCGGTTGGTACGGGTGGGAACTTTAGAAATAACTGATTTATCTAACTCTGAAGGGTCGAGTCCCCATTTTTTGCGGGTGTAACCTTGGTAGAATTTTTTATACAGGTCTTTACCAATTTTGCTGACTATGACATCTTCTGAGGTGCGAATATATTCTTTCGATTCTGCAATACATTTGAAAAATTCATCCACCTCAAATGAATTTAGGTTCATTCCATAGAGTTGGTTGATAGTATCTAGGTTAATGGGGAGAGGCAACATTTGTCCATCGACGCTACTCAAAACGCGATGTTCGTAAGGTCGCCACTGAGTAAACTGTGAAAGGTATTCAAAGACTTCCTGGGAATTGGTGTGAAAAATGTGGGGGCCGTATTGGTGTATGAGAATGCCATCATGATTATAATAATCGTAAGCATTACCACCAATGTGATTACGCTTGTCCACAACTAATACTTTTTTACCACACTGACTCGCCAAACGTTCTGCTATCACGCTTCCAGAAAATCCTGCGCCTACAATTAAGTAATCAAATTGCCAATCTGTTTTTAATACTTCTGGTGCTTTGTAACCTTGTATTGCCTGATGGGAAAGGCTTTTACCTTCATTCTGACGCGCTGCAAGGGCAAAATCTATCAGCTTCATCATTGTAGTCCAAGTGCGATCGCAATCCCCGCTAATAGGAAACGCATAGATATTTGGGTGCTGATGTACCTGAATGGCTTGGCTACTTTGTTCGCCGATAATAAATACCAAGTCTGCAATCGAGAACATTTCACTGTCGTATTCTTGGAGAGCCGGAGGTATGCTTTTAATGGTGGGTAGCTCATCCATACAATCGTAGATAATTGCCTGGGGTTTCAAGTTACGGGTAAAGGCGATCGCTTTTGATGTACAGTACCAGAAAATGTAATTGTCAATATGATTCTCTTGAAAAAAGGCATTGATTAATTTTTGTAAATCTGCGTTTACATTCTCCTCACTCAATCGGTTTGGCAGAGATGGAATCACAATCACTAAACCATTCTTATTTTGTCTAACATCCAAACGCCCCATCAGTTGGTCAGTGAAAATTACCTCCTCAATAAAAATGACTCGCCTTTGTGAAGTACAGCGACTTAAAATATGTTTTAACCTGGGATGAACAGAATTCCAACGCAAATTAGACAAGCAAACTATCTCAGGTGTCTCGGCAGTCAAGGTAGTAACACTACAATCAATGTCCATATTTTTCTAAAAATACTTGGTATGTTTTTAAACTGAAAATCAAGCAAGGGTAAAGGCAAATTTTAGGTCATATTCGGGTAATCACTTATACTTAAAGTAAGTTAGATTAAGCAAAGAAACCCAATAACAAAAATTACCAGTTATATTAGGCTGGACTTTCTATCCCTACGAGTAAGGAAGATACAAACTAAACGACAAAACTACTTTTTATTACAGGTATTCATGAAAACTGACTCTTAGGATAACTTATCAAAGTTATCCCTCTGGATTGATTGCTTATAAATCGCAATTTTGCAGTTATAGCTCACAAATTTACTTGTTTGCCAGCATCTTTTTATAAAAGGTCTGGTCTGTGTTTTTGCCAATAATAGAGGTTGCATTCATTGTAATAATCAATCCAGGTACAAAAATCTAAATTTGGTAAAGTTTGCCAAACAATTGAACTAGGATTAAGAGCAATAATCCAACCAGCTTTTCTCACTCGCAAACACAAATCCACATCATCAAACTGAAGATAATAATCTTTGAAAACTCCAATATGCTGCACCACTCGATGGCGCAATAACAGTGATTTACCTACACAATTTTCTACCCTAAGATAAGGTTTACTCTGTAGTAATTCATCGCTTAAAATATTATTCTGTTTACCAAAATTTCTTGTTGATGATGAATGATCACCATTAATCAATCTACCAAATTCTTGAATAGTATTAGGTAATTTTCGGTGATAAACTTGAGAACCTACTAAACCGACCTCATCGTGGTCTTGTAAGGTTGTAATTAATGTGCTGAGGGCTAAAGGGTCTAGACGCACATCATCATCCAGTAGCCAGATGTAATCATATTTCAGCTTGCTCACAAATCGCAAACCATAATAAAAACCGCCAGATTTACCTAACTTTTTACCTGGTTGCAGAACCTGAATATGAGCAAAATTAAATTTTTGTAAATAAGCTTGCATTTTGTTGTCTGAAGCATTATCTACAACATAGATATCAATTTTTGTCTGATATAATTTCTGTTTCCCAATATCTTCTAGCACTGAACACAGAGAATTGAACTTCTGATGAGTCTCAATGATAATTGCAACTGTGATGATATGCCTTCTAGAGACGTGGGTTTGTACCTCTGGTTGAGTTAAAAATCCTGACAAGTAAGATTTCATCTTTGCTAATCTCCAAAACGCCTATTTTGATTTTCGATAATTCTCAATCGACTACTGAGCTTAAAATATGCATTTTTCCAATGCACAATAAAAGCACACATAGCTCAAAAATGTAACCTGTTGTTTTTTTTTACTCGTCTGCCTAAAGGGTGATCAGTTGGCAGCAATCAAGGTATACTAAGTAAAATAAGCTACTCAAAAGCAGATATTGAGGATCATTTGAATAATAAATTTGCTGTCAAATTGCCTACGAAACAAGCATTACAGCACTAATCTTGACTAATTTATTGTTATAAAAATATTTCCAAAGTTATCAGTTCCATTTGCAATGTTATACTCTCCAAGCATCCGCCTGATAACTGTTCGCGGACTTTATAACCTTGTCAGGTTCTATATTAATAAATATTTCATTTGCTTGACTTAATCACCCAGGAGTATTTTTGCTCATGCGGATACGCTTTGCATTAACAGGGCTTTTGCTTGAGTGAAATTCATCTTACTTTGTCGAGCAACATAAATTCTAATCCACTACTTTTAATAATCCTTTTTGTAAAGCATCAAACACTCGACTAATTTGTAGTCTTTCTTCTTCATTAAAGCCTTCTTTAGAAAGTAGTGTTGACATTAATAACTGCTGGTCACGACGGGTAATTCTACCAATAGCAAAAATGTGCTTTAAGAGATTATCTAATGTTATTTGATTTGAGGAATAAGTGCTTTCCATATTCTTAATGAAAAAATTTTGACACTTTTATAGGTTATGGCCTTTAATATACAACTTTTTACTAAATATTTCCTTAGTAGCACTACGGAAGAATAAAAAATAACTGCTTCTTACTGAGTAAGATAAATAAGTATTGATCACATACATATATTTACTGAATAATACACAATAGACATTGAGCTAAGAAGTTGTTGCCAAAGACATTGATATGATTTTAAACACTTATCTATCTCTACTGGTTTTTCTGGAGGAGGGGCGGAAAGGTCATTAAAATCCCTTGTTTAACAGGGATCTAGGGAATCTAGAATTGAGAATGGGTCTTTTCAAACATCCTCTATAATTTCAAAATCTTTTTAGGCATGAATTGCTCTGTATATTCTTGTTCGCAGATTTACAGTAGCTAATTGTTACTGTCCTGCCTCTGTTTCCGGTAGAATAACTTGGAAATAAGAATTTAAAGATCATGGTAATAGCTCGTATTGGGATTATTGGTGGTAGTGGTCTATACAAAATGGCGGCCTTGAAGGATGTGGAAGAGGTAGAAATTGAAACTCCTTTTGGTTCACCTTCTGATGCTTTGATTTTAGGAACACTGGCAGAAACAAAGGTAGCATTCTTAGCCCGTCATGGTCGTAATCATACTTTATTGCCTTCTGAGTTGCCGTTTCGCGCCAATATCCATGCGATGAAGCAGGTGGGTGTAGAGTATTTAATTTCGGCTAGTGCGGTGGGTTCTTTAAAGGCTGAAGCTAAACCACTAGATATGGTGATACCAGATCAGTTTATTGACAGAACCAAAAATCGGGTTTCAACGTTTTTCGGTGAGGGAATTGTGGCTCACATTGCCTTTGGTGATCCCATTTGTCAAAATTTAGCCGGGGTATTAGCAGATGCGATCGCTTCTCTAAATTTACCAGATGTGGGTCTACATCGTGGCGGCACTTATGTGTGCATGGAAGGCCCGGCATTTTCCACAAAGGCGGAATCCCATCTTTACCGCAGTTGGGATGCCACAGTGATTGGAATGACCAATTTACCAGAGGCGAAGTTAGCCAGGGAAGCGGAAATAGCCTATGCAACGTTAGCGCTGGTAACAGATTATGATTGCTGGCATCCAGATCATGATAGTGTGACTGTAGAAATGATCATTGGTAATTTGCAGCGCAACGCGGTTAATGCTCAAAAGGTGATTCAAGAAACTGTACGGCGCTTGAGTGAAAATCCGCCAATTAGTGATGCTCATTCGGCTTTAAAGTATGCGATTTTAACTCAGTTGGATCAAGCACCTGCGGCAACTAAGAAAAAGTTGGGGTTATTATTGCAGAAGTATTTGTAACTGAATCGGGATACTTCCCCACCTATAGGAGTGTTAAGTGGGGATATCAGCCGGATTGGGCATTTACCAAGCTTTTGACTCAGCACTCAGCACTCAGCACTCAGCACTCAAGACTCAGCACTTTCCCCACTCAGCACTCATCACGCGACTTGAAAATCAAAGTTGAAACTAGCCCAATTTTTGACATCTAATATATAAGAGTCAGTCGATGTACTATTTGTCTCTGATTTGACTGCACTGGCATTATGCAAATCTTGCAATAATACTTGGGCAATTTCTAAAGGTTTCAATAATGCCCCGAAGGGTCTTTGGTCTGTAATGGGATACTTAGATTTTTCTAAATATCCTAGTGTTTCGTTAAAGGGGGCAGTACTTAGAACCATTTGATGTTCGCATTCATAAGCAGGCCCTGGGATCATCCATTCGGAAGCAGTCACACCTTTTGGTAATAATAGGGTTTCACTTGGGGCAATAACTACTTGTTGAAATAGGGGTTTGGAGTTAAAAAATGTAGTTTCTTCGGGGGATTGCCAAGGATAAAAGGCGATCGCATTTCTATTGTTTTTTAACCCCAGCAGCATTAAATACACCGGGCGATCGCTCTGATTCTGCAATCGGTACTGCATTCGACTACCAATCGGTACAATGGGATTACTTATGGCTGTGAGCAGTGATTTATTTTGCAGTTGTTCTGGGTTCAGAGTGCGTGTAGTTTCCCGTTGCATGACCACACGAGGTGACAAGTTACTGATGATCTCCAGGGTGGCTTTAACTGGTAATTGGGAAGAACCTTCATTTTCTGTGAGTCGCCATAACTTTGCTGCTAACAGAGTGGGTAATATCGGCATTAACCTTTGCACTACTAATTTTACTGCTTCCCCAGGTTCCCCAGATGTATTGGGAATGAGTTTGCCTGCGGGAGTAAATAAACCATAGCGGCTGGGATTTTCTGATAGTTTACCAAACAAGCAATCGGCTGGTTGTTCTCCGGCGACGACTGTAGAAATATGCTCAATGGCAGCAAAAGCACTTGTCGCGTCTACGCGTTCAATTCTTTCCAATCCAGTATCTAAACCAACTATTAAATTCACACTCCTGGGTAATACCCGCACAGCTTCTTGGAATAGTTGCCCGATTTGTAGGGGAGTTTCTGTCTTAATTTTAGAGATTTGAGCTTTTGCTGTTAATCCAGTACGCGATCGCAATATTAACTGCTCTCCTGTTAATAGCGTCAATCGGGAATTAATGCCATAGTTTTCTAATACTTGTGGCGGTAATCCAGCTAAAAATAGTTGGGCTGTTCTACCATCATCTTCAATAACTCTAATCACTCCCTCCGCCCCAACTTTACGGTTTGGTAGGAGTAAATTCTCCACAGTTAACCCTCCGGGTTGTTTTTTCTGATCACTAAACAATCCTGGTTGCTGATTGCTTCCCAGCTTATGTATGTAGCTGCCCACGTGGGCAAGGCTGAATTGAATTGTTGTTGCTGGTGTCGTTTCCCACAAATATTGTGTCAAGGCGTAGGTAAATAACCCCGCACTAAACCCCGAAAATAAGATTTCCCTAGCCAACTGTTGAGTGTCAGAGGTCGCAGTTAACACAATTGCATTATTAGGGTCTGAGTTTTGAGTTCTGAGTTGTTGTAAAAACTCAAGTTCCTCGATTGCTAATTGTGCCTCAGCTGATTCTGGACGGACGCGAATTCGCCAACCTGTGGGTTGGACTTTGCTAGGAGCATTATAGCTCGTATCCAATACAGCCGTTACTTTGTCTGTGGGGAGCGATCGCAATAATAGCCGGACTGTTTCTTCTAATATATAGTTGACTATTTCGTTTTTTTGTGCATCTTGAGAATTAGCTGGAACTAAAGCATTCTGCACCGTATCGATAAATCTACCCGATTTGATGCGTGTACCATAGCCACTAAAGTGAAATACAGCCACATCACCAGCTTTAACTTGCTGTCCCAGGTGTGCCAAAAAAGCCTCTTCAATAGATGTCCTGGTAGCTTTTTCTTCCGTTAAAGTCAGGATATCAGAGGACAGGAAGCCAAAACGATTAATTAACAGTTCTTTTTGCAGTTCTACATCAGTGAGACAACCACCCAATGCAGGACTTTTTTGGTATTGATTAATGCCAATCAATAATGCTAATTTACGTTGACTAGGCTGTGCCAAAGCTTGAGAGTAGCGATCGCTTAAAGCCAACCACTGAGCTTCAGTCACACCCAATACTGCGAGTATGGAACCAATCCGTTGTAAAAAAGTCCGACGCTTCATAATTAGCCATCAGTCCTCAGCCCGTCAGCTAACAGCTTATAGGGCTGAAGTCTGTAGTGTAAAGTTAAAGTTTATACGATTCGCTGATTAATAGTATCAGTTAAGAGACATAATGGAGTTGAATCCATGACTATATCAGCGTGATAACTGTTCACGGTCTAAATCCCCCACCTGATGCCTTGATAACTGCTTACCGTTCACTGTTCACTGATTTTTGCATCGCCCGCGCCAATTCTGCTGCCACTTCTGGACGGGAAAATTCTGGTGGTGGCAATTCACCCCGGCGGAGCATTTCTCTGACTTTGGTTCCTGAGAGATGAACACGTTCTTCTGGCTTGCTGGGACTAGTTTTAGTTGTCGCCATTTGTTTGGTGCGTGTGCAGTAGAAAGCGTGTTCAAACTTCATTGGCACAATACCCAATTCTCCAGGCTCAAACTCTTCAAAGATATATTGAGCATCATAAGTGCCGTAATAATCACCCACACCTGCATGATCCCGTCCCACAATAAAGTGAGTACAACCATAGTTTTTCCGCACTAAGGCGTGGAAGATCGCCTCCCGTGGGCCAGCATAACGCATGGCGGCCGGATTAATTGCCAAAATCACTCGGTCTTCGGGATAGTGATGTTCTAGCAAAATTTCGTAGCAGCGCATCCGCACATCGGCGGGAATATCATCTTCTTTTGTCGCTCCTACCAATGGGTGCAAAAATAAACCATCAACGGTTTCCATAGCACACTTTTGGATATATTCGTGGGCGCGATGGATGGGGTTACGAGTTTGAAAACCGACGATAGTTTTCCAACCCTTGTCCCGAAACATCTGCCGTGAAGCTGCGGGATCGATTTGGTAGGTGGGAAACTGGGAATGGGGATCGCGTTGTAATAACCAAATGTCACCTGCAAGATTTACAGAACCCTGATTGTAGACTACTTGCACACCTGGATGTTTAGCGTCATCAGTGCGGTAAACATTAATTGCTTCTTGAATTTTATCGTAGATATACTTTTGCGTCAGTTGCAAAACTCCGATAAATTCACCATTAGCGTTATCCAAACGAATGAGGCTGCCTTCCTGGAGTGGGGAGGCTATTTCTTCTGTTACTGACAGTGTAATCGGTATTGACCATGCCAGTCCATTCGCAAGCCGCATTTCTTTGACGACACGGGTGTAGTCTGACTGGTTCATAAAACCCGTGAGTGGACTAAAACCCCCAATAGCAATCATCTCTAAATCAGAAACCGCCCGCGCATCAAGTTGCACTCGTGGCAAAAAGTCGGCTTTTGAGAGAAATTCTGCCTTTTGTTCTGGTGTAGCGACACGGTTCACCAATTGTCCACCGTGGGGTGCAATGGCATCTGGATGTTGACTCAACGTAATCCCCTCTTTGATTTAACTGCAATTGTTTCAAACTATGTACTAACTTACCAAAATGCTGCTACGCAGATGACAAAGAGTTTGAGAATGGGGAGATGATTTACAGACACTACAGTGTATACAAAAATGATTTGTCGCGTAGCACAACGCATCATCTCAGACTCTCGGTGCATTAGGACTAACTTCCATAAATTACCCCACTCCAATTCAAGATTTTTGGACTTGTGTGTACACCATAAATAAATTATGTGTTAATTACTGGATTGATTGAAATATAAGTTACCATAAATATTGTAAGTATTATCAGGAATTAATCGCGTATATACACACATTTTAAATCTCATAAATTATCTAAAATTTTACAGTATCTTTTTACACTATTAATCACATAAATAGTATTTTGGTATTATGGCTATCTGATGAATCGAAATCTATGTGGCAAAAACATAAAAGTACATTGGCATTGATTCCGCTATCCTTGGGAACAATCGCCATAACCAGTTTCATCCAACCAGCGATGGCGGTTGGTTTAGGAATCGCCCAAAACTATAATGTCTTTGTCTTTGGAGATATGAACCAAAGTTCAGATTCCGAAGGTCGTGTGGCTGTTGGCGGTGATGCCACATTCACTAATTTTGGTATTGCTGACCGTTTATCAAATTCTCATGGCACAGATACTCGACTTGTGGTAGGTGGTGATCTAACCTATGATGGTGGTCAGATTTTTGGTGGGAATGCTGTTGTTGGCGGTAATGTTAACACCCCTGTCTATTTCAATTGCACTCCTAACTGCGGTGTCACATCAGGTAATCCCATAGATTTTGATGCTGCACGCCAAGAGTTGAATCATCTCTCTCAATACTTAAGTGGATTAACTCCTACAAATACTACAGAGTATAAATGGGGCGGGATTCACCTCCAGGGAAACAATGATGATTTAAATGTTTTTACAATTGACGGTTCCGAATTTTCCAACAATAGGACTTACTTAAATTTAAATGGCGTTGGGAGTAATTCTACTGTATTATTTAACATTTTCGGTGATAGCGTCCAAATCCAAAATTTTGGATTCAATATGAATGGCGTTAATAAGGAAAATGTGTTGTTTAACTTTGTGGATGCAACTCAATTAACAACTACTGGTTTTTCATTCAACGGCAGTGTACTTGCAACCAAAGCTAATGTTAGTTTTAATAATGGGAATGTGGAAGGGACTATAGTTGCTTCTTCATTGTCTGGTAGCGGTGAATTTCACAATAGACAATTTACAGGTAATCTCCCACCTGTGAGCAATCACTGGCTTCCTCCGGTTGATGAACCAACCACTGTACCAGAACCAGGTACGATTTTAGGGATGTTTCTCGTAGGAACTTTAGTGGGATTTTCCCGCCGTTCTCAAATCTTGTCCAAATCGGCAACTATGGCTAATACAATCCAATAATACAAAAAACCCCTCCTTTCTAACTTGCAGGTAGGGGTAAGTTTTTTTTAACTAAATTGTTCAATAATTCCGCCACCTAAGACTTGATCTCCGTCGTACCAGACAGCAGCTTGTCCGGGGGTGATGCTGACTTGGGATTCATCAAACACCAAACGCACACGGGAATTTTCCAGAGGAATCACTGTGACTGGTGTGGGGTGAGAACGATAACGAATTTGCACTGCGGCGCGAATGGGGGTGGATGGTTCAGCGATAGAAACCCAATTTACTTGATTGACTGTGCATTCTGGTTGAGTTACCTTGGTGCGATCGCCTACTACCACTTTATTATTGACTGCATCTAATTCAATCACATACAGAGGTTCAGCCGCCGCAATTCCCAAACCTTTACGCTGTCCAATGGTGTAGTGATGGACACCATCATGTTGACCTAAAATTTTCCCAGCAACATCCACAATATCCCCCGGTTTGGGTGCAAGATATTTATCCAGAAATGCCCGCATGGAGCCGTTGCTTTCCACTAAACACAAATCTTGACTTTCTGGTTTATTCGCAGTGGTTAGCCCGTATTCTGCGGCAATGCGGCGGGTGTCGGCTTTTTCTAGTTTTCCTAGAGGAAATACTGTGGCTTTTAGTAACTCTTGAGACAAATCATACAGAAAATAAGATTGGTCTTTGTTACGGTCAACAGCCCTTAATAATTGGTAGCGGCCAGTAGCTTCGTCATAGTTAATTTGAGCATAGTGACCAGTGGCAATGCTATGACAGCCTAACTTTTCACGAGCATACTGCACCATTGGCCCAAACTTCACCGTTTTATTACACTGAGAACAAGGCAGAGGTGTGATCCCAGCGCTGTAACCAGTCACCAGGAAATCCACAATTTGAGTTTGAAACACCTCACGAATATCCACAACCTCATGGGGAACCCCCAACTGTTCACAGATATCAGCCGCGTCGATCATTCCTTCAGAGCAACATTGACCCTTACCTTTCATTAGCCAAAGGGTCAAACCAATTACTTCATAGCCCTGATGATGCAGAATAGCTGCGGCGGTAGAACTGTCAACACCACCCGAAAGACCAACGACGACTTTTTGCATATACTTAAATCTTCTTCAGCTGTTCGCTGTTAATAGAAACCTATTCTCAACAGCTTGATGACAAAATATTAATTTTACTTTTTATCTAGAGTTTAATGTCATCCCAGCCACACTACAGTTGCGGGACTGTCCAATTATAGCACAGATATCTTCAAAGACTTGGTAGTAAAGCACTTGAGTTCGTCAGTCAACCAACCGTAAATTTTACCCTATTTTCCATGTATTGGTTGCCACTTGAACATACTACATCTTAAGCTAACACTATAAAAAAGATAGTTGCTACGATACTGAATTTATTTGTTCCTGAAAGAAATTATATAGGAATCTCGTTACTACTATGTACAGCCACACATCAGGTAAATTTACTGCTTTTGGAATTATGCCCTTATTCTTGGGAAGCTGTTTGGCGTTGATTCCCCAAAGTAGTCCGGCACAAATACGGGTTAATAACGTGGTAGCTCAAATTTTACCGCCAGTACCTAATATTCAATCAATGCCAGCAGTTGAATTTCAGTTTCAGCCAGATTTTCAACCATACGAACCATTACCAGTTAATCAATATAGCCAGAATTTTCAGAGTTACTCAGTGGTGGTTAATAGCAGTAACACACAGACTTTGAGTCAAGTACGCCGGATTGAACCTGATGCTTATATTCGTCAGTACCAAGGACGTTCTGTAATTAAGTCAGGAACTTTTAGTCAACTATTTAATGCAGAAAATCGGCGCAGAGAATTACAGTTATCCGGTATTAATAATGTCCAAATTGTTAACTTTGGTACTGGAGAATCAACAGATTGGGGAAGTTTACCGCCAGTAAATAATAATTCTGCATCAATGGGAGGAGTGGAATTTGGGTATCAACAAAACATTCAGCCCTTCCAAGCACAGAATTTTCAGCGTTACTTAGTATTGGTTAATAGTAGTAATACACAGACTTTGAGCCAAGTACGCCGAATTGAACCTACAGCTTATATTCGTCAGTATCAAGGACGTTCTGTGATTCAGGCAGGAATTTTTAGTCAACTATTTAATGCAGAAAATCGGGTCAGACAACTACAGTTATCCGGTATCAATAATGCACAAATCATGAACTTTAGTGATGGTCAGGCAACTGGTTTTGTCACTCCTGGACAACAGTCAAGGTCAACTATGCCCAATCGGAGACAAGAGTCTGGCTATTATGCTGTGATTCCTGGGGATGCGAGAAATTTACCTTCAATTGCAGACAATATTAGGCGCACTAGTGGACAGTATAATGTCGTATCGATAAGGCAAGAACCACTAGGTTCACACGTCGCTGTCGGGCCATTTCCAAACCGGAAAGATGCAGAGCTATGGAATCAATATCTGCAAGAATTAGGATATGGTAACGCCAGAGTTTATTTCGGTAGGTGAATTACAGAAGTTTTTGAGTTGTAAGGGCGCAAGGTTTTGCATACCTACCACGTGGTTTATTTAGCTGTAAATTTCTGTACTCGAAGCTGAGGACTCAAAACTGATGCCAGATAGACAAGCACAAATTTCACAAGTCGTAGTCACTGCTAGGCAAATGCGGGATATTGAAGCCCGGATATTTGCGGCGGGTATGCCTGTTGCGGCTTTAATGGAAAAGGTGGCGGGACTTATTGCTGTTCGGGTTCAGCAGTTGGGGGGCTATCGTGTCGGGATTTTAGTCGGCCCTGGTCATAATGGGGGCGATGCTTTGGTGGTCGCCCGTGAGTTACATTTTCGCGGTTATGAGGTGTGGTTATATTCTCCTTTTTCTAAGTTAAAGGAGTTAACTTCACAACATTTAAAATATGCTCAGAGTTTAGGTATTCGGTATTATCAAGAATTTGAGCAATTGCCTGATTGTGATTTTTTGATTGATGGGTTGTTTGGCTTTGGTTTAGAAAGACCAATTACCGATCATATCGCTTTGGCAATTAATCAGCTAAATCAATGGCATCAGCCGATTTTGAGTATTGATATCCCTTCAGGTATTCACACTGATACAGGTGCAGTATTAGGCATTGCTATTCGGGCGACTCAGACATTTTGCCTCGGTTTATGGAAGTTGGCTTTTTTACAAGACCACGCTTTAGAATATATCGGCAAAGCTGAATTAATCGATTGTGATATTCCTGTAGTTGATGTGGAAGCTGTTTTAGGGGATGCACCCAGAATTAAACGCATGACTCCAGCAACGGCAATCTCAACTTTACCTTTACCTCGTCCACCAGTGACGCACAAATATAAGGAAGGTCATTTACTGCTGATTTGTGGTTCCCGTCGTTATGCAGGAGGGGCAATTTTAACGGCTTTGGGTGCGCGTGCTAGTGGTGTGGGTATGCTCTCAATTGCTGTGCCAGAATCTTTAAAGCCGCTTTTGGTGTCACATTTGCCGGAGGCTTTAATTATAGGTTGTCCAGAGACGGAAACGGGAGCGATCGCACATTTGCAATTACCAGAAAAAACTGATTTGAGTTCTTTTAGTGCGATCGCCTGTGGCCCTGGTTTAACATTAGATGCTACCCCCATTGTCCAAGAGGTAATTTCTAGCGAATCTTCTTTAATTCTCGATGCGGATGGCTTGAATATCTTGGCACAAATGGGAACTATCCCCACATTACAAAAGCGTCAAGCACCAACAATACTCACACCCCACACAGGCGAGTTTCAAAGATTATTTCCCGATATTGCTGACCCTAAAGAAGACAGAGTAAAAGCAGTCCAAGAAGCGGCTGTACAGAGTGGGGCTGTAGTTTTATTAAAAGGGGCGAGAACTGCGATCGCTAACTCCCAAGGTACAATTTGGATTAATCCTGAAAGTACGCCAGCTTTAGCCCGTGGTGGTAGTGGCGACGTATTAACAGGGCTAATTGGGGGATTATTGGCACAAGCAGCCACAAAGGAAATTCCTGTAGAAGATATTGTGGCTACTGCGGCTTGGTGGCATTCTCAAGCGGGAATTTTAGCAGCCCAAGAACGCACAGAATTAGGTGTAGATGCCTTTACCCTGACACAATATCTGATGAAGGTTATTAGTAATCTAGGCAAAATCTAGTCAATACAAATCTTTACAAAGCTGTAAGCGAGTGGGTGACCTGAGACTCGAACTCAGAACCAGCAGATTAAGAGTCTGATGCTCTACCATTGAGCTAGTCACCCATATCCAGAAGTAAAACATAGCATATTTCTGGTAGATTTGCAAGCGGAGAACTAGAAAACAATCAAGTTATGGCAACCGCCAACCAGATGAGGACATTGTTGGTTACTGAAAGCCATGAAGCAACTTGATTTCTACTCACAACTCAGCACTCAGAACTCAGAACTCAGAACTCAGAACTCAGCACTCAGCACTCAGCACTCAGAACTCAGCACTCAGCACTTAACCAATGGGATGATTTCCGGGATTTACAGCGTGAATTTGCTCACTACCCGACTGCGGCCTGCCCCGTTTGTAGCGTGCTTCTTCTGGTTTACCCCATCCTAATTGCAAAATCATTTCCAAAAAATTAGCATTTTCCCACTTCCATAAACTTGCCCATTCTGTGATTTGAGCAATTCTCTCCACATCAGTCTTGAGAATTTTTTGGTGTTGTTTACTGTTGTTAAAACTCAAGTACAAATCCATCCCCGCAGTTACTTTATCCCAAAATTCTAATATGGTATTTTTATGAGCTTTAATAAGTTCTAAATCTGTGCTAAGGGCAATTAATTCGGTGTCAACTTCTGGATAGCGTAAGGTTTTACCCTTGACGGTCATTTCTCTCCAGACAATACCTGATACTTGATTTTCTCTTTGATAATCGTGAATGGCAGCTTTAAAATCTTGATAGGCGGTGAACTTTTGCAGCCCATCAGTTTGGATAAACTGGTCAATTACAGGATTACCAGAAACAGTCACCTCTAATTTTAGGCGTTTACCTTTAAGGCAAGCTTGGCGTTCATCTGCCAAAATTTGAATTAGTTCTTCGGAAGTATAAACCTTTGACATCAGAACACGCTCTAGTAATCATTAGTCATTAGTCGCTAGTCATTTGCAGTCAACTATCGACTAGGGATTAACTTAACTGCTAACTTGTGATCAAATGGTAGATGTTTCAGGCAGACATTGCTCAATTATCAATTTCATCCCTAGTTAGCACAATGTACTATAGGTTTGACAATGTTCACTAATTTTAATATTATCGCTTTTCTTCCAGGGAAATGCAGTATCAGAGAAAACTAAAAATCAGGGCAGACCAATTCGGTCTACCCTAAGAGGTTATTCGGCTAACTCACTACTAAATTCGTTGAATGAACGTCGCTGTAACGGCAAAGATTCAGTACGTGGCAACAAATCAAACACTGCTCGAAATTTATCATCTATTTCTTCGTAAGGTACTTGGCCGGTTTTATTTAAAACTACCTGACCTGATTTATCAAAGACTAAAACTTGAGGTACAGCCCCAGAATAATAGTATCCTGGTTCAGTGGGTTCATAAGTTTCTTTAACAGGGATGGTATCCACATCTATGGGGATAATCTCTGCGGCTCGTCCGTAGAATTCCTGTACCTGTGAAATCGAAATAGCGTATTTTTTACAATCACTGCTGTCATCGACATAAAACGCCAAAAATACAGGCTTATGTTCTTCTAAAGCTTGTGCTAAAGTCTGTCTCGGCGGAACCAGTGAACCATTGCCAGCATAAATCACGAAAATGTTACCATCGTACACATCATCTTCAAGGCCAGCAAGTGCAGGTTGTATA
>NZ_JAYGHH010000014.1:59354-82830 GCF_034931045.1 Nodularia sp. UHCC 0506
ATCAATAGACAAGCAAGCAACAACAAGCATTGGGACAGCCTTCGCCGCCAGTCAGCAATGGTTTTATGTAAAAAAAGAAACTTTATGCTTTTCATCAAACGGAACCTTGCAAGCTATTAATTTTCATCAGTTTGTGCTGAATTCGTCAAACTGGGCTGGATATGTAATTACACTCAAGCACTATCTTTTAAGATAACGCTTACAGGTATGGGAATGGCGAAGCCGCAAGGCGGAAGTCAAAAGTCAAAAGTCAAAAAGTTGTTATTATGGGCTTCTCGTTAATTTTAGATAATTGTGCTATTTACCCTGTGTTGTACTAGGTAGATTAAATTTGTAAATCCAAGACTATAAATTAGGAACCGCCAGAAGATTAGGGTACGGATGTGGGAAATAAAATTCAACTTATAGATAGACTGCGACTCGGTTTCGCGGTGTCGGTGGCTAAAAGTGTGACGTTTATAGTAAAGTCGCTGCGTCTCGGTGCTGCTAGTGTATTACCAGGCTCAATTGCGCGTCGTATTGAACCCCGGTTGTTGGAATTATTGAGTCAGCAAGTCAAAAACGGGGTAATTCTCATTGCTGGTACTAATGGCAAAACTACCACAGCACTGCTGTTATGTACAATTTTAGAACGCCAAGGTTATCGTATCGCCCATAACTCTACAGGCGCAAACCTGGAAAATGGCTTGATGACGGCGTTGATAGAAAATACCAGCTTGCTGGGGACGCTGAATGTTGATTACGCCATTTTGGAAGTAGATGAGAATATTGTCCCAAGAGTTTTAAAGCCTCTCCAGCCGAGAATTATCTTGTGTTTAAATTTATTTCGTGACCAACTGGATAGATATGGGGAAGTAGACAGCATTAGTAAGCGCTGGACAAAGGTGATTTCTACTCTCCCACTGGAAACGGTGGTGATTCCCAATGCTGATGACCCGACTTTATCTTATCTCGGTCAGCAGTTACCGCAAAAGGTATCATTCTTTGGGATGAATGAACCAGAACATTATTTAGAAGCTATTCCTCACGCTGTGGATTCGATTTATTGTCCTAGTTGTGGACATTCTCTTGATTATCAAGGTGTATATTTGTCTCATTTGGGAGATTTTATTTGTCCCCAATGTGGTTTTAGCAAAAGTCAACCGACTTTAGAAAGCAGTGAATGGTCACAAATTTTGGTGGGTTTGTATAACAAATATAATACTTTAGCGGCTGTAACTGCGGCGCAAGAGTTAGGTGTTGATGAAGCGATAATTAGAGATGCAGTTAACAGTTTTCAAGCTGCTTTTGGTCGGGCGGAAGATTTGGTAATTAATCATAAGCGGGTGCGGATTTTATTATCAAAAAATCCTGTGGGGACAAATGAAACTATTCGCGTCGTGACTGAAAGCAGCGATACAACTACATTATTGGTTTTAAACGATCGCACGCCTGATGGTACTGATGTATCATGGATTTGGGATGTGGATACAGAGAAGTTAGTCCAACGGGGAGGAACTTTAGTTGTGAGTGGCGATCGCGTCTATGATATGGCGTTACGTTTGCGGTATAGTGAAAATGGGAGTCAGAGTAACCTCAATTTGATTGTAGAAGAAGATTTGCGTCAAGCGATCGCTACTGCGTTAAAGCATACCCCAGATAATGAAACTCTCCATATTCTGCCTACCTATTCAGCCATGTTAGAAGTGCGCGAAGTTCTCACTGGTAGGAAAATTCTTTAAAAGGATATTGAGAAAGTCCTGGCGATGAGAATATTGCAGTTACACAGACAAAACCCACCTGCGTGGGTTTATATTCTCCCCTCTCCTTACTAAAAAGAGGGATTGGGGTGAGGTTCCTTATACTAAATAACTCGTATTGGGAACTATGGGAAAGAAAGCATATTCATACCAAGCAGTCCAAATAAAACTTCTTATCCATCGTTGATATTTTTCAGGACTGATTTCATAGTTAAATTCTCCCTTAGATATATCAATAGAAGATAAATGAGAATTACAACCGCAACCGTGATGATAGGTAAAACCATATTGAGAAGCGATGCTTTGCACTTTCATTTGCATAGCAAAAACTTTTCCGGCGTGTAACACAGCATCCCAAGAACGCTTGTGTACTATATCTCGTTTATCAAATCGTAAAGCCCGTTCTTCAAATACATGGTTTCGGTAAATTGGGGCTAAATGTACATGATAGAAACTAGCAGGTAATTCATAGCCAAATTCTGCAAAAAGATCCATACCTATCAGTGCTACCTTTACCTCATCTGCATATTCTCTTCCCTGTGATTGCAATTTTTTCAGAACTTGTGCAAAATTAGGATAGCTATCAATTAAAAAGTCCTGTCCGTAAAATTCTAAGGTTTCATAACCTAGTTGTCCAAATAGCTGAGAAAATGCCGATTTCAAATGAGCTAATTCTGGACGTTCATTGAATAAATCTACATCTCCATGCGCTAGTTTATATTGGAATAATTGCGCCATTTCCACATAACTTTGTGGGTTCTCAATTCCTATATTTGCTACTCCGGCGGCAATATCTTGCCATATAGGAGGTAATTCCGCAATAGTAACCGCATTTTCTGAAGCAATTACGGCAATATTAGGAGCTTCAATAACCTGCATACATAATCTCCATTTAGAGTTGTTGGGGAAAATTAATATTTAGTAAAATCAACGTTTTACTAATTTTAGTAGTTTAAAACAAATACAAAATAAATTATATACTTTTTCAGTATGGTGAATATGTTACCAGAAAACTGTTACATAAAATACGAAATCCTCAAAGATGTGAGATAGTGATTCCACAGTTTTAGATGTGGGCAGAGTATAATACTTTAGCCAATGGCACAGTTAGAGATATACACCGGATAATTAGGGACTTCCAAGAAATAAATTATCCAGATAAACTTTAGCGAAGCGCATACCACTCCAGACACAGAGAACACAGAGTTATGAGGGTTTGAGAAAATTTTTTTAGTTGATAAAAATTATTAGTTATGAGTGAGGTTTTATGAGTTCGGAAAATTTAGAATTAATTATTGGTTGGCTATATCCCACTTTGATGAGTACTTATGGCGATCGCGGTAATGTAATTACTATCCAACGTCGCGCCCAGTGGCGGGGGTATAATGTCAAGGTGGTAGCGCTGGATCAAAATGCCACAGATGCTGATATTCAATCTGTAGATATTATAGTGGGTGGTGGCGCACAAGACCGTCAGCAAGAAATTGTCATGCGTGATTTGCAAGGCGCGAAAGCTGATGCTATGCGTGATCAAATTGAAAATGGCACACCGGGAGTTTTTACCTGTGGTTCTCCTCAATTGCTGGGAAAATATTATGAACCTGCTTTGGGACAACGTATTGAAGGTTTAGGTATCCTCGATTTAGTTTCTGTTCATCCTGGTGAAAATACTAAACGCTGTATAGGTAACTTGGTAATTGAAGTTACAGCTTCTCGTCTGTCGCAGGAACTAGCAGAGATGACGGGGAGTAAACCTTATTTAGTCGGGTTTGAAAATCACGGTGGACGCACTAAGTTAGGGAAAGTGGAAGCATTGGGGCGTGTAGTCTATGGTTTGGGTAATAATGGTGAAGATGGGACTGAAGGAGCATTTTATCAGAATGCGATCGCCACTTATTCCCACGGGCCGCTATTACCCAAAAACCCCTTTGTCGCTGACTGGTTAATTCAAACAGCTTTGCGGCTCAAGTATCAAGAAGGTATATTATTATCACCATTGGATGATAGTCTAGCTTTACAAGCCCGGTCAGCAATGCTCAATCGCTTAAAAGTCAGTTTACCAAATCCTGCCACAGCTAAAATAAGCTAGAATGCTAATATAACAAGCATTTTCAGCTTAAAAATATTCCATGCTGGAGACTCTACAAACACGACTTTACGAACTAGAACAATTTGCTAACAGCCTAGTATCTCACCAACTAACGCACCTTAGCTTACTCAGTATTGGGATTATTTTTACCGCCGGCTTACTCACAAGTCTTACCCCTTGTATGCTGTCCATGCTACCAATTACCATTGGTTACATTGGTGGTTATGAAGCCAAAGGCCGCCTCCAAGCAGCCACCCAATCAACATGGTTTGCTTTAGGTTTAGCAACGACTCTAGCAGGGCTGGGAATTATAGCAGCTTTTGTAGGAAAAGTCTATGGTCAAGTGGGAATTGGCTTACCAATTATTGTGAGTATAATTGCCATTCTCATGGGGTTGAACTTGCTAGAAGCCTTACCTCTACAATTTCCTTCCCTGGGTGAAACTAATTGGATTTCCCCAGATTTACCGCCGGGTGTGCGTTCTTATTTCTTGGGGTTAACTTTCGGCTTGGTCGCATCTCCTTGTAGTACCCCGGTTCTAGCCAGTTTACTGGGTTGGGTTGCGAGTACACAAGATTTAATTCTGGGCGCGATTTTGTTACTATCCTATACGGCGGGTTATGTAGCACCCTTGATTTTAGCTGGGACTTTTACGGCTTCTATTAAAAAACTGCTAGAACTACGACGCTGGTCTGGTTGGATTAATCCAGTTAGTGGTGTGCTATTAATCGCATTTGGTGTATTTTCCTTAATTTCTCGATTCCCCTTGGGAAGTTTTTAATAATACTTCAGGACTTACGCAAAAATCCTCTCAAACCCTTGTTCCTCTGTGTTCTCTGCGTCTCTGTGGTTCGTTATTCCGTAATTTGTGCGTAAGTCCTATACTTCCTTAGTGTTATAAGTCCCTAAATTCATCTGTGGAATAAATTTAAAATCTAAAATCCGAAATCTAAAATTCCCAAGTCCCTAGATTCATCTGTGGAATAAATCTAAAATCTAAAATCTAAAATCCAAAATTGTATGACTGTAGAAAATTCAGCGTCCACAGAATTAAATTGGTGGTCAGTACCTGGGCGATTCTTACGCAGAGAGATTTTACCTGTACTGACTAATTTACGACTAGCGATCGCACTCTTATTAATTATCGCTGTTTTTAGCATCAGTGGCACGGTGATTGAGCAAGGTCAGTCACCTGCATATTATCAGTCCAACTACCCCGAAAGTCCAGCATTATTTGGTTTCCTGACTTGGAAGGTAATTCAGGTAATTGGGTTAGACCATGTATATCGCACTTGGTGGTTTCTCGGTTTATTAATTTTATTTGGTACTAGTCTCACAGCTTGTACATTTACTCGTCAGTTACCAGCTTTAAAAACCGCCAGACGCTGGAAATATTACGAAGAACCCCGGAAATTCCAAAAATTAGCCTTGAGTGCAGAACTAGATACCGGTTCCCTCAATTCTTTAAACGAAATTTTACAGAATCGCCGTTATAAAATCTTTCAAGAACCAGAAAAAGACAACATCCTTTATGCGCGTAAGGGAATAATTGGACGTATCGGCCCCATTATTGTCCATGTGGGGATTGTCACTATCCTCCTGGGGGGGATTCTCGGCGCGATGACTGGATTTATGGCTCAAGAAATGATATCTAGTGGTGATACATTTCAGGTAAAAAATATTATAGATGCTGGCCCCTGGGCAAATTTCCAAAACCTCAAAGATTGGTCTGTGCGGGTAAATCGGTTTTGGATTGATTACACTCCCACCGGTGGAATTGACCAATTTTATTCAGATATGTCTGTCTTGGATAAACAGGGAGAAGAAGTTGACCATAAAAAGATTTTCGTTAATCAACCCCTGCGCTATCATGGCGTAACATTCTATCAAACTGATTGGGGAATCTCCGCAGTTCGCATCCAATTTAATAATAGTCCCATCTTTCAGTTACCAATGGCGGCATTAGACACCAACGGTAAAGGACGGATTTGGGGAAGTTGGATACCCACTAAACCCGATTTGAGTGATGGCGTTTCTGTGATTGCCAAAGACTTGCAAGGCATGGTATTAATATATGATTCCACTGGGAAATTAGTAGACACAGTACGTACTGGAATGTCAGCCAAAGTCAATGGCGTAAATCTCAAAATAGTCGATGTTCTGGGAAGCACTGGCTTACAAATCAAATCTGACCCAGGAATCCCCCTAGTTTACACAGGATTCGCCTTATTAATGTTAGGCGCAACTATGAGTTATTTCTCTCACTCCCAAATTTGGGCGTTAAAAACAGGCGATCGCTTGTATATTGGTGGTAAGACTAACCGCGCCCAAGTTGCATTTGAACAGGAAGTTTTAGAGATATTAGATAACCTGAGTGCTGAATCTGGAGTTTAAACGCATACGCCTTTAGGCGTTCCCGCAGGGTAGGTACGCAGAGAAAAAACTTTCTGCGTAGATTTCTATTTCTGATGACGCACTTCTACTACAGTATGCACATTACCACGGGGAGTAAAATCTGCCTTAACTGTGACTTCTAAAGGATCGCAAGCAGCCACAAAATCATCTAAAATTTGATTTGCCGACTCCTCATGAGAAATATAGCGATCGCGGTAACTATTAATATACAGCTTCAAAGCCTTCAATTCCACCACACGCTGATCAGGCATATAGGTAATATAAATCGTCGCAAAATCAGGATAACCCGAAAAAGGACACTTACAAGTAAATTCCGGTAGAGAAATACTCACATCATAACGCCGACCCACACGCGGATTAGGAAAAGTAATTAACTTACCCTCAGTAATCTCACGTTCACCATACTTCATTTCACCAGAAGAACTACTCATCTTTTAAATCCAAAAAAACTCAGCGTACCTTTGCGTTAACCTTAGCGCCCCTCTGCGTTTAAAACCTCTCCTCATTCTTTTCCCAATCAGGACAATGAGCATCATCCCAACCATGAGGATGCATACCACAGACTAACAGATTACCACCATATACCTGACCGTGGTAATGCTGACAACCCATACAAGCCGCATTTTTTTCTAGAGTCGGTTCAACTCCATAAGGAAAACCAGAATCGCCTTCTCCCACCACATCTTCTAGTTCCCAATAGATTTCTAAAGCTGGGTCAGTCAGTTCCTGTAAATACTGGTCAATTTCAGTAGCAATAGAATTTTGTATCTGGTCAGAAAATTCTTCGCTGAGTTCAAAAAACACATCCACCATTTCAGTCATTCCCAGGAAGAAACGTTCTACCTCATCAGCCACGGTTTCGACCATTTCTGCTAAATCTTTTTGCCATTGTTCCATAAACCTAGGCCTTTACCGAATATAAACTTAGGCTTGTAGCACTATACTACATCCTGGGTAATGTCTATGATTAATTTTCTGTATCTAATACTATACCTATATGCGGCTGACTGCACATACACAAGATGAAAATTTGCTTTTTACTGATCCTTTTGCAAGTTTTTTAATTCTTCTTGCAGTTTTAGCACTTGTTCGCGCAAGTTATCAACATTATTATCTGCTGAAGAGTCTTTGACAGATCCCGCTTCATCTTCTTCTAAAATTTCAATGCGCCGGGGTTCAGAAGTCGGTGATTTATCTGGCGTTTCACTGGATTTTGGCGGCTGTTGAGCTTGTTTCATCATATCTTCAACGAAACGGCGGGCTTCTTCTGTATTCATTTCGCCCTTGGCTACCATTTCATCCGCCAGTTTTTGGACTTGCGATCGCAGTTCGCCCAACTTCCCTCCTGCTTTCTCACTTGCGTAAGAAGCTAACCCGACACCGAGGTAAAAAGCTTTTTGAACAATATCTCCAAAACCAGGCATTGCTGCTGACCGCTCCTCAGAAAATAGGGCGACCCGGAGACTACGCCTACTGTAAGCATCCCGTATTGCTGCTACCTTCCGGTTCTGACAAGATTTGGGCGTTACAGCCGCGTAGATCCAGGTCTGATGCCAGTATAACACCAAAAGTCTGTAAGTGTGTGTTACTCCATCACAATTTTCCATTCATAAAGTTGATAAGTTACACAATCGTTCTGCACCAATGGATCAAGCGCTACAATTGCCTCAGCTTCATCCCTAGAAGCGGCCTCAAATATCAACATTCCGCCCCTTTCTCCAGCCCAATAACCTGTTTTAGCTTTGTGTCCTTTGGCAATCAAATCTTCAACATAGGCTTTATGGGCGGGTACGTATTGGTCAAAGGTGGGTTTATCGACTTTACCGGCTTCAATTTTGACAAATAAGGGCATTTATCTGGACACCTCTCAATTTTTAGTAAGTAGGTCAACCTAATTAAACATAAAACCTTGACGCTATAGATCCCCGACTTCTCAAAGAAGTCGGGGATCTGGATATTACGTTTTTTCAGTTTGAGGTACTTAACTATACATATATATTTGTAATATTCTTGAGACTTCGCTGTTCAACATAAACTTAGATGAGCCGTTTTTTTATTGCCCTGCTACCACCACAGTACATCCAGGATTACGCCAACGAAATTAAGCAGCACTTCGCTGATCATTATGCCAGTCGTGGGGCGCAAAATTCACCACCTCATATCACCTTGCAACCTCCTTTTGAATGGTCTGATGCTCATGTTCCACAGCTAGAAGCATCTCTGAAAGAGTTTGCTAGTAGACAACAGCCAATACCAATTATGCTCAATGGTTATGCAGCTTTTCCTCCCCGTGTTATATACATAAATGTCATTAAAAGTCAAGCACTTTTAACTTTGCAAGCTGATTTAATGGGTTATGTTGAGAGTAATTTAGAAATTGTGGATCAAGTATCTCAAACTCGTCCCTTTGCACCCCATATAACTGTGGCGTTTCGGGATTTAACAAAGCAGAATTTTAGGCTTGCTTGGCCGGAATTTGTCCAACGTTCATTAAATTTTGATTTTACTGCTGACAAGTTAACGCTGCTGCTACATGACGGTCAGCGTTGGAATATCAAGTCAAAGTTTGCTTTTTGCTCAAACCTCTAGGAATTCTGGCAGTGATATGCTCGGTAGTGAGTGTGATCGCGTCTTATTTTAATTTGATGAGGAACGGAACCACAAATCATGGCGATGAAGAGTTTTTAGTGGCTGATTTTGGTGAACACGCGATCGCCATTGTGGAAAAGCGGTTAATTCCCGATAAATTTCCCGAATATTACGATGGTAAAAATGGTCGTCTCATTGGTAAAGAAGCCAGACTATATCAAACGTGGAGTATCGCCGGTTTACTAGCCGCTAAACAGTTTATGGATCACCCCGAACAAATAAAACTCATCAGTTTTGCTGAAATTAGCGATAGTTTAGGTTGTAGCCTTTAATATTCCTCACTCCCCACCTTGCTACATTAAAAAACGTGTTTCTCCTGTTGAAAAAATCAATATAATGCTCTTATTATGAGCAGCTACCAATCTTTAAACACATCCGACACCAATAACCGCACAAATCTCAGTGACTGGCGGTTATTTTTACGACTCTTGCCCTATGCCCGTCGCAGTGGACGACTGTTGACACTGGCATTAGTACTACTTGTACCAATCGCATTAGCCAACGCAGTCCAACCACTGCTGATTGGACAGGTGATTTCTCTGATTCGCAATGAACCCAGCACATATCAATTTTTCAAGACTCTTCCCTTGTGGCAAGGGTTAAATATCCTCCAAGTATTAATCTTGATTGCCATTGTGATCAGACTGATACTAACTGGTGTTCAGGGTTATCTACTACAGAAGCTAGGGCAAAAAATTACGGCGGCAATTCGTGAAGATTTATTTCATCATGTGACATCTTTAGCGGTGCGTTTTTTTGACCGCACACCCATAGGTAAATTAATTACTCGATTAACCAGCGATGTGGAAGTTTTGGGAGATGTCTTTTCCACTGGGGCGATTGGCATTGTGTCCAATGTGTTAACCATGCTGGTAATTACTGGTATTATGCTTTCCATTGAGTGGAAACTTGCTTGCTTGCTGCTAGTAATGCTGCTGCCAATTACCTGGTTAATTATTTACTTTCAGCAGCAGTACCGCAAAGCCAATTACAAAGCACGAGAAGAACTTTCTGGCTTAAATTCCCAGTTACAGGAAAATGTAGTGGGGATGAATATCGTGCAGTTATTCCGACGAGAAAGTTTTAATGCTGACTTGTTTCGCCACGCCAACCAACGCTACACCAAGCAAGTGGATCAAACCATTCTTTATGATTCGGCTGTTTCAGCCACTTTGGAATGGATCGGACTAGTAGCGATCGCAGGAGTGCTTTTACTAGGTGGTTCGTTACTTTTAGACCAATCCCTCACCTTCGGGGTTTTAGCTGCATTTATCTTATACGCCCAGCGATTATTTGACCCTTTAAGAGATTTTGCTGAAAAATTCACCGTCATTCAAGCTGGTTTTACGGCAATTGAACGCATTACCGATGTTTTAGATGAACCCATAGAAATCCGCGATCGCATTAATCCTCGTTTTTCTATATTTGATTCCAGTCTCGGCTATATAGACGAGATAGTTCATAGTATGGAGTGCCAAGAATTCGACCCTACGCCAGATTTGGGAGAAATTCGCTTTGAACACGTCTGGTTTGCCTACAAAGACGATGATTATGTGATTAAAGATTTAGACTTCGTGATTCATCCCGGTGAAAAAATAGCTTTAGTCGGTCCCACAGGTGCAGGAAAAAGTTCAGTTATTCGGCTATTATGCCGTCTTTATGAACCCACTAAAGGACGCATTTTAGTAGATGGCGTAGATATTCGGGAGTTACCACAGGCAGACTTACGCCGCTATATGGCCGTAATTTTGCAAGAAGGTTTTTTGTTTGCTGGTGATGTTAAAAGCAATATTACTTTAGGCGACCATTACACCTTGGAAGAAATTCAACAAGCTGCTAGTAAAACCAATGTGGCTGAGTTTATTGAACAATTACCCCAAGGCTACAATACTCAATTGCGGCAACGTGGGACAAATATTTCTAGTGGTCAAAAGCAACTTTTAGCCTTTGCCCGTGCAGCAATTCGCAATCCGCAAATTTTGGTGCTGGATGAAGCCACTGCTAGTTTAGATGTGAGTACAGAAACTTTAATCCAAGAGGCATTAAATCAAGTTTTGGTGAGACGTACTGCTATTATTATCGCACACCGTTTGTCTACAATTCGCAATGTAAATCGCATTTTTGTGTTGAAGCGAGGTGAATTAATTGAAGAAGGCAGTCATGACCAATTGTTACAACAAGGGGGACTATATGCTACTTTACATAATTTGCAAATGTTAGGTTCTTAAACGCAGAGGGGCGCAAAGCTAACGCAAAGTAACGCTGAGGTTTTTTTGAGTAAAGTTTTTATAGTGCTTTGGCTTTACACTCAGCACTTTGCTATCAGGGCTTGTTTTGTTTTGGTAAATAGCAATCCGGTTTTTAACTACTGAAAGTTACAACTTTATTACAGACAAGCCCGATACTCTCTACAGCATATTTGACAAACACGGAATTGTCTTTAGCATGACAAGAACCTTTTATTTCTAGTGTTTTGGTGGTGTCTTTGACGAGTGTTGCTTGGTAAATAGACAGAGAACCACAGGGTTCTTCAAGACTTAACTCGGCTAATATTGTATTATTATCTAAACTTTGCTGAATGATTTTTCCTGCCACTTTGTAATTAAACCAGTTCCATCCGTGGCGCAGCATTAATTCTCTTTCTAATATTTGCACAGCCGTCGGTAGAATTCCCCAGCCTCTATACACTTTTCTCAGGCATTGTATATCACCTGTGCGGGTCAAAATTGAACGAAATGCTTCTTGATTGAGAACACCATAATATCTGCCATCTGGTAAATCTATCGCTGTTGGTGCAAATCGATGTCCACCAAAATGGCTAGATTTCCAAATTCGGACATGATCTAATTCCAAATTATCAATAATAGTACTAGCTTGGAAATAAAACGGATTACCATATCTGGCACAACACTGGTCATGGCTACCGTGGGTACAGACTAAAATATCTCTGGTAATATTTGTCTCTATTTCATGGTCGGGGATTTTGCCCCATAAACATTTTTTTACTACCCCCGCTACTTGTTCAATGTGTGGTAACTTGAACTCATACTTTTGGTATCCATGACTCAACCCTGCTTGTTTTTGATAAATCAAAAGAGTTGTGTAATCTATTTTGTGAGAATAGTTATTAGCAATTAAGAGAAATCTCACGGATAATTTAGCACGGCGGACTTCTTCTACTAAAGCCCGTAAATTATTAGGTACCCATTTAGATTGAAAAGCATCATAAGCCCAGGGTTGAGGACATTCCACTAAAATATATGTTTCGTAATTTGTCGCACTACTTATAATATCTTCTCCTACTTCTCGTGCATGGTCAGAACAAAAAAAAGTATTCATCGAAATTTACTCATTAGTGAATTTTATGGACAGAAGGCTATGGGAAAACGCTAATGTAATTTTGGCTACGAAACTTCAACCCTGAGAAATAAACGAGAATAATCTGCATTTACTAGTGAAAGGCAGGTAGCCACTTTATAACATCATTTTCAATAAACGTCTTTTTGATTAATAAAATCTCCAGATTAGTATTCACTAACTTCAAGAGAGATATTACAGTGCTTTTTAAGTTAGTTTTGTAGTGTTTTTTATCTGTTGGGGCAAACAATTCTAATGGCTGAGGCTGAGTTTGTCTGAATTTAGTTGCATATAAATACATGACTAATCTTAAATTCAGCCAGTCTTGAATCACCAAAAATCCTGGTTTTTGCCGATATATCCCGATAAAAACAGCTTTAATATCCCAATGGTTGTTTAAGGCTGCTATGACACTACTTATTTTTAATATATCAAAAAAGACATTCATATTGCAAAAGATTCTCAATTAATAGCGAAAAAATAAGACATCAAGCTGAAATTAACATAACTTCCGCTAGATGAACTTGATCAGCATAATTCTCGTTTCTAAAGCTGATTTGGCCTTTTCACCTCATCTCAGCCAATGACAGTTAGATCCAAAACGTCCGGCAGCTATGAGGTACATTCTCAAGGCTGAATATGCAAAGGTTTTTGAGACTAATAAATTTACTGTAACTGAATTCAATCCCAAATGCAAGTATTTTTTGATTTTTATCACTTGGGATAATTTTAGTTTTTTCCGCAACTTTAGGCTATTTAACATTCAATTAAAGCTGCATCGTTGATGTAAGTATCGAAAGTCTCAATGATATCTATAGAAATGTGCAAAGTTGAACGTTTTGAACACAATTTCCCATCAGCAGCCCTAAGTGCATACTTGCAAGTTAATTGAGACTAATATCTGAGTTATAGTTGAATTTCCAGCGTAGCAATCTTGGTAATTGCGAAACATTTAAAACATAGTTACCAGTCCATAGCAGAATTTCTAAAATTAACAAATTGCGTACCCACCAGAGTGGACTGGCGGAACCCAATAGTGTCAAACCTTCATACATCTGCCAGATCCGGTAAGGCACATACAAGTAGGGAATCATCACCCAAACTACGCTGTGAAATAGTCTAACTGAGATGCTTTCCGAGAGGATTTGTAATCCTAGTACCACAAAGTACCAAGTAAGTACTGTTAATACAGAAGTGTAGTTCCAGAATACACCCCATAACACCATTACTACTAAAGGTAGTAGTACTCCCAATATTTGTACTGTGCTAAACCAGAGTTGCAAGAATCTCGGTAGCGGTTCGGGAATTCTGTAGGGTTTTGCGTGTTGCCACGTCCAACCCACAACAATAAAAAAAGATGTCACGGAGAGGAAAAACAGCAGATTTTCCCAAAATAAATAGAGATGAATGTTTAAGACAGTCATGGCAGTATTATCTATCTTTTATAGTCTCATGCCATAGGCCTCTAGTGGTATTTTTGGAGATTAACGCCCCAACCAAGTCTTGAGTAAATCCAGAAGACTAGTACCACCCCAAAACACTGCAATTAAAATTGAAATACTCGAAACTGCCCCTATGAGACAGATAACTACACCTCCTAAGCTAATGACACCATCATCTTCGAGCAAACCAAAGCTGGTGACAAAAACTCCTATGGCTGGGAGGGTATTGGTTCCTGGAATCGGAATGATCATCGAAATTCCCATTAAGGCGATCGCTATCCCAATCGTGACTTTACCTGGTAGAGTAGTACAAATATAGGACAAACGCGGCCGAGCGATCGCTTCAATCTTTTGCAACCAAGGATTTCCCGCTTTCAAAAACTTCTGGACTGTTTCCAGTTTAATCGGGTGATTGAGCATTTTTCGAGGTAGCCAGGGAATTTTTGCCCCGAAAATTAGCTGTATAGCCAGCACAAAGATTAAAGCCCCGAAAGGCATCGAGTAACCAGGGGCAGGAACAGGTAAAGCTGAAGGAAGAGACAGAATCACTAGCAAAAACCCAAAAACCCGTTCCTTGGCTAACAGTAAAATCTCTGCTAGAGTTATGTGTTCGGTGCGGTCTTCATCAAAAAAATAGCGTTGTAACTCTTGGGACAGTCTAGCCATAGATTACTGAATCTGAGTCCAATTTAGTCAAAAAATGTGAGTAATTGAATTTTAAGTAGCCAGGCAGGAAAAAACAAACTATAGCGGTTCTCCGTTGAGTGAGATACCAGAACTTCAAGCAGTTAACTTGATTTACGCCCACGGACTAAGCTTGTAACTCCAAATAATCAAGGAAAGTAGAGATTTTACCTTAATCAACTTAGCTTAATTTTTCTCTGCCGACTAGACTTAAAAAATATTATTTTGCAATTGAGTAGGTACAAAAAACAGCAAAATACTAAGTGCTGAGTATAAACAAAGTTGATCCAAATGTATGCAACTAAAATGACCTTTCCTCCCCCTACTCTCAAAACGACGGGATATTTTTTTATTTGGAAGTCTCTGAGTCATTTTTATGACTGGCAACAGCTACCCGGAGATTGCCTTGATGTTTTGCAAGCAAGCGATCGCCAGCATCTTTGTCTAAGCCAGTCCAGTGCATCAGCAATGCTAACTTTACCCACTTCCCACTGCGTTCGAGTAAAAAACCAGCAGCTTCTCGACTTAACCCTGTGAGGTCTTGCAACATCTGCAAAGCGCGATCGCGTAACTTTTGATTTGTTACCGCCACATCTACCATGCGATTACCGTAAACTTTGCCCAGCTTCACCATTACCCCAGTGGAAAGGATATTTAAAGCTAACTTTGTGGCTGTACCAGCTTTTAAACGTGTCGAACCAGCGAGGATTTCTGGGCCAGTTAATAAGCGAACATCCACATCAGCGTCAAAGCGTACCTGTTCTGTGGGGACACAAGCCATAAAAATAGTTTTAGCGCCCCGTTGACGGGCAGCATTTAGCGCTCCGTGGACAAAAGGCGTTGTCCCACCGGCAGTAATCCCCACTACTACATCTAACTGAGTAATGTGTCGTTGAGCGATCGCTGCTTCACCATCTGCGGTACTGTCTTCTAAGTCTTCAGAACTGCGTACCAACGCACCAGCACCACCGGCAATAATGCCCTGTACCAACTCCGGGGGTGTGCAGAAAGTAGGTGGACATTCAGACGCATCTAGCACCCCTAATCTGCCACTTGTTCCCGCCCCAACATAAAATAAACGTCCTCCTTGGCTCAAACGTTCTGCGGCCACATCAATGGCTTGAGCTAACTGGAGTTGCGCCGCCGCTACCGCCGCCACTGCTTTTTCATCTTCACGATTAAACAAACTCACCATCTCAACAGAACTGAGTTGATCTAAATGAAGACTATCAGGATTGACCTGCTCAGTTAAAAGATAGCCCCGTTCCTGCAAATTTGGCATAATTGACATCTTAAATAAATAGCTTTATATCACTTTTCCCCATTCGAGAATCCCCATTCCCCAATGATTTCACAACAAACCTTCAAATTTGCGCCGCATATTTTCTAATTCAGAATCAGACATTTCTGGTGCAGCTGGTGGCACTGGGTCAGATTGGTAGCTATCCTCTTTTTGAGCATCAATTTGCCAGTCAGTATTCTCCAAATTCATTTCAGGGGGTAAAATTAAATCGCTGTTAGCCGGAACAATTTCCCATTCATAGCCAGCACTTTCACAAAATCCCTTAATTTCCTCAGCATCGAGCATTTCCACTGTAGGGGTAGGAAAATCTTGAGCTTCCAGTAACAGGGCAAAGCGGAGAGCGTCATCTTCTGACTCGAACATCAAAATTTTATTGCGTACAGCCCCTGACTGTGATGAGGAAGCATCACCCACCCGAATTGAGTGAATTCCCTCATTTTCTGTGTGAGCATTGAAAATTAGCACAAAAACACGCATTGGTGTAATCATCTGTCCTTTGGTTTTGCGATCTACTTATACTATTAAAGTTTAAGACTGTGCAAAAGCTGAGTAGAAACTAAGTTGCTCTCGTTTTTTGTTGATCGAGCTTTTGATAATTGCATATCCCAAAATCTCAAATAGGTTTGTATCCTGGAATAGATATCACGATCTATAGTTATCAGTCACTGCTAGTAGTCAGCCAGCTACACCCAGTTATAAAAGAAACCATAATGACTAAATCTCCTAATGAAAACCATCATTCCCATTCCTCAGCCCGCAAGCGTTTGTGGTTGCTAGTGTTGAGTCGTGGTGGTATTGCCCTGGGCGGACTGTTGCTAGTGGGAATCACCGGCGGTATTTGGCGATTGTGGAGTTTTGTCCAAAAAGAATTAACGCCCTTAGCCCAAAGCGGGATCACCAACACACTCAACCGTCCGGTAAACTTGGGAGAAGTTACAGGCTTTTCCTTGACAGGTGTAAAATTTGGGGCTTCAACTATCCCCGCAACACCCACAGATCCAGACCGGGCTGTAGTGGATGCTGTAGAAGTGGGTTTTAGTCCGTGGCAATTAATTTTTAATCGTCAACTCAAGCTAGATGTTACCTTAGTCAACCCAGATGTTTACATTGAACAAGATAATCAAGGGCGTTGGATTACGACTAAAATTGCCCCACCAAGTGAATCGACGCTGATTAAAACTGATTTAGACCAACTGCGGTTTCGTAATGGCAAGTTGCTATTAATACCCCAAGCAGGTGATGAAAAAGTCATGTCTACCATCACCCCCGTAACATTTTCACAACTTAATGGCACAGCCCAACTGCTAGAAGAAAACCAGTTAGTTAAGTTTAATGTTAGGGGTGAATCAGATAATGGGGGAAATCTGGCTATTCAAGGAGAGGTAGTTCCTCAAACATTAGCGGCTAAATTACAACTGCGATCGCAAGATTTATTAGCTGCTAAAATTACCAGCATCATTAAATTACCCTTTGACTTACAGGCGGGTACAGTTAATGGCAACGTCCAAATTCAACTCACACCAGAACAGCCCACTCTGTTATTTGGCAATGCTGACTTACAAGGGGTAAACCTGCAAATTCCCAACTTACCCCAAGCTTTTCTCAATACCCAAGGGACAATTCGCTTTCAGGGAACAGAAGTACAGTTAGATAATCTTGTTGGCAGTTACGGCAAAATTCCTCTGGTGGCTACAGGCATTATCGATCCACAGACAGGCTATAAGTTAGCAGGTCGTGTTGATGCAGTCAGTGTGGCTAATACTCAAGCAAGTCTCAATATCAAATTGCCAGTACCCGTAACCGGGGAATTACAAGGGAACTTACAAATGGTTGGTTCCATCACCAAACCCGTTCTTTCAGGAGCAATTGCCACTATTAAAACTGCCCAAATTGATAAAATTGATTTTAAAAATATTACTAGTAACTTTGAATTTGTTCCTCATGCTAATTTAATTAGTTTCAGAGATATTCAGGGACAAGCCGCAGTTGGTGGCGAAATTACAGGTGTTGGTAACATCAACCTGGGAACAAACCCCCAATTAGATTTTAATTTCGCCGCTAAGAATATTCCTGGGGATGCCGTAGCTAAAATTTACGAAACTACACCTCCAATCCAAATTGGTACTGTTTCCGCGACAGCTCAATTAACTGGTGCGGCAAATAACGCCCAAACTGTGGTCAGATGGCAAGCCCCAGAAGCTACCTATCCCGGTACTGGTGAAACCGTTGTTGCCGCAGACCGTAGCCTTACCTTTCGCAATGTGGCGTTGAATGTTGCTGGTGGGATGGTGCGAGGTTCTGGTAGTTTTGCTAACCAGCGTTGGCGAGCTGTCACCCAAGCTTCTGGTGTAGGTTTGACACCTTTTGTAGACCAAAATCAACTGCAAAATATTTCTTTAGCAGGGGCGAAATTCAATGGTCGTGTCATCCTGGAAGGTAGGGCGGAACCATTTCAAATTGCCAACATTAGCACTGAAGGCGCAGGAGTCAATATTGGTGGTGGCACAGTTGCAGTGTCTCGTATCCAGTTCCAAGACCAAAACTTTTCAGCGCAACTGGTGGCTAATAATGTCAGGCTAGGGCGCATCTTAAAGGAATCCCCCCCAGCTTTGGATAATCCCTTGGTAGGTACGTTTCAAATCGCCGGGAATACGCAAAATTTGGAACTTAATACCCTACGCGGCACTGGTGAGGGAAGGCTGAATATAGCAGGTGGAACTGTGACAGCCACGAATATTCAATTAGCTGAGGGTGTATATCAAGCCCAGGTACGAGCCAATAATGTCGCTATACAGCAGTTAGCCACGGTTCCAGCACAATTTCAAGGTGCGTTAACTGGTCAATTTAATGTCACTGGTGCGGTGGAATCCTTCTCTCCAGCCGCTATCCAAGCTAGTGGACAAGGACGGCTTAACCTCCCAGGTGGAAGCATTACAGCCTCTAACATTCGAATAGCTAATGGTCTATATCAAGCCCAAGTTCAAACTAATAATCTCCCTCTGCAACAGTTGGCAGCAGTACCACCACAATTGCGGGGAGGGTTAACCGGTCAATTAAATGTCGCGGGGTCGGTTGAGTCTTTCAGTCCAGAAACTATCCAAGCCAGTGGTCAGGGACGGTTAAATGTGGCTGGGGGAAGCATTACAGCTTCTAACATTCAACTGGCTAATGGTCGCTATCAGGCTGTAGTTGATGCTTCAGGGGTGGAATTAAATCAATTGAATCAGCAGTTACGGGGTGATTTGGGCGGTAATTTGCAGGTGGCTGGGATTTTAGGATCTGCCCAATTAGCTGATGTTCGGGCTGCGGGACAAGTACAATTATCTCAAGGTTTCCCTGGTCTGGAACAACCGTTAATTGCCACACTGACTTGGACTGGTGAAAAGCTGGCTATTCAACAAGCTGTAGCGAATGGTTTAAATGTCAGTGGTGATATATTGACTAATGCCAATGTCGCAGGTATCCCGGAAATTACCCAGCTAAATCTCAACGTCCAAGCTCAGAATTACAATCTACAACAGTTACCAATCAATTTGCCAAATCAGTTTGATGTGGCGGGAAATGTTGATTTTGACGGACAAATTACTGGTAATTTGCCTTTGCCCAATGTCACAGGAAAAATTGGGTTACGAGATTTGGTTGTACAAAATATTACTTTTGAGTCGTTGTTAACTGGAAATATCAAATCTGTGCAGGGACAAGGTTTGAATTTAGATTTGACAGGGAAGACAGATAGGATTGCTTTCAACCTCGATGCTCAAAATCGCCCAGAATCGTTTTTAGTGCGGCGACAAGACGCATTCGCTAGAGGTCAAGCACAAGGAGATGATTTGGCGATTAAAGTGGCTAATTTTCCTTTACAAATTTTAAACTTAACACCACCACCGGATCTGCGTTTAGGTGCTGGGACTGTGGCTGGGCTGTTAACTGGGGATGTACAGGTGAATCAGCAGACATTGGCCGCAAGTGGAAATTTAGCGATCGCTTCTCCAGAAATTGGGAGAATTACAGGCGATCGCTTGGCCGCGCAATTCCGTTACAGTGATGGTAAAACGACGCTCACCAGTAGCGAATTTGTCAAAAACGGTGGCCGTTATGCCTTCGCTGGCAATTTTGGTCAAACTTCCCAAGGAACCCAAATACAGGGGAAATTGAATGTCAATCAGGGTAATATCCAAGATGTGCTAACAGTAGCGCAAATATTTGAATTACAAGATTTTCAACGAGGCACAGCACCGCCCACATACGGCACAGCACAGGATTTAGCAACTCAATCTCGTGGATTACCGACACAGCCCTTATTAACCCAACTCAAACGTTTTTATGAAATTGATGCCCTGTTAGTAGCAAAAGAACAAGAACGGCGCGAATCCAATCCCATCCCCAATTTAGCTGATTTACAAGGGACTTTTAACGGAGAAATTGCTGTCGATACTGCCACAGATAAAGGCTTATCAGTCGGATTTGATTTGAGGGGTCGAGAGTTTACTTGGGGTAAAGAAACAGAAACTAATCGTTTCTATACTGCTAATAACATAGTTGCCCAAGGTCGGTTTGAAAATGGGATTTTACAATTACGACCATTCCGCATTGAGTTAGAAAATAGCCGTCTCGTCTTTGCAGGTAATATTGGCGGTGATGATCAATCTGGTCAGTTGCGGATCAGGAATTTCCCCATATCACTACTAAATAATTTTGTCAACCTACCAGTGGGAATTTCAGGTAATCTCAATGGTACAGCTGCCATAGCCGGTAGTATTGCCAATCCCCAAAGTAGGGGAGAGTTTGAAATTATAGCAGGAACCTTGAACCAGCAGCCAGTTGAGTCAGCGATCGCTAGTTTCAGTTATGCTGATGGGCGCTTCAACTTTGGTAGTACTGTCTCGGTTGTGGAAACGGAACCAGTGAATATTACTGGTAGTATTCCTTATCAGTTACCTTTTGCCACTGTAGCCCCAGAAAACAATCAAATTAATTTGGATATTCAGGTAAAAAATGAGGGATTAGCAATATTCAATCTCTTGACTAATCAGGTGGCCTTTGAACAGGGTGAAGGAGAGGTAGACATTGAAGTGCGCGGAACAACAGAAAAGCCGATAGTAAGTGGTATTGCTAATGTTAATAATGCTACCTTTACTGCCCAAACTTTACCAGAACAAATTAAAAATGTGACAGGAAAAGTGCTGTTTGATTTTGACCGCATTTTAGTAGAAAGCTTAGAAGGTCAGTTTAGCCGAGGTAATGTAATCGCAGCTGGAGAAATTCCCATTTTCAGCAATGGACAAGGGAACCTGGAAAACCCCCTCACCGTTAACGTCAAGGAATTAGCTTTAAATCTCAAAGGCTTGTACCAAGGAGGGGCCAGTGGTAATTTACAAATCACTGGTTCGGCTCTAAATCCAGAAATTAGTGGTCAAGTAAATTTATTTAATGGTCAAGTTTTACTTGCAAATGCAGCTAACCCAGACTCATCTGCTACTACTACTGGTCTGTCATCCTCTAAAGCCAACAAGCAAATTCAACCTGATGGCGGCGATACAAATGTGATGTTTAATAATTTAGATATAGAACTGGGTAAAAATGTAGAAGTCAATAATCCACCAATTATGAGCTTTCGAGCTACAGGGAACCTCAAAGTTAACGGTTCCTTTGCTGAACCCATACCCGATGGTACGATCAGGCTAGAGAAAGGTGGAGTGAATTTGTTTACTACACAGTTTAACCTCGCCCGTGGTTACAAACATACAGCTACCTTTAAAGCCAGCCAACCCCGTGACCCCGAATTAGATGTTCGCTTAGTCGCCAAAGTCCTAGATGTAGTTCAGAGTAGCGATTTCACACGGGCAAGTACTGCTGGGTTAGCAGCCTTAGAAAGTGTGCAAGTTGAAGCAAATGTCCAAGGGTTTGCCAGTCAAATTAATGAGACATTGGAACTAACCAGCAGTCCAGCCCGTTCAGAAACTGAAATTGTGGCTTTGTTGGGGGGTGGCTTTGTAGATGGACAAGGCGGTGGAGATAGCACTTTAGGTCTGATTAACATTGCAGGTTCAGCTGTATTCAGCAACTTTCAGTCAGCCTTTAATCAAATTGGTAGTTCTGTCGGGTTAAGTGAACTGCGGATATTTCCCACAATTGTTTCTAATAATCCCGAAGCAGGAAGGAGTAGTTCTAGTTTAGAATTAGCTGCTGAGGCTGGAATTGACGTTTCTCCCAGATTTTCTATTTCTAGTATTAAAATTCTGACAGCCAATGACCCATTTCAGTGGGGTGTAAATTACCGGATTAATGATGAAATTCGTCTGCGTGCTTCCACAAATTTAGATGATGACAGTCGGGCTGTAGTGGAATTTCAACGGCGATTTTAACCCACATCTTTTTTGTAGGGTGTGTCCTCGCGTAGCATAACGCACCATCCTAAACTTCTGCTGTCACGAACCACAGAGGCGCAGAGGACACAGAGAGAGAAGAAAGAGGAGGAAAAAATTGGTTAACTGAATTGTATTGACCTATTTTTCATCTTGCTTCACCAATTAAACTAAATGCTGCCCAATTTCTAGGATGGGGGTATTGTTTCATGGTTGCTAACATCGTGTTACGCAAGGCTTGGGCTTTATTGGAGTTCTGTTTTAATTGACGATAAAATTCAGTAGTGAATGCAACTGTCTGAGTATTATCTGTTGCCCACTGGGAAATGATCGTAGTAGGAACACCAGCATGAATTAATGCCAATGACAAACCAAGTACACCATTACCTTTGCTACCAATACCAGTTTCACCTGCGCTGAGAAAAGCTAAATTAGCCCGTAAACGCTTTCCTTGGGGTTGAGTGTATAAATTGAGGATTTCTCTAGCTGTAAGTAGTCCGTCACTCTCACCATTACCAGCTAGTGCGATCGCCCCTGGTATACCTTGTCTATTTATATCATTTAAAATACCATAGGTAGCTAGATGAATTGTTTTAGCATTTGGTAATAAAGATACAATTTTAGACTTCGTGGCTTGATTACCAATTAAAGCTGTAGTTTTGAAAAAGTCGGCAATTTCTAAAGCTTCTTGTTCTGCATTTACCAAGGGAGGTAATGGTCTTGGTGTCTCGTTAATTGACCGGGCAATTGTGGGCATGATCGGATTACCCACTACCACAACTTTACTGCCACCAGTGCGGTTACGCTGTTCTTTAGTTAACTGGAGGATGTGAATTGCTGGGATTGTGGTAATTGTATGTTTTTCAATCAAGTATTCGCCATAAATATCAACTAAAGCTGCGAAAGGGATAAACCACAATTCATTTTGAGGAATGAAAATTACCTGCTCTTGAGGATTATTTGGTAACAAGTCGGCAATGGGTTTAATTAATAGTTGATTTAGTTGTAATAGCGGTTTCGCATCTTTTTCTGTGGCTATTTTGGGATTGATTAAACCTAAATTAGCGGGAATATTAGCAATGACTTCTGTAATGGAATTAACGGGATAAATTGTATTTTCTGATTTCGGGTCAATTTGCCGAAATGTAATTTTACCTGTGGGCTGAATTACCCAAACATAAAGTTGATTGTCTGGGAAAATTGCATATTTAACTAAAGTGGCTTGACGCTGCTTCGCAATTGTTTGAATATCGTTGATTGTGGGTGGCTTAACTTGTTCTGGAGCAATTTTTAAATTGTTACCTGCTGATTCAGAATCTAAACGCATTCCCAACAAGTTTAAAAATGCCATGAGACTTGCTTGTTCAGCTATTTCTAAAGCTGCTTCTGGTTTGTCTTGAGAAATCAGGACTTGTTGTAATAGCAGGTATGTA
>NZ_JAYGHH010000014.1:82855-99266 GCF_034931045.1 Nodularia sp. UHCC 0506
GGCTTGTTCTCCTGCAAAATTATTGGTGTTTCCCAAATTAGAACGCAGGGATTGCCAAAGTTTGATATTGTTGTTTAAAGTTGCCGCAGCTTCAGTAAAATTGCTAGATTTGAAGTGGACAAAAGCTATATTATTTAAAGCAGTTCCTCTGGTCAAATCATCTGGGGCTAATTCTAATTGTTGGGCATAAATTGACAGGGCTTTTTCGTAATCTCCTAATGCAGTGTAAGCACGTCCTAACTGTTTAGTTAAATCAGCTTGATTAACAGGATAATTTGATTTTTCGGCTAATGTTAGCTGTTGCTGATAGAAAGCGATCGCTTGCTGAAAATCTCCCTGGGCTTCATAAGTTGCAGCTAACTGTTGTAAAATAATATTGGATAAAGCCGCATCATTTAACTGATTGGCAATTGCTAATCCTTGTTGATAAAAATCTATAGCTTGGGGAAATTCTTGTAATTTTCGATGAGAAATAGCGAGATTTTGGAAAGCATATACCTGTTGTTGGCGATTTTTAGTTTTTTTGGCAATATCTAACTGCTGTGTATGAAAAGCTATTGCTTGTTGATATTCACCTGCTACTTTATGTTCTAAACCAATATTACTTAAAAACGTTGCAGTTTGCTCAGGATTACCAATTTCTCTTCTAATTTCCACAGCGAGTTTTTGAGACTCTTCAGCTAACTTGGCCTCACCAATTTGAATGTAAGAATTACCAAGATGTTCTAATATTTGGGCTTGAATCGGTTGATTCCCCAAATCCTGCATAATTTTTAAACTTGTTTGATATAAACTAATTGCTTGTTGGTAATTGCCAAGACTAAAATGAGTTTCACCTAATTGTAACAAACTCTTAGCTTCACCAGTGCGATCGCCTATTTCTTGATAAATCTGCATTGACTCTCGCAAAATTCTTAAAGCGGCTGCAAATTGTCCTGCTGTAAGTTGTCTATTGCCCAACTTTAACAGTAAGTTAGCACGATATTGACGGTCTGCTACACTTTGATGTGATGCAGACATAGCAGGTAAAATGAAAAAACTATAAGAAGACAGCCAGGCGACAGTTAAAACCAGTAAAAAAGATAACTTCTTAAACCAAACAAACTGTAACTTTTGAGTTTTCAACATAAAATTTTAATTAAGAGAAAATTTAGTTTTTCATCACCATTCCCAAAGACAGCTTTCCTTTCTTCCTTCTTCCTTCTTCCTTTGTGTACTACAGCCCTTGCGGGCATCGCTGCGCGCGTGCGTCCTTTGTGGTTTGTTCCTCATAATAAATTAATCAAAACCTGGAGGTAATTCTAAAGGAGAAAGTTGTCCGGGTTGAGAAGGCGTAGGAGAAGCAGGTGTAGGAGCTGAGGGAGAACTGGAAGACGGTGTTGATGATCCTGGTTCTGTGCTGACAGGAGGTTGAACAGAATTTGGTGTCATAAGTCCAGGTATTTGCGGTGTTTGACTTTCTGGTGGTAGTTGAACAGGTGGGAGAAAAGTTTCAATAATCACAGAACGGCTAATAGTTTCACCTGCTGGATTAGTGACTTGTAATGTAATAGTTTCAATACCGGGTTGCCGACTGATTGGGTATACTATACTACCTATTGGTGGAACATTGCCCGGAACTGGTAATAGTTCAACTTTCATATTTCTACTACCTTCCACTTGCCAAGATAAATTGATAGATTGGCTAGATTTTGTTGGGTCAATGAGAATGGGATATTTAGTCAGTTCTTGATTGTTAACCTGAAATTGTAAAATTTTGCTAGGTAAAAAATCTACTGCAATTATATCTGTTTTTTGAGAAATAATTATTTTTTCTGGTGCAGTTTTAGGGATGACTTGGAGTTCAAAAATATAGTTACCTGTGCCTGGATTTTGCACCAATACATTGCTACAATTAAGTTGATTTTGCTGTTGTTTACATCTTGGCTTTAATTCTGGAGAAATACCTTGATTGAAGTCATAACGTTTGAGAGAATGTGTAACTATTCCTTCAGGCGATCGCCCAATTAAATTTAACTCTCGGATTTGCTCTAAATTATTTATTTTCCAATTTAAACAAATAGGTTCTAGACTAGTACGAGCATCAATTCTTTCCGTGTTATTACAGGGGATTATATAAGGTATATCAGATGAAATATCTGCAACTTGCTGATAAATGGGTTTAGTAGAGAAAAACTCTAAAATTTCAGGTTGGGGAACAGGTGGAACAGGAATAATTTGGATGGTGTTTGTTTTCATCACATCTGCTGCTTGATCAGAATTTCTGCGACTAAAAGCGTGCAGTTCAAAATTATAATTTCCTGGTTGACGGGCATCTGTCGGGACATTAGCACAAGTTAGCACTTTCCCCATTTGACAAAATTGTTGCAGTTCATTCGGGATTTTGCCATTGAATTCATAAACAATTGGTGGAATGGCTGTTGTCCCATCGGCAAACACACCACTTAAAGATAGAGATTGTAATGTTCTGGGATTGTTAATTTCCCAACTCAGACGAATAAAATCATTATTAGCTTGTTTATATGTAGTATCGGGGGAATTAAATTGGCGAATTTTGGGCGGGGCTGGGGGTCGTAATAGCCACCAGATTAAAAATGCGATCGCGGCTAAAGTTCCCAAACCTGTTAATAACAATAAAAGAAATTGCCACCAAGGGCGAGGTTCCCAAACTAAAGTTCCTGGTAGCGAATTATAAGGCAAAGGCAATTGCTGTTGGTCTTCTAATTCAATGCGAAAGTTAAGCAAACGTCCTGCCCCAAATATGGGACGATGCCACCATTTAATAGGTGTTACAGTTACTTGTGCATTTGCTTTTTCTCCCGGTATCAGACGCAATAATTCAGGGGAGATTGTATAAGTACACAATTTATCTTCATCAGCTGGAATTGTCCGACAAATAATTTCCCGTGCAGTATTACCTTGGTTGGTAAACTTAATTTCAAATATGCCATTTTTGCGCTTGATTCTTCCAAAAATGGTGATCAGTTCGGCATTGAGTTGATAAGATGGCAAAATTTCCAGATAGACCACATCTAACAGCGCCAAATCTGGATTATTAGCAGAATATAAACGAATCGTGGGATAATAAAGACCAGCAATTGCACTGATAGGTGGATTGAATGACAGTGTAATTTCACCCTTCTCGCCAGGGTTTAAATTTAATCCCATATTAGGGATAATCAATCCTACTGTCTGTAAACCTTCTGGGTAACGGATGCTAAACCAGCTTTCGTCAAAATCCAGACAACTTAAACGAAAACGGTCTACTCTATCAGAACGGTTGTGAACATTGACACTGACTTGCAGAATACCACCTGGAGGAATTGGGGCTGGCGATCGCGAACTAGTAGATGGTAAAAGTGTAAATGTCGGGTCACTAACTTTAACAATAGTTTCAATTGCAGGTAAAATTTGGAGTTGTGACTGATGACGAATTGGTGTATCTTCTGGGTAATGTTCAGGTGCATCAACAACTATCATGTAGTTGTAAGTGCTAGGAATTGCCGTCACAGGAACCTGAAACTGAAAAAGGATTTCGCCCATTGAATCGGGATTTAATGCCAACCTCTGACGGGGTGTATCGCACCATTGAATTAGCTGAGGTGATAAATCATCGATAAAAACATCAATTAATGCACTTTCTGCACCTTTATTAGAAACCGTCCCCGATATTTCAAACCGAGAACCTGCTTGTACAGCATAATCGCCAGAAGGATTGAAAATAATCGCCAGAGGATTACCAGGGGCTAAACTTTTGGAGAGATTCTGCTGTTGAATACCGCGTTTAGCAACTAGATTAATTTGGTATTTTACCTCATCAATATCAGATGTTAAGACTTCTTGGACGAAATTTTGAGCCACCAACTCATCCAACAAATCCAAGGTAGCTTGTTGATTCAAGTCGATTTTTAATGCTGCTTCTGCTAAAGTGATACCATCAGGCGATCGCTTCATCATCCACTGTACAAGTTTGCGCTGTTGAGGCGGCAGCATTAGCACCTCTACCATATTCAAACCAGATTTTGCATTTGTGGTAGTCATGCTCATCTCTCCCTAAAAAATTTAATATTAAATCTCTGTTTCCTCTGCTGTACGCGCACGTGCAATAAAATCAAAAATTACTCTTGACACTGCCCACTTTTATCAGGTTGCTGAATATCTACCCTCACTTGTTTATTGTCATTACCACTAATGATTAGAATACGTTGGTTAACTAATTTAATATCAACACTATTATATTTTTGTGCAGCCGAACGGACTAATTTACCACTGATTTCAGAGCGTTTACCTGATGTTGTTAATGGCCACAGCATGACCCGATTATCATCTCCACCACTAGCTAAATAACAACCATCATTACTAATAGATACCGAACGCACAGCTTGACCACCATGACCATTAGACCATCGGTCAATAACCTCACATTCTCCATTATTATTTGCCGCACATGATTCTGTATCCCATACAGTAATTTGCCCATTAGTATCAGACGTAACCAGCCGATTGGGTCGATGTTCAGCACTATCTAAACTAGTAATATAATCATTTTGACTACCAGGAGGATTATATTTTATTGGTATTAAACTATCTTCCTCTCGGTTCCACATCACTAAATTATTGTACCGACCTCCAATTAATAAGTTTTGCCGTTGTTGCCCAATTAATGCTAAATCAGAAACAGCAAAATTAACTTGTTTTCTGAACAGAGGTTGATCAACGATAATATTTGATTGTCCACTGGTAGCACTACGTAAAAGTACATTATTTATATCCCACTGTAAAACCAAACCACTACCATGACCACTAAATAAAGAGCGTGAACTTTGGCTAAATTCTAAACCAAAAACCCGATCATCTTTATTGAGAATAAAAGTAGCTTTGGGTTTATTAGTACCACCAATCACATTCCAAATTTGAATTTCTCCATTTTCTAAACCTGCTGCAACCACATCATTATCTACAGGTTTATAGCGCACAACACGTACAGATTTACCCGCATCCTTCGCCAATCTGATATCATGTTGATTGACTAGAGGATTGGTGAATCCAGGGACGTGCCATCGGATGATCCCTTGGTCTTGGGAACCACTAATAGCTTTGCCCCCAACGCCATTAAATTGCACAGAATTAACAGCGCGTTGATGTCCGAAAAAAGGGCTATTAGGATTAAGCCATGACACAGCCCAGAGTAAAACTAGCAGTAAAATTAATAATATTAACTGTAGCCACGGATGCAGAACCGGGTGAATTGTGAGTCTTAAAAATAGGTTTTCATTATTGACATTTACTCGCTGATCTGATACGACACCTTTAATTATAAATGATAGTTTTTCGGCTAAACCAAACCACCGCCGCCGCTTACTTACTAAGATTTCAAATTGCTCTGTATTCCCTGGTTTTATTTGAATTACTTCTGGGACAATTTCCCAAAAACATTTTCTTTGTTCTTCCTCACCTTTTTTCATCTCAATGTGTACCTGCTGACTGAGATTACTAGCATTCCGACACTCAACTAGATAAGTAGTAGAATTAGTTCGCCACTGAGGAAACCAACGGCGAGATGCAGGTATACGCTGCTTTTCGGGAATACATTTAAAATCCAGAAATCCCCCCGGTAACACCTTAATCAACCCTTGGGGGCTAGAGGATGGAAAGCTGTTGTTATGGGTAGCTTCAATAGTAAAAGGATATATTTTGCGCTCAACTCGGTCAGGAACTGGTAGTTGACATAAAAAGGATGTTTCTGCTTGTTGTCCCGCCGCAATTTGCAGTAGTCGTTCATGACCATCAAGTAGCCACTGCGTTTCCACTCCACAAAACCGGAGAGAAACATGAGTAGAAATTTGACTAGAATTAATTACCCGAACTGGGATTTCAATTAATGTTTCTGGTTGAGCTGAAAATTCTCGGATGGGTAGATCAACAGTCATGGGTACAGAAGCTGTCCCCGGTTCTACAATCAGACGCAAAATTTTTCTATCTTCCCCCAATTCTAAGGAGAATATCCGGACTATAATATTCATTTTGCCGACAAACCCAGGAATAGGGGTATCGGTAATCGTTACGTGAAACTTTGTAATGTCTCCAGGTGGTTTTTTGGCACTAACTGCCGGTGAAATATCATACCAATTCGCGTGCAGATCCGAGCTACTACCTGCGGCAATAATTTGCAATTCAAAAGAAGCAAATTGATTACTTTCATTAACAACACTGACTTCAAAAGATGCTGGTGAAGCACCTGGTGTTAATTCAAGGATTTTGGTAGAAATATGTGTATTAATTAGTGAAACTGCCATAGGGGAGTAGGGAGTGAGAAAGTTTGCTATTGTTATAGTCTGTTAAAGATGTTTGTTAATGCGTCAGGTTTATCTGGTGTATTTGCTTTTGGTGGAGTGACGATAGTTTGTTGTTGTAAGTGAGTCATGTATCGTCTAGCCCAGGCAAAATGCAAAATATTAATTCCTAATTCCTGTGCAGTGCGAATTGTTTCGCGTGGTAAAGTCAGCTTTTCATCTAATCCCCAAGCAGCTGATAATTCGCCAATAACTAAGACAATACCGCCGGCAATTAAGATTTGCATCGGCTTTTGGCTCAGAGTGGGGAAGGCTGCAAATAAAAAAGGTTTTGTTCGCATGGGGTGATTGCGGTCTAATCTTCGCATATCCTCTAAAGGAGTGTTTAATTGTTCCGTAAGTTCCAAAATGCTATCGAGTCTGTCTATAGCATCAGTAGGGGATTCTATCAGCAGCACTCCGCCGGTATCTAAATAGCTTTTGAGGTTAGTTAATTCTTGGCTATTGAGGGTTATTGGTTGATTACCTGTAGTAAATAACAAGTCATAGGCGATCGCACTGGTAGGATCTTGGAGGGGAAAAGCTAGGCGATCAATTTGTTCATCTCCCTGTAAAGTGCTGGTAAGATGGGCTGTGGATTGCAATAAGTAAGAAAGATTGGCAAAACTGTGAGGATTTTCTGGCTGAGTAGTTACTAGATGAGCAACACGGACAAGATGACTAGGACGCGATCGCGCTATTCTTCTATAGCGGAAGTCCAAACTATTTAAATCTGGATAAAAGACATTTTGCGGATTTTTGAGATTGACTAATCCCGGTTGTAATAAAATCCGGCACAATTCCACTTCTAACGCTTCTGGTGGCGTTGTATTTTCATCAATCCGAAAAGTTTCAGCTTCAAATTCTTTTACTTGTTGGCGTTGTAAAGCTTCCGGGTCTACATAACTCAAGACTATGTAGATCAAGCGGGGTTGTTCTCCCCGAATATCAGCCGCTACATAAAAGTCTATAGGTTGAGAAACAATAATGGGATTACCAACTAAATCAATAGCGATTCCTGGGCTAATCTGCAACCATCGCTGATCGTTATATTGTGAGGGAACATTTTTAGGTGCAGGAATCAAACTCACACCCAAACCGCAAACAATTCCTGGTTGGTTAAGTGACTGATAATGAATATTTTGGCGCTGACGATGGTATTCATGCGATCGCTGCCAACGTTCAGCATTAACCAACAATCCATCTTGAATTTGTAAACGTTCTAAAGGTTGGATTTGAGGTGGGGGAAACATAGGCATTCTCTTAGGAATTGGTATTTGGTGATTAGTGATTGAAAACTGGGAACTTCTTACTCCTTACTTCTTACTCCTTACTCCTTACTCCTTACTCCTTACTTCTTACTCCTTACTCCTTACTCCTTACTCCTTACTTCTTACTCCTTACTCAGCACTCAGCACTCAGCACTCAGCACTCAATATAAAGTTCGTATGTGCAGAAGGCGGGTTTTTGTTGTTCAATGATATGACGTACCAATTCTTCATTTACTTGACCTGGGATATCTGGACGTAAGCGGACAATAAAATGATATGGACGACCACCACCGAGCATGGCATCTTGTCCTAGATGTGTTTTACCTAGAACGAAACCTTGACCGAGGATTTCTTCAATACAAATATGTTTATCTGTTTCTCTAATTATCTGATCATCTAAAGGCAAATCTGTATAAAGATGTATATATAAACGTAAACCTTTACGTGTTCCCCTCCAGCGATAAAGTTCAATAGCCGAGCGAATTAGATAACGTTGTCGCTCCACAGTCCAACGGCTATCTACTGGCCAAGCTACCCAGTGAGCCAGAAAAGGTAATAGTGCTTGTGGTGCAGTCATTGGGTCTAGGTAAGCCCAAAACGTGTCCATTGTTTGGACTGCGGGTTCAAAAGCCTGCTCAAAGATTTTTAAGAAGCGACCAATAAAATCTACTTCTCGATAAAGTACAGGTAAAAAATCTAAATATAAACTGCGGGGACGGATATATAAATTTATACCTGCTGTTTCAACTAGTTGTCTGCCTATATCTTCTTCTGTGTAATAAACATAAATCAGACCGTGATAATCCAGAACCAAAGATTCCCCTAATCCCAAAGATGCTTGATTTTCAAAAAAATCTGCGGGAATTTGGAAGTATAGCACAGCATCCATGCGCGATCGCGGAGCTAAATCATAGCCTTCCATACCGATACGACACCATTCTGAGGGAAAGTTGCCCTCAATTTGAACATTTAAGCGCAGATTCCGACTGCCTAAATTTTCCAGTTGCAAAACAATTTCGCTGGGTTCCTGGGGATAAATCACGACATCACAACCAGCCCGTGTTGATTGTGATGTACTAATTGCTGATTGTTGTGTACTGAGTGCTGTTGCCTGAATATCCGTCGCACCTTTACCTATCGCTGATGGCTGAATCGCATCGAGCAACTGCATGGAAGTAAGTTGGAGGTGCAGAACTTGACTAGTCATAGGAGTGCTGAGTGCTGAGTGGGGAGTGCTGAGTGGGAAGTGCTGTTACAGCGTTTCTGTTTCTGTCAAGAGAAGCGCGAAGTCCCCCGATAATTCTGCCAACTTCTTCTGCTTGATTGAAAATTTGCTGGAATTCACTTTGTTGAATATAGTTTACATCTAAGGCTACGTAAAGTTGAGAACGTAGTTCAGCACAAGAGGCTTTGGCAATTGAAAGAAACTGATGAAATTCACCTGGTCTGTTACGCTCAAAGCCTTCAGCAATATTAGACATTACGGATACAGAAGCTCTTTGCATTTGTCCAGAAAGCCCAAAGTCTTTCTTCAATTTTTCTTGTTGGGTAATTTGATAAATTAACTGAGTTAAAATTCTAGCCTTTTGCCAAGCAATTAAATCTTCAAATCGCCCTACTTTAGTCAATTGACTCACCTCCATAACTAAAAGTATTTTTTAAAGTGCTGAGTGCAGAAAGTGCTGAGTATAAAGCCAGTTGCTTTAAGGCTTTGAGCTATCAATACTGTTCTCACTCTTATGAAAACCCCCATAACTTACCTTTGTCATTCCTTACTCCGTACTTCTTACTCTTTACTTCTTACCCCGTACTCTCTACTTCTTACTTTTTACTTCTTACCCCGTACTCTCTACTCCGTACTCTTTACTTCTTACTCAGCACTCAGCACTCAGCACTCAGCACTTTTATATAAGATTAACAACATGACCCGAACGTAGGCGAGGATCGTTCCATGAACAAATGAGTCCGAGAGAACCCGGATCAATAACTTGATTTTGAGGTAATATTCTCACCCAGTTTTGTCCGGTATATCGTAATTCAAATAACTGTACTACACCCAGATAACGCACTCCTGAAAATTGCTGAAATAAATTGACAATATCGGAAGGATAAACAGGACGGCCAAAAGGCCAGCCTTTGCTGTCATTTCCACCAGTAATGGGGTTGAGAAAGCGGTAGAGGGCAATTCGCAATTGTCTGAGAATGTCTTGTTGGGCTGTAGGGTTGTTGTATTCTGGCTCTAGTGCTACTTCTGTTTGCACGGCTACACCGACATATTCGGGTGCTTGCAGCTTTACTTGTACTCCTAATAATCTTCTTTCGTCTAAATAAGCAAGAATTTGATGGCGTAATTGGGGATTAAGCGCCCATACTTCTGGCCCCATACCTTCACCACGTGCGATCGCATCAGTATTGGCATTGGGTACAACTAATAATCGAACTATGCCAGCATCTGCCTTAGATGTGGCTTGTAAACAGCGAACACGGTTAACTGCCCCACTTCCAGCCTGTAGAGTCAGAACTTCAAAGTCTTCTGGGGTGACGGCGCGATCGCGGGTACGAAGCATAGCCGGAACTCTAATTACTGCATCTTCTAATGATTCAGCATCAGATCCGTGGACGGCTGAGGTATGGTTCACTAATCCAGCAACATAGGGAACAGCAGTTTTTGCGACTGTAATTGTCCCTTTCTGCACATTGCCTTTACGTCCGCCACCTGTGCGGTACGCAACCATGCGAATCACCGAACCTCGCTGTGGTACAGCACCATATTGACGCTCTAACTCATTCATGAGTGCCGGATTTTGTAACAGACTCGGCTGTATTCCTGTTTGGACAAATTCCCGTCTTTGAGTTTGCTGTTGCAGTTGAGCCGGTTCCCGAATCAGTGGACCAAACTGCACTGTTCCTGTACGCGAATCAATGGTATAGTGAAAATCTTGGGAGCCAGAATTCGCAAAATCGTTAACTTCTTGCCATCTTTGGGGAATTCCTCCCGGTGGTGCAATCAGCAAATATTCATCTTCTCGACGAGTCAATACAGGAACTCCCTGCAATTGAAAAGTTTGTCCCGGTGTACCGTCGCTTTCGCCGACAATTTCATTGCGTACAAACTCGCTTTGACTAGCACCAACAGTACCACCAATGGCTCTGATAGATAAACCTACCATCCGGGGAGAACTGCTATATCCTGGTTGATTGGGTTGTGGTGAGTTGAGAGTGCAACGTAACCAGCGTCCTCGGAATGCAGTAAAAGTAGTTACTGGCCAAGATTGGGGCAAATGTAGCACTACATCTGCACCTTGGAGGGGGTTGATACCTTGAGCAGCTAATTCACTAAAGCTGAAACCTTTGGTACTGTCGTCAGATTCTTGCAGCAGCACTGAAACCCATTCCAGACCATTCCAAGCTTCCCAGCGCCGGGGGGGAACATCGGGATTAATACCTGTACTGGTGGCGGATTCTCCTTTAATTTGCAGTGCTAAAACATTACCTTCACACTGACATTGTTCATCAATAACTATGTAAAAGCTATTTCCCGGTTGGGGTTGTTCATCAAAGAATGCTAATTCCCTGCCGTACCAATCGCCATCAGAGCGCATACTCCAGAAATTTGTCAAGCGATCGCATAAGATTTCTGGTGTTTTATCTGTAGTGGGAGAAGTGAGAAAGTGGCGAATTTGGGGTTTATCAATCACCAAAGGACGATCTGTAGTGAAGGCGATCGCTTCTTCATTTTCAGTTCTGAGTGTTGCTAGTTCCACCCCCACAGGTATCGTGTAGCTATGAGGTAAAGCCGCACTCAAATAAAAAGTAATATCTACCACTGCGGGATTCGGTGCTTGTAACCGTATCCCCAACATCTCCAAAAAGGTAATATAATTCCGCTTCGGAACTTGGTTAAACCGTAACAGCATTTGGTCAGTTAACCAAGCAAATAGCTCGATGAGTGTGATCCCCGGATCGCTAGGGTTATAATTTGTCCATTCAGGACAGTAGCGGGGAATCCTGAGAATACACTCCTCTACTAAATCTTTGAAAGTGCGATCATCTAGATCAGGCTTTGGTAATTTCGGTAAAAAATCAAATTCCACGGTTTTAATAAGTGCTGAGTGCTGAGTGCTGAGTGCTGAGTAAGAAGTAAAGAGTATTGAGTACGGAGTATTGAGTATTGAGTATTGAGTATTGAGTACGGAGTATTGAGTATTGAGTATTGAGTAAACTAGAAAGTACTCAGTAAGTTCTGACTTAATAAATACTCTGCCCCTGGTGGGCAATCTTTTTACTCAGCACTCAGCACTCAGCACTCAGCACTTTCCTCAGCACTTTCCTCAGCACTCATCATTCTTCTCGTTCTATACCGTTGAGATAAAAAGGAAAAACTAAACTTCTCGATTCGTGAGTAGCTTTAGGGTGATACTCAATGAGAATATCTACCCGACCTCTAAGCGGGTCAGGATCTGCACGCACTGCATCTACAGTAATGCGCGGTTCCCACATTTCCAAAGCTTCTTGGATATATAGGCGCAACAGTAATAGAGTTTGAGTGTTCATCGGCGCAAAAGTCAACTCAGACAACCTTGAACCAAAATTAGGCCTATACACCCGCTCACCCAAATCTGTCCGCAGAATAAGGATAATCGATTCTTCAATATTCCGTTTTGTTGTACTCAGTTGCAGACTGCCTTGTACATTAACTCTGAGCGGAAAAGACCAACCTGTTCCCAGGTGGTCACTCTGCTGATTTTGATTGAGTTCTGCCATAGCAAGTTAAGTTCCACCAGCGATGTCTAGCAGTAAAACAATGATTTTCTCAGCTACTTTACGCCCATCTGGAACACTAATACCATTCGCCAAAAGTCGAGCTTGGATCTAAATCTATTAAATTGAAAGAATTTTTATTTTAACCACCAATTAACACAGTTGGCGCACCTACACCCACAACTGTAGTTAATGGTACACCTGTGACTGTATTCGCTCCAGCCACCTGAGAAGTTACCCGTGCTGCTGGTCGTCCACCAATAAAAACAGTGACAGAACCCATCACAATGCTTCCTGTCACCACTGGGCCTGCCACTAAATCTCCAACACAAGCAGCAGGTAATCCCATAATCAGTACATTAGGCACTCCTGGAGCTGTAATTGGATCGCCTGTAACAGTTAAGTCAGTAAGTCGTGCGGCTGGAAACATAATAAAAGTGCTGATTTTTGAGTGAAAAAATTGAATTCTCTTTAATTAAATGATACCAATTATTGAACAATTATTGATAATTAATTCAATCTGATGATCGGTGAAGCAATTCCCACAGAAGCACCAGAATTAATGCTAGTTGAAGCCCCGGCAGTAGTTGACAATGAACCACCAGAAGTAGCACTTAAAGAAGAACCAGCCTGTACACTAATTGAACTGCCAGCTTGCACACTCAATGTTCCACCAGTTCTAATAGTAATACCGTTGGGAGTTACTTCTATAGTACTAGAACCAACAGTTAAAGTAATTTTTTGAGTAGCAGTCAAAGCAATTTCACCACCATTGACACTAATTTTATTAGTTGTTCCAGTTGTCCCAGATTTAACTGTAATATCACCAGTTGAAGTTAGACTAATAGTTTTATTACTATCATCACAGCGAAACTTATGACCTCCTGTAGTTTCTAATTCGGCAAATTTATCACTGTCATTCATACGTAAATTATGACCGTCTGTAGTTTGGAGATAAGCACCTTTTTTAGTACCTTTATCTTCTTCTACAAACTGTAATTTATGGCCAACACGGGTTTTAAAAGTCCGTAGGCGTACTTTACCACCAACTACTGAATCATCCACTTTTTCCGATGGCGCATCTTTACCATTCCATACGCCACCAATGACATAAGGCCGATGGATATCCCCATGTTCAAAAGCTACTAAAACCTCATCATTAACTTCCGGTAAACAGTCAAACCCTCTATTCGGTCCCGCTCCTGCACTCACAACTCTCGCCCAATTACTTTCATGCTCCTCAGTTAAAGTAGGGAACTTCACTCTGACACGACCCCAGCCTTTAGGGTCTTTATTATTACTGACAATTCCTACTAAAAAGGTTTGTCCTGGTTGCAGATGTGTTTGGGGCGTTAATGTCGCGAATAAGTCTCCAGAGCGCAAGCCACGGACACTAAACTCTGTAATATACCTACCTTCATGAAATAAATGGCGACTTTCCGTAACGTAGTAACTACCACTGTAACTACCCATATCTGTGAGCTTAACTACTCGTCCCGGTCTAATTTGGGGATTTCCTTCACCTTTAGCATCAGCACTGACAAATTCTCCACCCAGTTCATTACACAGAGATTGAGCTATCTTTTTAGCTTCCTTTTCACTGAAAACAGGCTGGTCTACGACAATCATCTTAGGCTTAACATTAAATTTAGTGCTAGTTTCACTGCCTTTACCATTATCTGTTGTAGTAATTACCTGCTCCTTTGATGCTGTAGATACTATCGGCCGTTTTTGGCTATAGTCCCAACCCCGTACTTCCACAGAACTTACCTGTTCGGAACTAGTAACTCGCACACGAAAACTGTACATATCTTCCAGCCATTGGAGATTCAAAGCTGCGTCTTGTTTGGGTTCGCGAAAATTTAGCTTACCGTCTTGAACATATAGCTCAAATCCTAAACGGGCTGATCTTTCCCGCAAGAATTCCATATTGGTCTGATTTTCTTGAAAAACGTAATCATGGACAATAGTTGTAGAAGTAACTGTTCCAGATGCGATACCCGCCTCACCGATAATCTGGTTAACAATATCGCTATCCGTGATATTTTGAAATGACCTGTTATAACGCCCTCGATGCAGGCGATGAGAAATATCATAGCCACGAATAATTATCGGAGCCTGAGATTTTTCATTAAACTCAGTTTCAATAGCTGTAATTTCCCCTTCTAATACATAGCCTTGTTCCGAAGATTCAAAGTCTGCATTTGCTGTAGTACTAGAGACAAAGCCGATTTTTATCTTCTTCCCAATTGCAAATGAATTCTGGTGTTGCCAAGCCTTTGCATTTGTAAGTCCGGGAAAGTAATCATTGTTAATCACTAGAGTAAACATTCCTGGTAAGTGCAGGCTCTCTTCTACAGAAATTTGCAGAACATCATTGAGCAAATCTTTAGAAGCATCGACACCATCGATTTGCAACAATGCTTGGGGTATGTAATGGGTTGCAGGCATACATATAGTTAGGGGGACATTTATCCTACTCTATAAAGGTATTGAATTATGGACTATTCCCCAAAAGTCGAATTAAGCTTACTTAGAAGATCGTCCACCTCCCTGACGATCTATACTTTTAGGAGCGTCCATACCTGGTTTAGAAAAAGATTCATCCACCTCTTTGAGACTGACGCTGACTTTCGCCCGCACGGGTGTGCCGTCAGCCAGAAACATGGTGAGACTATAATCTAGTGATTCGACAAAACATCTCAGATATTGCTGTTTGCCCCAAGTAAATATATAAACTGGTGGACGCTTCTTTGCTCCTGGCCCAGATTCAGCGAAGCTAACGGCTTTTTCAAACTTTTCAATGTGCGTGAGAACACTACCACCACTTTCGTAAGTATCAAAAATAATATCGCTAATTGTCAGTTTACAAGGTGATGGATTAGCAAAACTGACTTTATTCAATCCTTGATCAGTACGCGCACCCTCGGCAGCATTGAGATTTAATTGGCGTGAAAATTTTAACTGATTAGGATTGAACATAAAATCTATATCTGGTGCGTCTTTTTGTACAGCAATCAATTTAGCTTTTTCTAGAGTTGACATGGCATTTTTTATGAATTGTATTTTATGATTTTTAATATACTCTTAATCTGAATCTGCTTAAACTTTAATTTTTACCAAGGTAATCGTCCTAAATATTTTTGTCCTCGTCGTTCTTGTTCTATTTCTAAATGATTTTTCAACATTTTATAGACTTCTCTTGCCAAGATATCTAGATTTTTAAGTTCATTTTCTTCTGATAAGGTATTAGTAGTATTTTCATTTCTAGAAACTTCATTACTAGTCTCCTCTAAATTCTGTTCTAGAATAGACATATTATCAGTCCTATATGCCTGAATTAATTGATTTGAATAACTAGAATTTTGAGTATTAATTGTTGCTAATTTTTGATTTTGGAATAAGCGAGATTTCAATCCGTTATCCCGTTGATTCTCGTTCATACTAGGTTGTACAACTATGGGTTGATTAGCTATTTTATTTTCGCCGACTAATTCAGATATATTAGACCATGAATCTGGTATATCTTGAGACGGCGATTTTTGGATATAGGGAGATCGAGAAGCGGATACAGGTACAGGTATATTTATAGATGTATCCATCGTGGCTGTTTCATCTGCAAAACTCCTTGATATCAAATTAGATACTTGAGAGAAAGGTCTGAAATTAGATATATTTTTCAAGACTGTAGGTAATTGAGGAATTTCTGGATTTTTATTTTGACTTTGTGTTTCTTTCTTAGGTTGAAGATGAGTAACTGTAGTTTCTAGATTACCAGATGAAGCAGTTATAGAATCATTTCCTGATTGAGCAACATCAAGTTCTGATATTTGACTCCAATCATTAGTTTCACGTTGTGGTTGGATAATTGTAGATTCGGTTGACAGATTTATAGGTGTAGAGGAAGTTGTAGTTTCTGAATTTTCAGATGAAGTGGTGACAGATTTGATGTTTTCACTCTGTGGTTGGATAATTGTGGATTCGGTTAACGGATTTGTGGGTGTAGAGGAAGTTGCAGTATCGATGCTTTCACTCTGTGGTTGGATG
>NZ_JAYGHH010000015.1:0-2854 GCF_034931045.1 Nodularia sp. UHCC 0506
TTCTGATTGAATGAAAACTGATATTAAATATGGTTACAGTAGATCAATTCCTGTAATTCCACAATCCAAAAATTCTACAGTAGTGAATAGTTTTGATTCAGAATTCCCGACAATTTTAATAGTTGACGATCATACTGCCAGTAGGATGACTGCCGTTGCTCTCTTATCGATGGAGGGGTACAAAGTTATTGAGGCCGATAGTGGTGGTCGTGCTTTAGCATTGGTAAAACAAAAACAACCAGATTTAATTTTGCTGGATGTGATGATGCCGGGAATAGATGGGTTTGAAGTTTGTCAGCACCTCAAGCAAGATGAACATACTAGACTCATACCAATAATTTTTATTACAGCTTTAAACGACAGGCGATCGCGCATCCAAGGCATTGAAGTAGGCGCTGATGACTTTCTGAGCAAACCTTTTGACCGTGTAGAACTAACAGCGCGTGTGAAATCTTTGGTGCGGCAAAAGCGTTTAAATGAAGACTTAGACCATCCTGAGAAAGTATTATTTTCCGTTGCTAGGGCTATTGAAAGCCGTGATCCTAATACGGGCGATCACTGTGAACGGTTAGTCACACTAGGGCAGGCTTTTGGTGAATACCTCAACCTCTCACGCTATCAAATTCGAGATTTAATGTGGGGTGGTTATCTTCACGATATCGGCAAAGTGGGTATTCCCGATGCAGTACTACTGAAAGAAGGCACACTCAGCCCCGAAGATTGGGTGACTATGAAGCAACACGTTTTAATTGGGGAAAAAATTTGCCTACCCCTACGTAGTATGCAAGGTGTAATTCCCATTATTCGTCATCATCATGAGCGCTGGGATGGGTCAGGCTACCCAGATGGACTCAAAGAGGATGATATTCCCTACCTAGCACAAGTATTTCAGCTAATTGATATTTATGATGCTTTAACTAGCGAAAGACCTTATAAAAAAGCATTTACGTTAGAAGAAGCAATATATGTCATCCAACGAGAAACTGATTCAGGTTGGCGCAATCCCAAACTAGTACAGCAGTTTATAGATTTTATTTGCTTGAGGTCAAAAGAAGCAGGGAGCAAGGAAGAAGACTCAGACGGAGCTTGAGTTTGGACTTTGCCCCAGTTCAAGCGCCCTAAAAGGGTGGGGCTTTGTACCGCTTTGCTCCCCTCTGTCTCTTCGAGAGAGAGTCTGCTGCCGATGTTCCACAACTGGAAGATTTTGGTGTTGGCTAAATTAACTGGTATGATTTGAGCCTAAATATGTAAGAAGATCAAGGAAGAAAACGTACTTTACTGATAGCTGATAGCTAAATTATGGTAGTTGTAGCAATTCTAGCGGCAGGACGCGGCACCAGGATGAAATCACACCTACCCAAGATATTACATTCTTTGGGTGGGCGATCGCTTGTTGAGAGAGTTCTTGACAGTGTAGAACCGCTTTCACCTTCTCGGCGGATAGTAATTGTGGGATACCAGTCCCAAGAAGTCAAAGCAGCCATACAGTACCCTAACTTGGAGTTTGTCGAACAAACTCAACAGCTGGGTACAGGTCATGCTATCCAACAATTATTACCCCATCTTGAGGGTTACAATGGGGATTTACTGGTGCTAAATGGCGATATACCGTTATTACGCACTCAAACCCTGGAACAGCTATTACAAACTCACCAAAAAAATGGCAACGCCGCCACCATCCTCACCTCACACCTAACTGAACCCAAGGGCTATGGGCGCGTTTTTTGTAATAGTGAAAATATTGTGCAGCAAATGGTGGAAGATAAAGATTGTAATGCTGCTCAAAAACAAAATACTCGAATTAACGCTGGAGTTTACTGTTTTCATTGGCAGGATTTAGCTAAAGTTTTACCCCACTTACAGGCAAATAATGCCCAGAAGGAATATTACCTCACTGATGCTGTCACCCAAGTCGGCAAAGTCATGGCTGTGGATGTGGAAGATTACCAAGAAATTCTGGGGATAAATGATCGCCTACAATTAGCCACTGCTGACGAGATTATCCAAAGAAGAGTCAAGGAAAAATGGATGATGGCTGGTGTGACTCTCATCGATCCTCACAGCATTACCATTGATGAGACAGTAGAATTACAGCCAGATGTGATTATTCAACCTCAAACCCACCTACGGGGAAATACCACCATTCAAACCGGGAGTTGCATTGGCCCTGGGAGTTTAATTGAAAATAGCCAATTGGGTGAAAATGTGACTGTGCAGTATTCTGTAGTCACAGATAGTATCGTACAGACAGGTAGCAAAATTGGCCCTTATGCTCATTTACGTGGTCATGCAGTAGTCGGTGCTAATTGCCGTGTGGGTAACTTTGTGGAATTGAAAAATACTCAGTTAGGCGATCGCACTAACGCCGCACATTTATCATATTTAGGTGACACCACTACAGGTACTAAAGTTAACATTGGAGCAGGTACTATTACTGCCAATTACGACGGCGTGAAAAAACATCCTACCCACATAGGCGATCGCACTAAAACCGGTTCTAATAGTGTGTTAGTAGCACCAGTAACTCTAGGCGATAACGTTTATGTAGCCGCAGGTTCAACGGTGACAGCAGATGTCCCCGATAATTCTTTAGTAATTGCCCGTAGTCGTCAAGTAGTTAAACAAGATTGGGAGCAGAAAAAATTGGACAGTGACACCACTAAAATAGACCCTGAAAAAAAGTAAAGCCAAAATTTTGAATTCAATATGGAAGAACTACTAGAACTGAGAGAACTTCTAGAACAAGGTAAAATTCCAGAGGCTTTGTTATTAGTGGATGAGTTAGAAGAAATGAGCCTCAGCGACAAAATCAATAAAATTGATAGTTATGGCGTAATTCTACTCATCCATTTAA
>NZ_JAYGHH010000015.1:2888-17203 GCF_034931045.1 Nodularia sp. UHCC 0506
CAAGCTGAAAACCGTTCTACTCGTTCTTGGGAAATTTCCATAGAAAATGCGGTGCGGGAAATCAACAAAACAAACAAGCGCCGCAAATCTGGCGGTAACTACTTGAATCAGACAGAATTAATGGATATTCTGGAACAAGCATATCAAATAGCCCTCAAAAAAGCGGCGCTTGAAACATTAGAAGGACGTTATGAAGCTGAAGAACTAGCAGCAATGGTTCACAAACCCGAAATTCTCACTCAAGCACTAGAACTAATCCAAAAATGAGCAATTCCCTCCGCGAACCTCTGCGTTAACCTCCGCGAACCTCTGCGTTAAAAAAATCACTTAACAACAACCAACTAACTCACCATTATTCCATTCCAAAGTATCACCAATGCTTGTGCCATCATGGTAAGCAGCAAGTAACACCTCACTAGTTTTCCCCCATGATATCGCCCCAGACGCATCTAAAGCGATCGCACCCAAATCGCGCTGATTTTTACTAGCTTCGGTAAACGAGCGCTGCATAGCGTCCTGAAGCAACATTCCATCCGTCACCCGCACCACAATTTTGGCAGCTAAACACTCATCAATAATATCTTCCCCAATACCAGTACAACTGACTGCTGCATAACTAGTAGCATAATTACCTGCGGGCATAGCAGAATCACTGACTCTACCAATGCGCTCAAAGCCTTTACCACCTGTAGAAGTGCCAACAGCCAACCCACCAGAGGCATCTAAAACGACCACACCAATAGTGCCACGTCCCGCATTACTGCTTTCCACTAATTCCGGTTCAGCTACAACACCAGCCATTGTGCTTTTAAAATTATCCTGGCGTTCTTGGATCCATTCATTTAATCTTAAATCAGTTAAAGCATTGTAGCTGGGAATTTGTAACTCCCGTGCCAATTCAGCCGCACCATAATCAGAAAGTACCCGGTCTGGCGAACTTTGTAGAAAGTGTACCAACTCAATGGGATTTTTTACCCGCGAAATATTAATTACACCACTAAAACGGCCTGATGTACCATCCATCAAAGAAGCACTCATGCGGATTTGACCATCTGATTGCAGTACAGAACCAGTACCAGCATTAAAGCGGGGATCATCTTCTAACATTTGGCAACCTAGCAACACCGCCTCAGATGCAGTTGCGCCTGACAGTAGAAGAGAATAGACTGCCTCTACTACCGTATAGAGTGATCGGCGCACCGACTCTAATCCTCCTTTACCGTGGAGAGAACTACCAGCTCCTCCATGAATAATTACTTTAGGTTGCACCTGTAAATTCATCTATCTATAACCCTTGCGCTATTTGCGTCTCAGTTGTATTTAGCTTAACTATGTGAGGAAAGTGCTGAGTGCTGAGTAAGTTTCTTCTCCCCTGCACCCTGCCCCCTGCACCCTGCCTCTTCTCCCCTACACCCTGCCCCCTGCCCCCTGCCTCTTCCCTGTTCCTTCACTCTTTAACCTCAGAACGACGACGACGGCAACGTTCTGAGCAGTATTTCACCTCGTCCCAACAATCTTGCCATTTCTTGCGCCAAGTGAAAGAACGTTGACATACCGGACAAATTTTTGTAGGTAGGTCTGATTTAGAACGAACTCGTCCCATGATGAATACTGTGCAAATTTGAACTGAATTTTTGAAAGCAATGGAAAATTATTATAACGATTTTGTAGTAAAGGAAGGATACTTACTAACAACTTTTGGCAGCCAATGGCAAGAGTAAGCGACTCACTACCCGGCTATCCGGTAACTGATAGACATACAATTCTCCTCCTAGTTCCTGCATGAGATTTTGACAGATTCGTAGATGTAAGCCTGGGGGTTTCTTGAGGACAGAAAGTTTTAGCACATCCTTGGATGTAGTGTGATGTAGTTCTGCCAAAAGCTGTGGTTCAATCAAGCCATTATCTGTAATCGATAACTCTAATAATTGCTCATCTAAACGGCGACACCAAATATCAATTCTGCCCCCGCTTTGAGAACGTTGACAAGCAAACATTAACAATTCGTGCAGGATTAATTCAATTTTGACAATATCACCAGAGATGGCCATTGAAGAGGGATAGCTTGAGGTTTGAATACCTGGGAGAAATGAAGAAGTACTGACTATTTCTGGTTCTGCACCCGATTGTCCCAAACCATGCACACCTACCCATAACTTATGTTGCTCCAATACAGTTTCGACTCGTTCAAGCGATCGCTTGAGTAAACTGGAGATAGGCATAGTCTCCACACTTTTATGCAACTGCCATTGTTCCAGATTGAGTAATCCATTCATGGAAGCGTTTGTCTGGTCTAACTGTTGTAAGAGTAATTGGTAACGTGTGCGAGTCAAATCATTACTAGGAATACCTAAGTTATGTATTTGTTCCAGTAACAATGCTGTTGTTCTGTGGATTTCCTCAAGACGACTATGTTTATACCAATTGAGCTGTTGTAACTGGTTGTTAGCAGGCTCTAAAAGTTGGGTAATTTGCTGTTGACGACGCGACCAAGCTAACTGAGTCACCAACGTTTCCATCGCATTAAGATTGATGTGTGACCATTTTCGTGGCCGATGGTCTGCTATCACTACTACGGCTGTAGGTTCATAAATAGTAGTAGTACGTAACGCCATGATTAAAATTTGACCAATGCCTGAACCATTCAACCACTTTCTGGTTTCCGGTGGTAAATCATCCACAGTGAAACCCAGGTAACTATTCTGGGAAAGCGCCCACTGGATTAAAGCTTCAGATTGAATACTTATTTGTACATCTTTAGCAATTTCAAATTTATGATCAGTACTTAATTCGATAATTTCTGCATAAGTTTGACCAGAAGACCAAGATAACATGAGTACCAAGGGACAATCGAGAATATATGCTATTTGTTCAAGTACTGTATGTTCTAAATATTTTTCCTTGATGTCGGTTGTGGAACTTTGCTCGCTCTGTTCTAGCGCCCGTAGGCATTGCTGAATGCCATACAATACCTTTTGTTGCTGGTCGTTCTCAGTTTGTAGTTGCCATTGGTGGACAACTACACCAATTTGTTGACCAACGACCCAAAGCAATTCTTTTTCCAAGTTTGACCAAGTACGATGAGTTTCGTGAGTAATCAGCAACAATGCGTTTGGTGTATGACCTTGATTACAATTACAAATTAACAGCGATCGCACGCCATGTTCTAGTAGGAGAGGTTGCCAGTTTAAAAACCGCAAATCTTCATCTAATTTCTCCACTTCTAGGGCAGTTGTAGCCGAGTTAAATAAAGAAATATCTACTTCTGTGAGTTCATCAAGAGGGAAGATTAAAAGCCGGCGGTTTTGAGGTTGGTTTTGGTAGATAATTTGATAATTATTTTGGTCACTATCGTATAGTAATAGTAAAAATCGGTTAGCTGCTAGTCGCTCTAAAAGTTTTGTGGCACAAGTGCGGATAATTCCGTTAAATTCATGCTTGTAATAAATAGCTTGGGCAACTTGGCTAGTCAGATGAGTATCATCTTGAATTTGTTTGATGGTACTTTCCATATTATCGATAGGCGCAACTAAAGAGACAATCCCCGCAGCACCTTGGACAAAATTCTTATCTGCCTCTGTCCAAATTCGTGGTTCATGATCTTCCACTGCCAGAAAACCTAGTAGATCCTTTTGCCAAATAATCGGAGCTGCTAAAAGCGATCGCACCCGCAAGCGTTGTAATAATTTGACTGTAAAATGGCTTTTGAGAGAACTACGCGCATCACCGATTAAAACAAGTTCATTGACTGATAAAGCATAATATAATTCACTCAATTCCTGCACTGTCATGCCTGCTGCTGGTTGATGAAGTCCATAATTATGACCCAGATGGGCTAGATGATTGCTCATCCGACACCAAAAATAACGCCCTTGTCGCTCAAACCAATAAATATTTGTCCGGCTGGGAAAGATAAATTTATGAGTCGCCTCTACTACTGCTTTAAGTCGTTGATCTAAATTATTTAGGCTACGGATATTTTCTAGTAATTTTAATAATTCTTTCTCAGGGCGTTTACTTTGTTGTTGCTGTGAATCTATCTCTTTTTGATATAAAACTGCCCCTAATGCCCCTAAAATTATTGTCAATCTAGTTTTTGAGTCTCCTGGTAGCAAGTAACCCCAACGTTCTGATCCGAGTAATAGTAAACCTAAAAAACGGTCTTTATGGCGAATAGGCCAAAAAATCGTTCCCTGGATATTAAATTTTATGCCAAATTTTTGCCATGTTGAGGCACGGGCTTCCTTACGTAAATCTACTACACCTAATGGCCCTTGTTCAATGACGACTTGCTCTAAAATGTCCCCTGGACTCAGAACAACCCGTTGTCTTAAAAAACTTGTGTCGCGATTAGGTGTAACACCACCTCGACCTAATAATGTATGTTTAACCCGATCATAAAGTGCAATCCAAATTAAACTGTAATCAAAATACTTTTCAATATAGGAAATAGTACTTGAAATCAGAACGTCAACATCATCTTCTTCTCTCAGAGTTTGGAGGATGCTGCACAACGCAATGATCTGTTGTTCGTCGGTCAAAGATTTTTGTGGCTGCCCCATCTGAATTATTGATCAACTTAGTTTGTGATATATTAAGATGCCCAGAAAAACATCCTGACTCAAAATAGTTATGGATGATTGCTGGAAGTTCTGGGTAAATTTACATGGATATTTATCAAGTTACAATTCGTCCTCTATTATTTAATCTGCTCAAAGCAGATCCAGAGTGGTTACATCAGCAGACGATTAATCGTCTCAAATGGTTATCACAGACCAGCAATCCTTCTGCTCACTGGGTAAATCAACATCTAAAGCAGTTCTTTTGTCTGAAAGATTCACGCCTCGAACAAAATTTGTTTGGGCTAAACTTCCCCAATCCTTTGGGGTTAGCCGCCGGTTTTGATAAAGATGGTGTTGCTACTCAAATTTGGTCTAGTCTTGGTTTTGGCTTTGCCGAATTAGGAACTGTAACCTTTGTAGCACAACCGGGAAACTCTCGCCCCCGTTTATTTCGCTTACCCTTGGATCAAGCTGCTCTTAACCGCATGGGTTTTAATAATAGCGGAGCCGCAGCAATGGCAATAAGGTTAACACAACAAAAGCAAAAGTTAGCCTGGTCAATTCCCATAGGTATAAATTTAGGTAAATCTAAGGTTACACCCTTAGAAGCAGCTGGAGTAGATTATCTTAACAGTTTTCGCGCACTTAAAGAGTTGGGTGACTATTTTGTAGTGAATGTCTCTTCTCCCAATACTCCTGGGTTGCGATCGCTCCAAGATGCTGCCATGCTTGGTTCTATCTTGGATTTATTACAGCAGGAAAATAAAGCACGAAAACCAATATTTGTCAAGATTGCGCCGGATTTATCATGGGAAGCGATCGCCGACATTATTACCTTAGCCAAGACTTATCAACTAGCCGGAATTATTGCCACCAATACCACCATTCGCCGTGATGGATTAAAAACTCAAATAATTAAACAAACAGGCAAATCACCCCAGGAAGAAGCAGGGGGAATTAGTGGTGCGCCAGTACGCGATCGCTCCACAGAGGTAATTCGATTTATTTGGCAACAAACCCAAGGGCAAATTCCCATCATCGGTGTTGGTGGCATTTTTACCGCAGCAGACGCTTGGGAAAAAATCACTGCTGGAGCAAGTTTAATTCAAGTTTATACAGGCTGGATTTACGAAGGACCGATGATGGTACGCCGGATTTTAGAGGGTTTGCTTTTAAATCTGGAAAAAAATCAGTTAAATTCCATCACCGAGGCCGTAGGTAGAGGAAAGTGCTGAGTGGGGAAAGTGCTGAGTGCTGAGTGCTGAGTGCTGAGTAAAGAAAGTTATGAGTAAGTTTCTTGTCCCCCTGCGCCCTGCACCCTGCGCCCCTGCTTCTTCCCCCCTGCACCCTGCCCCTCTGCCTCTTTGCTAACCTTCCTCCAGTGGGAAAAACTCCTTAGTTTTTTCCGAGTAGGTCCAGGCGATACCATCAGGGTCTTTGTTACGACACCACTCTGGAAACTCTGGATCATTGCGACGTTTGTAAACTGTGCTGGAATAAACATTTAACCGCTTGGCCAGTTCTGATTGGATCAGAGAACCAAAAATTAACTGCTGTTCTAGCGATCGCGTAACTTCTTTATGGGTTTCTGGTGGGGGTGCTTCAGTTTCCGGTTCTGACTCCACTGACTGGGGTTCTGGTGCAGCTAAAAGCGATGGTCGCGCAGTTTTAGTCACTGGTTGAGCCGCAAGCTCTTGAGTTGGTTCACTACTATCAAGAATATCGCCCAGAATACTGGCATTGATAAAGTAATAAACCTCACCCCCGTCTTGTGAGTTCTGTACACTGGCACCGAACTCATTAGCCTTACTATCTAAATAGCGTTTTGCCGTTGTCCCCGAAAAATTTCCCCTGATCGCCAAATCCATTGGCGTAATTTTGCCTTGAGTTTCCCGAATCATTTCGTGGAAAACTGGATTAACTTTTCCAGACCACTGCTGCCATTGATATTGTTGCCAAACTTGGAAACCAATTGCCAGCATCAGAATCGCCAGTAAAATTCTCCAGGTAGCAACCAGGAAAATAATTAAAAACGAGATTGGCAAAAGTAGAACGAGAAACCCTTTCCCGTTGCTTTCTATTAATTTTTCACTCATGCCGATTATTGCCAATTGAATTTTTGGAAAATAATACTATTATCTTGGCAAAAAGTGGGACATTTTTTTGTATCGTTTGGCAAAGTTCCAGAAAAAGAGTTAGGGGAGAAGAGGAACGGGGCAGGGGCAGTGAAGAGGCAGGGGAGCGGGGAGCAGGGAGCAAGGGGGAGTGAGAAATTCCGGATACTTGACAACCTTTCATCTTCTCTCCTGCACCCTGCCCACTGCCCCTCTGCCTCTTTATGCTTGTCGTTGACAAAGCAACAAACCAAACCACTGATGAGGATCAGTCCACACATTCAAGGGTACTAAACCCCGTGCGGTGAGTTGCTGTTGAATAATATTTAAATCAAATTTGCGGGAAATTTCCGTGCGGATAGTTTCCCCTAAAGCAAAATTAACAGTGAGGTTAAGAGCGTGTAATTCTACAGATTGCGATCGCAAACTGCGTAAATGCATCTCTATTTGATTTTCAGTTTCGTTATAAAACGCCCAGTGTTCAAACTGCGTCGTGTCAAAATTCCCTTCAAAGCGCTGATTTAAATGCTCCAACATATTCAGGTTAAACGCTGCTGTCACACCTTGACTATCGTCATAAGCGGGTTCCAAGATATGTTTTGGCTTTTGTAAGTCTATCCCCAATAAAAAATACTCCCCCACTTGCAGCGCATTGGTAATTTGAGACAGAAAAACATCACACTCTTGAGGCTTGAGATTACCTAAAGTACTGCCAATAAAACCAATGATCCGACTGGGTAATTCTGATGGCAAGATTTTTGCCAGTGCCAATTCGTAATTTCCGGCCAGTGCATGAACTCGCAAAGAAGGATAATCTGCTAATAGCTGCCTAGCACTACTTTCTAATATTCCTGCACTCACATCAACAGGTACATATAGCATGGGGTAGCCTAGCTGCTGATAAGCATCAAGTATAATTCTGGTTTTCGTAGAGCTACCACTGCCAAGTTCCACCAATTCACAAGGGCCAGTGATTCTGGCAATTTCACCAGCATACTGCTGTAAAATTTTTGTTTCTGTGCGTGTCAGGTAATATTCTGGTAATTCACAAATTTGTTCAAATAACTCAGAGCCACGATCATCATAAAGATAACAAGGAGTTAGGGTTTTGGGTGTTTGAGTTAATCCCTGAATTACATCAGTCCCAGCATTAGATGTAACTATTTCAGTTGCTGTCACCAACCGCTCAATTTGCAAGCGTTCTTCAATGCTTTTTGGGGAAGCAAATTTGCTGCTAGCAGCTTTAGATATTGACATTTAACCTCCATGATGTGTTGTACCAATTCTTTCTGAATTACGAATTACGAATTACGAATTACGAATTGGTATATTAGGTTTATTTTGAGAGCAAACCTTGACTCCAGCCAGTGAAACATATAGCCTTAGCTCATAACATCACGCCTGAGCTAGATTAATTAAGCTTTTAAGCCATCTTTAAGGATTTTCTCATAAAAACCGATGTTGGGTATTTTTTACTCAGCACGGGCTACCGCTACCCTAACAGCACTTCATTAGTAGCACAGCGAAAGCCGGCAAAAATCTGATACACGCCCGGATAATACCAATTGCGAAAACTAGTCCGCAGTCCCCAATGACGTGTAGCCCAACTCCCACCTTTTAAAACCCGGTGCTTATGGTCAAAATAAACTTGGGAATAACCGATGTAAGGATAACTTTGGAAACCTTCGTAACCATCAAACCAAGAAGCTGTCCATTCCCAAACATTGCCTAAAGTATCATATAAGCCATAGGCACTTTGTCCGGCTGGATAGTTATCTACTGGTGTAGTATGACCAATGAGGCGATCGCAATTACAATTCTCAAAACTTGGTGATGTATCCCCCCAAGGATAGATGCGACGACAACCAGCTTTTGCATCCCAACTAGCGGCTTTTTCCCACTCAGCTTCTGTAGGTAGCCGCTTCCCCACAAATCGCGAATATGCTTGGGCCTCATACCAACTAACACCACAAACAGGGTGATTATCCCAATTGCGTTGGCCAGACCAGTAAAGTGGTTTAATCACCCGCTCAGTTTGTCGCCATTTCCACCCAGCTTCTGACCACCACTGAGAATCTTGGTAGCCTCCCGCCTCCATAAATAACCAATACTGACCACAAGTCACCGGATAACGGTCAATATAATAAGTCTCTAAATATACTTTATGTTCAGGGCGCTCATTATCCAGAGCATATATATCATTACTTCCCTGTTCAAATTCACCAGCCGGGATGAGAATCATCTCCGTAATATTCTTAATAGAAGAAGTATAATTAATATTTTCTTCTATCTCTTCTATTTCCCTGTTTTCCCACTTCATTAATTCCAGCACAAAACTAATAATTTCGCAGTGTTGGCTTTCGTGCTGAATCAAAAAACGCCAAAGACGTTCCTCTTTCTCAATATCAACTACTTCTAAACGTTGCAAAACCTGTTTTCTCACCGTCTCTAAATAATCATGGGTTTCCTGTATATTAGGTAGCTGCACACGTTGAGATTTAGGTAAACCATCAGCCGCAAATAATTTCTGGTATTGAGGGAACGAACAAGGTAAACCACCGATGTGTTCTAATAACCATAAAGACTCAGTATAGGCAATATGTCCTAAGTGCCAACCAACAGGACTAAACTCAGGATGAGGCTGACTACAAAATGTAGATTCGTCCATACCCTCGAATATTTTCCAGGTTTTCAGACGACATTCAACCAAATCGCAAACAAGAGTCTCTTTTACACTAGATTCGTTGAATCTGGATATCACAGTCTTCTCCCACACTGATAATGCTATTTTCTGGACAAGCAGTCCAATTACCAGTAAATAACGGTTCAGAGGCAATGATTACAGATTTAGGAAAATTTTGATGATTTTTTAGACAATATAGTGACGGAGCCGGCGCATGGCTAGAAAAACGCGAAGCAATCAAGCGATTTCCATCACTGAAGACGATGTTAGCTGAAACTTTGACTTGATGGCGTTTCGCCATTTCTAATAAAGTGACTAACGTATTGCGTAAAGCCGACTCTGGAGGTCGATGTTTATTGATTTGAGTTTGAGAAAGTAGTAGCGCAAAAATGTGTTCCGAATCTGTATTACCATTAATTTGTTCGTAAAAATCAGAACTTAATATACTGCGAATTTTTCTGTGTAATGTCTTGCGAAAATTCTCAATGTATCCATTGTGAATAAATAGCTGTCGTTGATAGTTAAACGGCTGACAATTAGCAAAATCTAAAGCTTGTCCAGGTGTAGCGCTGCGAACATAAGCAAGTACACACTTTGATTCCACATAACGGCTAAGATGAGGCAGATTTAAGTCATTCCAAATAGGTAGTGTGTTGCGGTACGTAAATGGATCTGTATTTTTCTGACTATGATACCAACCCACACCAAAGCCATCTGCATTCACAACTCCAGAAGACATTTCACGGGGTTGGTAACTTTGAACTATCAAAGAATGTTCAGGTTGATACAGAATATTCTCTAAACTCACGGGCGCACCCAAGTAGGCAAGTAAACGGCACATTTAGTAATTTCAACGATAGCAAGGTTTTATGAAAATCTCTGGGAAAAAACCACAGATCAACACAGGTAGATACACGGGATTTACGCGGAATTCAGGAAAAATGTATATGCAGATCAGCTTACTGCTGATCACTACAGAGATTGAAAATTAATAGCGAATACGTGGATCTACATAAGCATTAAGGATATCAATTAAAATGCTGGCAGCAACCACAATCGCCCCAAAAAAGACTAATACTCCTTGTACAGTGGGATAATCTCGGTCAGAAATGGCTTGATAGAGGCGATTTGCTAAACCAGGCCAAGAAAAGGTGACTTCAGTTAAAATCGCCCCACCCAGTAGAGAGGCAAAAGTTAAACCTAAGACCGTAATTACTGGAATTAAGGCATTTTTCAAAGCATGGGAGACTAAAATTTTATTTTCGGATATTCCTCTGGCTCTAGCGGCTTCTACATAATCCGCTTTGAGAGTTTCCTTTAAATTTACGCGTACAATGCGTTCAAAAATCCCACTGAGCAAAATTCCTAGAGTCAAACTAGGAAGGGCTAAATGGTGCAAAGATATAAAAAACTGACTGAGATTGCCCGTAAGCAAGCTATCAATGGTATATAGTCCAGTAATCGGCACAGGAGCCGGAAGATTAGGCGGAAACCGATTAGAATTGGGAAACCAACCCAGTTGCACTGAGAAAATCAATTGTAAAAGCATTCCTGCCCAAAACATTGGAAGTGCGTAAGTAATAATACCAAATAATCGTCCCCCAAGATCAAAATAAGTACCAGGACGAGAAGCTGAAAGAGTACCCGCCAAAATACCGACAATCAGAGCTACAGCCATACTTGATACAGCTAACTCCACAGTTGCGGGGAAATACTGCCCAATAATGTCCCAAACAGACTGTCCCCGACTTGTTAAAGAAGTCCCCAAATCAAAGCGCAGTAAATTGCCTATGTAATTCAAATACTGTAACCACAGAGGAAGATTTAAACCTAATTGTTGGCGTAACTCCTCCTTCGCTGCTTCCGGCGCACGTCCACCGAGAATTGCATCTGCGGGATCTCCTGGTGTCGCTCGTAGTAATAAAAATACAATACTAATAATAGTCAACAATTGCAGTGGAGCCAGAACTAAGCGAGAAGCGATGTAATATTGTAAGGCTTTAGAACGAGACATATTTTAATTCGTAGTTCGTAATTCGTAGTTCGTAATTCGTAGTTCGTAGTTAGTAATTCGTAGTTAGTAATTCGTAATTCGTAATTCGTAATATTTCCTGCGGAAACGCTACGCGGTAAGCGCAGCTATGCCCGTGAGGGCTTTACGTAGTTCGTAATTTTCATACATTTCTATCTATCTATCTATCTATCTATCTATCTATCTATCTATCTATCTATCTATCTATCTATCTATCTATCTATATCTTTCTTTCTTTCTTTCTTCGTGTACTTTGCGTCCTTTGTGGTTCGTTATTAATTCATACATAGAGGTGAATAGATATAAATATTTTGGGGTAGGCTTCTAGCCCACCCTGTAAAAAAAACTCAGATTTTACTGCTTTGAGATAGTTTGATAAATTAAATTCTGGGTTGGGTCAAGTTGCACATTATTCACACCATTTTGAGCAAATATATAGTCTTTGGTTTGCCATAAAGGAATATAAGGCACATCGTTAGCTACTTGTGTTTGGATAGCTGTGAAAATTTGTTGCCGTGTTTCTGGGTTTTGTTCTTGGCGTTGTTGAGCAATGAGTTTATTCATGGCTTCACTATAGTAGAATGAACCTTGAGTTTTACTACCCCCATCTTCGCAACCTTGAGCATTCGAGCCTTTTTGACAAGATAAGAATGGCTGCACATAATTATCTGGATCTAAAAAATCTGGATACCAATCAACCAAAGCTGCGGGATATATACCCCCGGAGATGTCTTTAAAGAAAGTAGCACTTTCTACATTACTAATTTCTATTTGCAGTATTCCTTCCATTTCTTGAGCAGCTAAAGATTGTAGTGTTTGTGCTGCTAAACTGCGATTAGCTGAACTAGAAGGATACCAAATTTGCACTTTGGCGGGATTTTCTTTGGAGAAGCCAGCTTTAGTTAATAATTCTTTAGCTTGAGCAAAGTTAGCATCGCCGTATTTATCTTTGAATAATGGCTGGGAAACGTTAAAAGTGGTAGGAATCATGCTATAAAGTGGTTCAGCTTGACCAAGTAAAACTCGTTCATTTATAAGTGGACGGTCGATCATGGCCGCGATCGCTGCTCGAACTTCCGGTTGATCTAAAGGCTGCTGATTCAGGTTCAACACCATATAACTAACAACACTACCTTCAGCCGTAATTGTTTGCCAATCCCCTTTTTTTGCTCCTGCTTCTAAGCTGCGAATTTGATCAGGTTGTAGGGATAGATAAGCCACATCCACTGTACCTGTACGGAAAGCATTAAACAAATTCACCGGGCTAGTTTGAATTTGCAAGTTTACACCCTGATTAGCTGGTTTCTCTCCCCAATATTTATCAAATACATCTAATCTCAGTGAATCTGTGCCGTATTGCGCTAACTTGTAAGGGCCAGTCCCGACAAAGCTATTCGGCTGAAATTTCCCCGCTCCAATTTCGTAAGCTTGAGGCGACACCGCACACGCCCCAGAAAATGCTAACAGGGCGGGAAATGCCGCAAATGGTTTTTTTAGCTGGATTGTTAATTCATACTCACCCGTGGCTTTAACTGAAGCCACTGTGTCCGATAATAAGAACGAGGGTTTTCCCTTATTTTCAATAAATCGCTGAATGCTAAACTCCATGGCTTTGGCGTTGAAGGGAGTATCATCGTGGTAAATCACTCCCTGACGGATAGGAATTGTGTAGGTTAAACCATCAGCACTCACTTGGGGTAATGCTGTGGCCAATTGGGGTTTAATTTCTGTACTACCTGGTTCATAAGTGTACAGGCGATCGCTCATATTTAACACTACACTCAAGGATGCCAACTCATAGGTGTCAGCCGGATCGAGGGTTCTAGGTTTGAGTGTTGTACCCACAGTGATTCGACCATCACCAGCACCAGATGATAAAGTAGTTGTCTGCTGGCGAGGAACGCAACTCACAACCAAAAGTACACAAAGACAAAACAATGATAAAAATTGGAAAATCCCACTCCATCGTCTCGCAGTCAAGGAAAACCAAGTCATAGTATTCAGATTTTTAATCTTAGCGGTCAGCTATCATACTATGATATGTGTCTGTTATAAGTAACTATTCTTAACATCTCAGCACTGGCTATTGATGGTTGTATTTCATCTGCCATTTAAGTAAATATACACAGAAAACTTCAGCGACACCAAAATAGTTAATTAGACCTGCGGCATATATTTTTTAGAACAGATATCTAACTTTTGTTAGAAGAATTATTTATTTTTTTTAGTTAAACTCTATTTATCATCAAAGAAGCCGTTTAGCTTATAAATTATAAGTAAAACTGTTGGCATATTTCATCACCTAAATAATAATTCTATTTGTTTAGATTATCAAAAATCCTAATAGAAAATAGCTGAATCAGCAATAGGTCAAATATATTTTGGGAATGTAAAAATTACAGGTAAAGTATTGATATGACGAATTTAATTTCTAGGACGATTAATCACATTAGCTCGCTATTTCAGGGAGTACAAGTAAAACGTTTTCTGGCTGTCGTCCTAGTTGGTTTTCTGACACTAACTACAAATTTCGCTTTGGGGCAAAATAATCAAATTTTAAAAGAGCAAGTCCGTCAAGATATAGAGCAAGATGATTCCCAAAGACCAAAAACTATGAAAGAATGGAATCAGGAGGCGCGTGAAACAGAAGGTTTTCCTGGTAAGCGACTGCAAAAAATTGGAGAAGAGTCAGCAGAAGCATTTACAGAATTTGGTTCAGGATATGTAGAAGGGGCTAAAAAAACGGCTCGTGATATCCAAAAGGGTGCATCTGATATAGGCAGATATATTTCAGACTAATACAAATTCTCACACCTAATGGAAAGAATATTTGTGAAATCACAGTAATTAATAGTGATGGCAAAAATTAGGAATTGCTCACCCGCATAGGCGGGTTTTTTCTTTGCGGTTGACTCTGGTAGCGC
>NZ_JAYGHH010000015.1:17228-17812 GCF_034931045.1 Nodularia sp. UHCC 0506
ACAAGCTATATATTTCTCAATACCATACACTTCATTTACTGGCAAATAGCTGTATTTGAGTCAATTAACAGACTTGAAATCAAGTATAGTGAGTATGAAAAGTAGGCACTTAAAAGTACGGTACTTACCCAAAAGTAACTATGAAAGCTGAAGCAAAAACAGATAGCAGGCTCACTTGCGAAGTTGAAACTACGTTAAAAGTAATTGGTGGACGCTGGAAAGTTTTAATTATTAGAGAATTAATCTCACAAGTCAAACGCTTTGGCGAACTACAGCGAAGCTTACCGGGAATTACTCAAAAAATGCTGACTCAGCAACTCAGAGAAATGGAAGAAGATGGAATTATACATCGTGAAGTTTATGCACAAATCCCTCCAAAGGTGGAATACTCATTGACAAGTTTGGGAGAAAGCCTCATTCCAATTCTTTATGCAATGCATGACTGGGCTGTGGAACACTTTTTGCAGACTAATGATTATAGCGGTTTTCAGAATAATGAGAATACTGTTGATAACTCAAAGTTTTGATATAGGGACGGGTTTATTAAAATTATTATTGGTAATTGAGCATATCTGTCATATAGG
>NZ_JAYGHH010000015.1:17976-29312 GCF_034931045.1 Nodularia sp. UHCC 0506
CCTATAGCTGGCATAGCCATACCCGCCCCTACTGGCTTGATGCTTTGCCATAGCACTACAGCCAAATTTAATGGAGTTAATTTTGAGTTTATCCGTTTGCTTTTAAATATTCCATCGCCGCCTCTAATTTTGAAGGGTAACTTTCGGCAAACTTTTCAAACCAAAGACCTTCTGAAGAAAAGGGGTCTAATTTTTTTAACCATGCTTCTGCTGTAACTTTCAAAGCTTCTATTTGTTGGGCTTTGATTTGGGCTTGTCGAATTTTTTCCTGTTCTAGTTCTTGCTGTTTTTTTAACTCTTCAGCTTTATCTTGTGCTGCAAAATCAGCCCCAACTTCTGCCAAAAGGCTATCGACTAAAGACAACGATTTTGGTGGTTTTGGGGTAACTGATTTAGTTGCATTTTTCTGTGGCTGCGATGCTGCGGGTTTGGCTTGATCATATTCAGCTTTGATTTGGTCAAGCAGCTTATCAAGAGAATCCATTCTTTTAAGCTAGTAATTCACGGCGTAAATAGGGTTTTAACTTTCGCCTTGCGGCTGCTAGTCCATGATGGCATTGAGTAGCACTTCTGATAGACTTAAATCTTCCATATCATCCATTGTAATGGTGTCGCAGATGTCAAATTTAGCTCCAGCCCCTTGGAGGTCATCATCTAAGACTTTTAGAAAGCGGGTAGCTTGTGCATCTGTACCCACTTGAATGAAAGAAATACCTAGTTCTTCGTTATTATTCATACGGCGAGAAGCTTCAATAATTACCTTCATTACCGCTTTGCGATCATCAGGTTCCCCGTCCGTAACTACCAAGATGATTTCACCATTGGGCTTAGTTTGACCTGCACTTTTACGTTGAAAATAATCATCAGTTGCGTGTTTTAACACAGATGCTAAGTCTGTAGTACCAGAGGGGTCATTTTCTTGAAAAATTTGTGTTACCTTAGCGGCTGTAACATTATCATAGCGCTTGAATCTACCAGAAAATAAATAGATAGTGATGCCATCGGGATCAAATTGCTCGCACTTACTTGCTAAGGCTAAGGTAGATTCCTGTGCTGATACCCATCTTGTTCTGCCACCTTTCTGATCTGGGGTAGCCATACTACCGCTTTTGTCGATAATTAGTGTATAGTCACGATTTTCGAGCATAATAATTTACTTTTCTACTGATAACTGTGCCATCTTAACTATAACAATCTGATTTGATAAGTGAATTTACTAGTCCAGGAAGGTAACAGGGCATTGGAAAATTCTTTTTCTCCCACAATTGGGGGTTAGGGGGCGGTTCGGTGAGGGCTTGGCTTGTGTGATACGGTAAGCCCTGCCCCTCACATCCTACTCCCCTGACTCTTTTAGTAGAGGCTACTATTCCTCTACATCAATCCAAATACTACCTTCTTCTACACGCACAGGGAACACTGGTAGGGTCTTTTCCTGGGAAATTTTGGAGAGGACTTTGCCCACAACAGGTGGCCAAGGACACCAATCCTGTACTTCACCAGTACTTAAGTCAAAAGCACTACGGTGTATAGGACAAACAATTGCGCCACTTTCAGTGATTTTCCCATTTTTCATGGGCATTTTTAAATGAGGACAGGTATTATCTACAGCATAAAGCTGACTGTCATGGTTCAAAAGCAAAATTTTCCGTGTGCCAACTTTTACCACTTGTCTGCCCTCTGGTGCAAGTGCGTCGGCTGCAATAACTTTAGTCCAACCCATTAGGTTTTCCTCTCTTAATGATCTGCTTTCAGTTTCCCGCAATTGTTACCCATGCGATCGCCTGAATTAACTTATTAAACTGAATCTTTTGGCGGTAGGATCTGTATAAGATGTCAACTTATTCAGACTGGCCTGTTTTATGCCGAGAAAATCAACATCTTCATCCCAGTCCCCAACTACAACAACACTGGCGCTTTCGTCTATCCATATCCGGCTAGAGACTTTAGATAAAGAACACCAGTGGCTATTGAAACAAATTAAGAGAAAACGGACTGAACTGAACAATTTTGTCGAACAAATGCGTTCTTTAGCCGCAGATATATTTAACCGATGTAATCCCAAGTTCCAAAAACTGGTAGATATCGACCGAGAAATTCATACTCTGTTTGACGAAATCTTGACTTTAAGAAAATTGGGTAAGCAGAGTAGAAAAGATATTGAAGCGATTTATTACCAACTCCAGATAGCCAGAATTATTAGTCCCAAACCCAAACATCATCAAGAAGATGAAGACACAGAATTAGACGAACTATTTGAAACTAATGAGCCAGAAGATAATTTTTTCGGCACGCATACCAAAGAAAACAGTCAATATCAAGAAGCGTCGCCGGATTTAGACTTTTCTGCTGGAAACAAATCTGATGCAGCCCGAAAAATTCGGCAGACATTTTTGAGTTTAGCTGAAATATTTCACCCAGATAAGGTAAAAGATGGCGAAACTCAAATGCGTCACACCGAAATCATGAAGGAAATTAACAAAGCTTACCAAGAAGGTGATTTGGCTCGACTGTTAGAAATTGAACAGCAACATCAAGCAGGTAAATCTATTGATAATAATAGTGAAGATGACTTAACTCGCCAATGCACTAGAATAGAACAGCAAAATGAAATTCTTGCAACTCAATATGAGACATTAAAGCAGGAACTTCGCTTAGTTAAAAATACACCAGAAGGCGCGATAGTTTCTGATTGTCGAAAAGCGGCGAAAGAAGGAATAGATGCTATTGGCAGCATGGCAAAACAAGTGGAAGCGGAAATTAAAACAATCGCCGCTATTCGCGATTTTGTGAAAGACTTTCGAGAGCAAAAAATCACTATTAAAGAATTTCTTTGTGGCCCGGTTAGTCTGCGCCAATTGAACCAAGATGCTGTGGATGAGATGTTTGAACAAATATTTGCTGAATTGGGTGAAGTTATGTTTTTCTAAAATTCAGAACCTCAAATTGTTTTGCAAAAGCAAAATACAATAACTTTACCACCAATCCCCTCCGGTGCAAGCAAGGAGGGGACTATGATGTACAGGGTTAGCGCTAAATTTTAAAATTCCATGTAATGGGTAGGATCGCTATAGATATCACTTAATAAATTGAACTAGATGATAAATATTTCTTTATAATCACAAAATTCAGTGGTATTAATAATAGAACAAATTTTATCAACTTGTGTCCGAATTTTTGGCCATGAAGTTGACAGTAAAACCACAATTGCAATTTGACGTTCGCTCAAATTCTGTTGATAACGCAAATCACAAGTATTTGATATCCTTTATTTTCAGCAGCCTTTAGTAAATCTCCATTTGATAAATTAGACCATCCTTCTTCATAAGCTGTTGTTACAGAATGATCTGTTAAATATTTTCGTAGTGGTACTGGAGTTCCCTGATAAAAAAGAATTTTCACATCTAAGCAGCTAATGTTTCAAGCTCATAATTAAGTACAGCTTCAACTTGTGATCTTTGCACAGGTGGAAACCACTCCAAAAATTCATCTACTGTTGCACCATCGCGCAAATTTTCAAATAATGCAGTCACCGGAACTCTTGTTCCTCGAAATATCCATGCTCCACTTACTTTATCAGGTTGTCTTTCTATCGCATCTAAAGTTTCCCATCCTTTCATGACTGATTCCTCCTTGGTAAATGGAAAAGTTACACTTGGATCAATTATAAACTAGGATATCCAGGATTTAAGGATTTACAGGATATTCTACAGCTTTAGAAGTTTATATCCGCACCGATTTTCCTCAAAATAATGCCGAAACTTTATTAAATTTGGGTATTCTCTACCAAGATTCACAACAATTTGAATTAAAGGTAAACGCAAACAAGCAGAGAAATAGAATCAATTTTTTAGACGGATGATGGAAGTTTGTTTAGCATTGGGTAAGTTTCAATTTTCGATTATATGATCCCCTTATCAATAGGGTTTGAGACGCGTTACTTCTGCTATGATGTACTTCATTCAAGTGCATACCGCTATAGCGTTTTTTCTTCCTTCGCGCTCTTTGTGTTCTTTGTGGTTTGCTCCTTTATCCGTAAAAATAAATTTGACAGACTACTAGGTACATGATTATTTGTCCCTACAAATATGAGTATCTCTATATAACTCATCAGTGAAAACTGATATAATCTTTCACCATGCCGAAAAAAAAAGAAATCGCACCGACAAAAATATTACTAAAACCTGGCACTTTGTGGAAAAGCATCAAAGAGCAGACTCAATATGCTTTGAAATGTGGTGCGTTGCTGTCAATACCGACAGATTTTGAATTTGTCGAGCAGAATGGGATCAAATTTTTAGTCAGAATTTTAGCCAATCTTACCCGCAAAGACACAGCCAAGCAACAGCAAAAGAATAAAACTAATCCCTTTCTTCCCTACGAAAAAGATTTATTCGTTGCGGATATTTCTCAAACTCATGTTTGTCTATTGAACAAATTCAATGTTGTTGACTATCACCTGCTAATTATTACCCGCGCCTTTGAGGAACAGGAAAAATTACTCACTTTAGAAGATTTTGTTGCTATGTGGGTCTGTCTAGCTGAGGTTGAAGGTTTGGCGTTCTACAACAGTGGTAAATTGGCTGGTGCAAGTCAGCCACATAAACATCTGCAATTAGTCCCCTTACCACTAACACCATCTGGGGAACAGATGCCTATTGAACCGCTACTGAAGTTAGCACAATTCACAGATTCGGTAACAACAACTATACCGGGTTTGCCTTTTGTCCATGCTTTAGCAAAATTAGACCCCATTTGGAGTAATTCACCGTTAAAAGCCGCAGCCGCAACACTGGAGTTATATCAGAGTTTATTGAGTGCTGTGGGTTTAGAAGCAGTTGAAGATAACAGACAATCAGGTGATTACAATCTTTTAGCTACACGAGAATGGATGATGATTGTACCGCGATCGCATGAGCATTTTGATTCTATATCTGTAAATTCGTTAGGATTTGCGGGTGCATTGCTAGTGCGAAATCAAGAACAAATGCAGGTGATCAAAGATCAAGGGCCAATGACTATTTTGAAAAATGTGGCTTTAAATTAAAATTTAGCCTATGTCTAAAGGCAGAAAAAATAGTGCCTTGTCATCTTAATTACTTCTAAAGATAGTAGTTTTATTATTTTGATTAACATAATCTGGTTCTGGCAGTTATTTAAACAAGGCATCATAATATATGGCTAATCAAAAAATTAATCATGCCACAGATTCATCTGAACGTGTAGAAGTAGATACTTATGATAGAGGAATAGTACCTGCTGAAACTGTGGCTCGTAAAGAGAGAGAAGGCGAAAACTATAAAAATCTGCCCACAGAAGAAAACCAGAAAGGTGTATCCACAAATGATCAAAGTAATACAGAAAGTATCAACACCACTGATGGCTACACAGTAGACCAAGAAGGCCTATTGAATAATTACGCTGTGGAACCAGAAATGTATTATGAAAAGCGTGGAGACGCACGAAAACAGGCAATAAAAGACTCCGCAGAACGGATTGAAGAACTGCAAGAAGTTAATCAAAATCAAGAAGGTAAGTTGACAGAAAAAGGTGACACCAGAGGTAAAAGCCCAGGAAAAATTTAGTGATTTTTGTGACAGTGATTCAACCCCTCCCCGCAAGCGAGGAGGGGAGCTTAAATGGTGAAAGATGGCATTTCGTAATTATGCCATTGTCTTTGATACCATTCAGCTACCAAAGGACGGAGAATAAATTTAGGATGGGCATCACCTGTTACATCGATGCGTAAACTAGAATAAGGTCGCCGCTTTTTAGAACCGTGACCATGACGACCGACGAATAAATGCGATCGCGCTACTAATTTACTGGTATCTCCCACGGTTTCTTTTAAATCAGCTCCTTCATTTCTTTGGCGACGCAAACTATAACCACTACCGCCACAAACAACCCAGTGAATATTAGCGTCAGCGTGTCCTGTATCCAAAGTTTCCAGGTGTTCTAAGCAATGTGCATGACCATTTAAAACTAAATCTACTAGAGGCCGTCCCTGTGTCAAATTACCAACTTCTGCGGCGACAGCATCCAGTACACCACGCAAGCGATCGCGAATTGCTAAAGTTTGCGCTTGTTGCCATTTTGTCGCCTCAGTTACATAAGGTGGATGGTGAAAATAAATTACCCTTCCCCGCACATCTGCGTTCTGCCAAGATTTAATTAGTCTTTGTTTTAACCATTTCAGTTGTTCGATATCTGTCACGGTGTTTTTATCCGTGTTTAATTGCTTGTCAATATCAACAATCAATTCCTCAATTTGTGATATTTGACCTTGTAAATCATCCAGTTTTTCAGCGTCGCTGGGATTTTCAGGATTTAGCTGGGCTGAGGTTTCCATGATTTGCAGCTTTTCTTCCTCAAAATCTTGACGGCGTTTTTCTAAACTTCTACGCTGTTCTCTGCCTTCACGGTTTTTAGGTATTGGTTCTGGTTCATTAAATGTATTAGAATCTAGGGCAAAAAAGTCAATCCCCCCGTAACAAAACGTATAGTAACGATTTGGTAAACGGGTAAAACGTCCCGGTTGGTAATTCAGACAACGACCTGTATCTGTTTGAGCAGTATAGTAATTATCTAAGTGTTGCGCCAAATCTGCTGGGATCTGAAACGCTTTGAGATAGTCCAAAAATGCCTTTGCATAAGCACTACCTTTCCTAGAACCATGTACGCCTACATCTAGTTTTAATTGCGATCGCAATAAACGCCGGATGGGTAAAGTGGTAAAAGAAAGTAAACTCAAGACCAGTGGGAGGTCATAATAATCATGATTTCCCGGTACAGGTAAAATGGGCAGATTGAAAACCATTTGGTCATAATCAATCTTTTCTGGATTTTCTCCACCCAAAAGGAATTCCCGGTAAGGTTGGATAAAGTTTTGCTGGTAATATTCACTCGACCCCACCAAATAGATCACATCACCTGTGTGCAGCATAAAACTGCATTCAGAATGATGGGGTAGCATTTGTTCTGCAACTTGTCGTTGAGGATGATGTCCCCGGTGGCTACCAGTACCACTATCACCAGCAACCAGAAAAGAAAACTCACGATCATCAGCGTGATCATCCGCCAAAACCAGGCGAGTTTGGTCAATTCCACGCTCTACAATTAACGGGTCTTGCCATTTTACCCGTTGCTGCATTTTACTAATTTTTTTTGCGATCGCTGGATCAGAAACGAGTTTCAATACAATTTACTCCTAAATCTGAATTCTTCCTTCTTCCTTCTAGTACAGCACGGCGTAAATCAAGCAACCATTTAAAATTCATATAAATCTTGTATTATCGGAATTACAAACTACGAATTACGAATTACGAACTACGAACTAATCTTTATCCGAGTTTTTCATCTCAATAGTTAAATTAGGAAGTCCCTCTAGCTTTTCCGCCGGACTAAGTGCTTGGTCAAAAGGCACAAAAATTTTCAAGCCTGCTGGTACACAATGAACTTCAATGGGAGTTGTGCCAATCATTTCACCATCTAAAACTACCTTTTGAGGCGGTTCAGCCTTGATTTTAAATCGATTTGCGCGCAGGTAGCCAATATCATCTCGGTCTACCGCACTACTAGTTGAAGCCGTTTGCAATAGATGAAATGCTGCTGCGATCGCTCCGGCTTTACTTTCTGGAGCCACTATAGTTAAATCTAGTAATCCATCATCATAAATAATCCCGGCTGGCCCCTGAGCCAAGATTGAACTAGGAGGAGCAGCATTAGCCACTGTTATTGCGGAGGCAGTCGTTGTGACAATTTTATCTTCAGTTTCGATTTCTACTTCAAAACTCTGTAAATTACGCAGTTGCTGTACACCGGCTAAAACATAAGCCATAATGCCAAAGCGTCTTTTCGCGTCCCGGTCTGCCATTTCTACAGTTTCAGCTTCAAAGCCTATACCTGCCAGTAGTACCATAGGCTTACCATTACAATAAGCTGCATCTACACACCTAGTTTCTCCCTGTAAAATTATCTGACAAGCAGCGTCAATGGTGTTGGGTATTCTCAATGCTGCGGCGAAAGCATTGGCTGTTCCCCGTGAAATAATCCCAAAGGGGATATCAGTGCCGACTATAGCCATAGCTGCTGCTGACAAAGTACCATCACCCCCGGAAGCAATTATCGCTTCTACACCCCGTTCTACAGCCGCTTGAGACAGTTGACCTGCATCAACTTCTGGTGTTGTCAGATAAATATCCAAATCAAATTCTGGTTCTAATAATGCCCGAATTACTTCCAGTTCTTGTTCTGGATCACCTTGACCCGCAACTGGATTAAAGATAAGGCAAGCGGAACGGTTCATAGGGTTGAAAACTTAAGTTTTAATCAATAAGATATCAAATTATTCATAACATCACCGTAAAATTATCACTTCTATCCTGTGACTGCTTTACTGATCTCTCAAGTGTTACTTGTTGTTAATTCAGTCAAAAAATGTAAACAAATGTAAAAAAAGTAATAATAAAGTTTACCCCAATTAGACAATAACAATCCGGAGACTCACCCTCTGCGGTAGTCTAGATAAGTGTCAATCATTCAGCCCTAAAGGTGCTGAACTTGTAAGAGGCAAATCTGACGTGTTTGACTAGTCTATTGAGCCTAATTTTAAACGCTTCGTGAATGAGTTGCCCGCATACCAAGTATTTCTATTAATTTATCGCCTGGTTAGACCTATTGTTTTATGACTTCAGTTGTTTCCAGTCCTACTCGCACCATCCGCATTGGTTCTCGTAAAAGTCAACTCGCCCTAGTTCAGACCTATTGGGTACGAGAACAACTCCAAAAAAGCTTTCCAGACATCACTTTTGAAGTTCATACCATGTCTACCCAAGGCGACAATATCTTGGATGTAGCATTAGCCAAAATTGGTGACAAAGGACTATTTACTAAAGAGTTGGAAGTAGGAATGCTCAATCAGGAAATTGACTTTGCAGTTCATTCCTTGAAGGATCTACCCACTAATTTACCATCCGGGTTAACTTTGGCAGTAATTACAGAACGAGAAAACCCAGCCGATGCCCTAGTGGTACATGAGAAGTATCAAGATAAACAAATTGAAACCCTGCCCGCAGGTGCAGTAATTGGCACATCTTCTTTAAGACGGCTGGCACAGTTACGCCACAAGTTCCCCCATTTCACCTTTAAAGATGTTAGGGGTAATTTGAATACACGCCTAAAAAAATTAGATTCTGGTGAGTATGATGCCTTAATTTTAGCTGCCGCCGGTTTAGAGCGTTTGGGAATGAGCGATCGCATTCATCAAATTCTTTCCCAAGAAATATCCCTCCACGCAGTCGGGCAAGGAGCTTTGGGTATAGAATGCCGTGCTGAAGATCATGAATTGATCACCATGCTCAAAGCTATTGAACACACCCAAACCCGCGATCGCTGTCTCGCTGAAAGAGCATTCTTGCGGATTCTCGAAGGTGGTTGTCAAGTACCCATAGGTGTAAATACAGTAATAGAGGGTGATAATTTAACTCTTACCGGGATAGTTGCCAGCATCGATGGTCAAAAACTAGTCAAAGACACTGTAACCGGTGCTGCCAAAAACGCCGAAAACTTAGGGGCAGAACTAGCAGCATTGTTAAAGAAACAAGGCGCACAAGAAATTTTAGAGGAAATATTTACCGAGATTCAACGGGGTTCCTAAGCTATTGAGTAAGCAGATGTGATTATATAAGTAATCAGTAAGCAGTAAAACACTGATAACTGATAACTGATAAGCAGAACCGGGGAATAAAAACTACCATGCGGATTCTATTCGTTGCAGCAGAAGCAGCTCCCGTTGCGAAAGTGGGTGGAATGGGGGATGTTGTGGGTGCATTGCCCAAAATTTTGAGAAAAATGGGGCATGATGTCCGCATCTTTTTGCCTTATTACGGCTTCCTCCCAGACAAAATGGAGATTCCTGAAGCACCAATTTGGCAGGGATCTGCCATGTTCCAGAACTTTAACGTTTACGAAAGCGTTTTACCTGGTACTGATGTTCCCTTATACTTATTCGGACATCCTGCCTTTATGCCCCGCCGCATTTATAGTGGTGATGATGAAGATTGGCGATTCACTTTGTTTGCCAATGGTGCAGCAGAATTCTGCTGGAACTACTGGAAACCACAAATTATCCACTGTCACGATTGGCACACAGGAATGATTCCGGTGTGGATGCACCAAGACCCGGATATCAGCACTGTATTTACAATTCACAACTTGGCTTATCAAGGGCCGTGGAGTTGGTATTTACAAAAAATTACTTGGTGTCCTTGGTATATGCAGGGACATAACACGATGGCGGCAGCAGTACAGTTTGCTGACCGGGTAAATACAGTTTCTCCCACTTATGCCGAACAAATCAAAACTCCTGCTTACGGTGAAACACTAGAAGGTTTATTATCTTTCATCAGTGGTAAGTTATCGGGGATTATTAACGGTATAGACCTTGAGGTTTACGATCCCGGAAACGATAAAGCTTTGGCTCAACCGTTTACTATTGAAACCCTGGATAAACGCAAGGCGAACAAAATTGCTTTGCAAGAAGAAGTGGGTTTAGAAGTGAATAGCAGAGCCTTTTTAATTGGCATGGTGACACGGTTAGTAGAGCAAAAAGGCATTGATTTGCTATTGCAAATGCTAGACCGCTTTATGGCTTATACAGATGCTCAATTAGTATTATTGGGAACAGGCGATCGCAACTACGAAACCCAAATGTGGCAGTTAGCATCCCGCTATCCTGGACGCATGGCAACTTATTTGCTCTATAACGATTCTTTGTCTCGCCGGATTTATGCTGGTGCTGATACCTTCTTAATGCCTAGCCGCTTTGAACCATGCGGTATCAGCCAAATGATGGCTTTGCGTTATGGTTGTCCCCCCATTGTTCGCCGCACAGGTGGATTAGTTGACACTGTATCGCACCACGACCCCATGAACGCTGCCGGTACTGGTTATTGCTTTGACCGCTATGAACCGCTAGACCTATTCACCTGTATGATTCGTGCTTGGGAAGGTTTCCGTTTTCAACCGCAATGGCAGGAATTACAAAAACGTGGTATGAGCCAAAACTTTAGTTGGTATGAATCAGCCAAGCAGTATGTAAAGTTATATAAATCGATTTTCGGCTTACCAGAAGAAGAACAGCCACAACCAGAGTTAGTGGTTACAGAAGCGGTAAACAGCAGCAAATCCTGATTTTTGGAGATAATTAAATATTTTTCGCAACTCATGAACCTGAATGTGGAGATCATGAGTTTTTTTATAGCAACCGCCAAGGAAGTTAGGACGTTGTTGATTGCTGAAAGCCTTGATCTAAATTAGTTTCTACTCAGAACTCAGCA
>NZ_JAYGHH010000015.1:29429-37988 GCF_034931045.1 Nodularia sp. UHCC 0506
CTCAGAACTCAGCACTCAGCACTCAGCACTCAGAACTCAGCACTCAGCACTCAGCACTCAGAACTCAGAACTCAGCACTCAGCACTCAGCACTCAGCACGAAGAGAGGTTGAGGAAGTTGAAAAGTTGCCAATTTGACATATTTATTATCCTGATATTACCTTTTGTGTGTTGAAATAACACTTAATCAGAAAGTGTCTAAATGATCATGTTTATGGCAAAGGTGAAGATTATTATTTATGGTTTGATTGCTTTAATTAGTTTAATTAGTACACTAAGTATAAATACTTCTGCCCTGACTCAGTTAGCAAAAGTTTCCATTCCTGCTTCTGGTTTCATTTGGCCCACTCAAGGATCGATTTCTCAAGGTTTCCACAAATATCAACATGAAGGAATTGATATTGCTGGGGCTGCTGGGACTCCTATTTTTGCGGCGGCATCCGGTGATGTGGTCAAAGCAGGTTGGGATAATTGGGGATTAGGTAATGCTATAGAAATTAAACATCTTGATCAAAGTATCACCGTTTACGGCCACAATCGCCGTTTATTGGTGAATCAGGGTCAAAAGGTCAAACAAGGTCAAATGATTGCCGAAATGGGTTCTACTGGTAATAGTTCCGCCCCTCATCTGCACTTTGAAGTTTATCCCAATGGTAGAGTAGCGGCTGACCCGATTCACTTGTTAGCTGCAACCACAGATATAAAAGTTTCACAGTCTTCACCCATAAATCCTGCACCTGTAACCGTTGAAACTGAATGCGGTGGGGTAACAATTCTGGAAGGTGAAACTGTCAATAATCTGATCAAAATTTGTCAAGACAATAACCAGTTATTTTATATTGGGCAGTTGAAGCAAAGCTCAAGTCAACCAATGAGAATACCAGCTTGGAATATTGGACAAGATAAATATCGCGCAGATAACGGTACTTATTCTTACTTAGTCAATCCTGAAGGTGTGGAAGTATGGCGCAATGGCTTACGAATTCGTATTGATAGTTTTAAGACTTAAAAAGATTAATGTAATTTTAAATACCGTAAAATTAAATATAGAGTAAAATCAAGTCATTCGTTGTAAGTTATCGAGTTATTGCATAAAGGGGGGCATTATGGACTATATGGCTTATTCTCATATCTCTATGGCCAATGAGGAAGGGAATGAAAATATTGAATACAATCTTCCTAATTTTCAACTTGAGTGGAAAAAGCTCTTTAAGCCTACTGCAATAGTTACAGATCAAGCAGATAATTCGCCGAAATTCCAATTCCACTGGATAAATTTTCTCAAATCTTCTGCTTGGTTAGCTTTAGCTGGTATCAGTGTGTTTTTTGCCACTGTCACCCACGCTCAGTCCACTTCAACATCTTATGTCAGAACTAACGGTAGTTGTTTACGTGTTCGTGAAGATGCCAACCTCAGATCCCGAACTTTGGACTGTCTCCCTAATGGTACTCAAATAACGACTACGGAAATTATCAATGGTTTTGTTCGGCTGTCTCCGAATAGATTTGTTTCGGCTCGATGGGTCGGCAGTACACCAAATAATCGCCCTGCTACCCCAACTGGTACAGGAGGACCAGTGATTCTGAGCTTGGGATCTCGTGGTGCGGCGGTGACAGAAGTTCAAAGAGCTTTGGGTGTACAACAAACTGGGTATTATGGTCCTACTACTACTCGCGTAGTCAGAGAATTTCAGGCTCGGAATAATTTACGTGTTGATGGCATTGTTGGTCCCCAAACTCGTAGTGCAATTTTTAGAAATGCTAACCAGGGTGGTACAGGTGGGCCAGTGATTCTGAGTCTGGGATCTCGTGGTGCGGCGGTGACAGAAGTTCAAAGAGCTTTAAATGTCGAACCAACTGGATATTATGGTCCTACTACTACTCGCGTAGTTAGAGAATTTCAGGCTCGGAATAATTTACGGGTTGATGGTATTGTGGGTCCCCAAACTCGCAGTGCAATTTTTAGAAGTTAAAAGTAATTTTGCACAATTTCTAAAATGCGTTCGGCTGCGTGACCATCTCCATAGGGATTTACGGCGTTTGCCATTGCTTGATAGGCGTTGGAGTTACTGAGTAATTCAGTCGCAGATTGCACAATGTTCTGAGTTGTAGTTCCCACAAGTTTAGCTGTACCAGCAGTTACAGCCTCTGGCCTTTCTGTCGTATCTCTGAGAACCAATACTGGTTTTCCCAGGCTAGGGGCTTCTTCTTGCAAACCGCCAGAATCAGTTAAGAGGAAATGCGATCGCTCAATAGCCCCCACCAGTTCGCTATAATCTAACGGCTCAATCAAAAAGATCCGTGGATGATTTCCTAAAAGTGCCTGTAATGGTTCTCTTACCGTGGGGTTACGGTGTAATGGTAACAGTAGGGCTGTATCAGAAAACTTATCTAATATCTGTAAAAATGCTTGAGCGATCGCTTGTAATGGTTCTCCCCAATTTTCCCGTCGATGGACTGTAGCTAACAAGGTGCGATATAAGTTCCAATCTAAACCCGGTACATTACAAGCAGGTTTCGTTGCAGCGACATTTAATAGTGCATCAATGACAGTGTTACCTGTGATGTGAATTTCTCCCAAAACCCCAGAACGTTGTAAGTTCTCCGCCGCCCACGGAGTTGGTGCAAAATGTAACTGAGTCACTTGAGAAATTAGCCGCCGATTTGCTTCTTCTGGATAGGGATTAAATAAGTCATCAGTTCTTAACCCAGCTTCTACATGACCAACGGGGATTTTTTGATAAAAAGCTGCCAAAGCTGCGGCAAAAGCTGTGGTCGTATCTCCCTGGACTATGACTAAATCCGGCTGACTTTTTTGGAATAATGCTTCTAAACCCTGTAAACTCAGGCAAGTAATATCATTTAAAGTTTGTTGAGGCTGCATAATTTCTAAATCATCATCAGCCTTCAGATGAAACAACTGCATCACTTGCTCAACCATCTCGCGATGCTGTCCAGTTAAGATTACCTGCAACTCAAATTTTGGCGACTGTTGAAATACTTGAATGACCGGAGCCAGTTTAATTGCTTCCGGTCGTGTACCCAAAATAATGCAAATTTTCTTTTTAATGGTCATTTTTTTTAAATATATAAATAAACAAAAGTAGGTAATAGGTTCAAACTCTGAACCTGAGCGCTAAAGCACTCACTACAAACTATAGCAATCCGATTTAATTTGCAAAAATTTCCAGTTATAAAATCCCGTTACCTTGAAGATAGCGGGATTCTCATTGTTCACAATAGCAAAAACCAAGTATGAAAAAACCCGGCTTAACCGGGCAGATGCTCTGTTTGTCGAATTAAGCAGGATGAACTATACCTCAATGTCACAAGTTAAAGGACAAGCAGCATATACAGAAGTCTGCATTTGTTCAGCTTCTCCATTTAACCAGCTTAACCACTTGACTTGGTTCGGGTGTATGCCCTTGAAAGTCAACACGCCAGCAGCAATCATTACTGCCAAGACATTAAACATGATTAAACCACCTGAAACAAGCAAAACTGCACTAACAGGCATTACAGATTGCAAAACAATTGACAACAAGCATCCGACCGTAGCCATTATAAAAACTAATGGAAAACCGACAACCAGCAAGCACACTGCCAATGTGAAAGTCCAAATCAAAAAACTTTTGATCATCATCAAGGAGTAGGTCTTTCCTAGATTAGAGCTTTGAGCCGAAACCATGACTTTTCCTCCCAAAAATATACAGCAAGGTTTTTATTTCAGTCATAAATCGCTTCTAACGAGTTAACTGAATCTTTCAATTGAAGTTTCAGTATATAAAACCCTTTTCATAAAATGAGCATTTGTTTACTAAACTTTACACTTGATTTTTTGTACCTGTGAATGTAACGGCAATTTCACATTTAATTTGCGAGCTAGTTTATGGCATCTATCTTTAGGAATAGACGGTAATAGAGCTTTGTTGTACAAGGGCGTTTCCTACTATTGGTTTATGATTTACTTAACATTTCTTATAATACTTACCTATAATTCTCATAATTCTCATATCAAGCTGAAAATTTATCTTGGCTGACTGTGCAATTTATTTACGTTTATACTTGACACAAAAAAGGCTGGCGCATAAAAAATAGTGTATAAATATACTTTCATTTATGGTTGTATTTACTGTAGGTATTGCATGGATGTAGTGTGTTAAACAGATATATATGAGAAAAAATAGAAAATATTCTCTAGAAATGAAATACAAGAAAAATTGATTGAAAATATACAAGTATGAAAAATACAATGTCAAGGATTGCTGCTTTGAGGTTCTGAGTAACCTTTCTACGGTATATCAGAGCCACAACCAGAGATTTTTCCCAGGTTTCAGTTGATCAATTCCAAATTTTAAAGTTATATGACAGAATCACAGGTTCCATCAAAGTCAAATCCGGTTCCGCCCCAGAACATACCGCCAATACCCCCGCCTCCGCCATCATTATCCACGCAACGCCATTCCACACAAACGTTGGATATGTCAACTCATCGGAGTTCCAGCCATCGTCCAGGTAGTCCCCCACCGATGCCCATGCCGACAACGATGCCTACTGATGTGACTGTTAAAAGTAACAGTCCGGGGCTGAGTTTAGCACAGATTATCAGAGAGGCTTATGACTTAGGATATTCTGATATTCATTTGGGAGTAGGTGAAATTCCCCGTTTCCGCAACCGAGGAGAAATTCAGCCAACGGATTATCCACAAACAGATAAAGATACATTTATTAGTTGGTTGCAGGAGGTTTTATCAGAGCTAGAAATTCAACATTTTCAAGAAAAGCTAGAATTTGACGGTGCAACTCAATATGACTTCGCTCGTGTGCGGATTAATGTTTTTGACTCCCTCAAAGGCTATGCAATGGTGCTGCGGTTAATTCCCCTAAAAATCTTGTCTATGGAGCAGTTGAGATTACCGCCGATTTTACGGGAGATTTGCCATCACCACAAAGGGTTGATTTTAGTTACCGGGCCAACTGGTTCTGGTAAATCGACGACAATGGCGGCGATGATTGACTACATCAATAAAGAGATGGCTAAACATATCATCACCATTGAAGATCCCATTGAATTTGTCCACCAAAGCCGCAAATCTTTAGTCAAGCAACGGGAAGTCGGAATGCACACCCGGAAATTTGACAACGCTTTAAAAGCAGCTTTACGGGAAGATCCAGATTTGATTCTGGTGGGGGAAATGCGGGATAAAGAAACGGTGAATACTGCCCTAAAAGCGGCTCAAACTGGTCACTTGGTCATGGGAACTCTGCACACTAATAGTGCGGTGAAAACTATTGAACGGATTCTCAATCTTTACGCAGGTGAAGAACAAGAGGCAATGCGGGTGGCAATTTCTGAGTCTTTAGTGGCAGTGGTGGCTCAAGGTTTATGCCGCACAACTGATGGTAAGCGGGCAGCTTTTCACGATATCCTGATTAACACTGAGGCTATCAAAGAATGGATCAAGGATGGTAAATATGATGAAATTACCGAGTTGATGAAGCAAGCCAGTTTTGACGGTATGATTACCATGAATCAATCTTTGCTTAGTCTCTACCACGAAGGCCGGATCACAGAAGAAACGGCGTTGGAAATGTCGCCAACTCCTAACGAAATGGCGCAGTTTCTCCGAGGACGAGTGTAGCAATTGTATTAAATCCTGTAACTGAATTGATCACAGATAAACTATCTAAGCCCCAGTTGTTCAAAGGTATTGCCCTTTTTACACCAGGAGGGGATTTAATTTACTGCATCGACCCTAACAAGCAGGGTCGATGGCATTCACATTTGTGTGGTGCTTTGCAGGAAATTTTAGATTTACCAGAACCGCCACACTTTTTAGTCCCTTGTTACACCGCAACTATTGACCACTGGTTAGATCCACAAACCCACCAAGTCCGAACTTTTGCAGAAGCGTATCCGGCTGTAATTCGGCATCAGGCTGTACTTAATGCCATTTTTGGGACGCAGTTAGTTTGGCAAACAGCACCTTGGCAAGAAGGTTTGTGCGATCGCATGGTATTAAGTACTTATCGCTCGACTTTTCCCCAACTTTGGGAAGACCATGATTTAATTGTGGATTTGGACTGTTCACAATCTAAACCAACTTATTATCCAGCTGTGATAGCTCAGGAAAAGTTACAGTTACAAGCAGAGTGTTATGTTTTACGGCTGTTTGTGGCTGGACATAGTGCAAACACTGAACGTATTCTCAAGAGTCTCCATGAACTTTTAGAGCGATCGCTGGGGTATCCTTACACCATGAAGGTGATTGATGTGTTAACGAATCCTGAACAGGCGGAAATTGACCAAGTTTCGGCGACTCCAACTCTGGTTAAGGTTTGGCCGCAACCGATTCGGCGGATTGTTGGGGATATTGATAATGTCGATAAACTTTTACAGATGTTGGGCGCTAAGGAAAAAATTTAATCTTTCTGTTGAAGGATGTTCTAAATACTGTAATTGATTTAGTTATAGAGGGTGGGTGATGTTATGAATGATATCAAGTTTGTTTAATTAGTGACTATCCCGCAAGCACCAGACAGATAATTTCTAGGACATTAATTGATGCCACAAACTCTAGATTTGTGTCAAGTTAATCGGGGTCAGGTTGTTTCGGTTCGCGGTAGTGTTATTGATGTGCGATTTTCTCAACAGCTTCCTGATGTTTATAGTCAGTTGATAGCGGGGGAAAATGAGAGTGTGGTGATGGAGGTGATGACTCATCTCGATGCTGAGACGGTACGCGGAATTGCTTTGACACCAACATCAGGTTTGGCGCGTGGTTCTGTGGTAATTAATACAGGACATCCCCTACAAGTTCCGGTGGGGAAACGACTGCTAGGGAGAATGTTTAACGTGTTTGGGGAGACAATTGATCGTAAAGCAGAAATATCTGGGGGAGAATGGCGATCGCTTCATCAGCCACCAGTACCCCTAATTCAGCAGTCCACAAGTTCAGAAATTCTGGAAACTGGCATTAAAGCTATTGATATTCTCGCACCTTTAGAACGGGGTGGTAAAGCAGGTTTATTTGGTGGTGCGGGTGTGGGTAAAACTGTATTAATTACGGAGATGATTCACAACATAGTCAGTGAGTATCAGGGAATTAGTCTGTTTTGTGGAATTGGTGAACGTAGTCGGGAAGCTGAGGAACTATACCGTGAAATGCAAGATGCGGGAGTGTTAGAAAACACCATCATGATTTTTGGTCAGATGAATGAACCACCGGGTGCGAGGTTCCGGGTGGGACAAGCAGCTTTAACAATGGCTGAATATTTCCGCGATGATGTCAAACAAGATGTGTTGTTATTAATTGATAATATCTTTCGGTTTATCCAAGCTGGACAAGAAGTTTCTGGGTTAATGGGGCGACTTCCTTCCCGTGTTGGTTATCAACCCACTCTAGAAACAGAACTGGCTGAATTAGAGGAACGCATTGCTAATACCACAACTGGCGCGATTACCTCTGTACAAGCTGTATATGTTCCCGCCGATGATTTTACTGACCCAGCCGCAGTTCACACCTTTGGTCATTTATCAGCATCAATTGTCTTGTCTCGTAAACGTGCTAGTGAAGGGTTTTATCCAGCCGTTGACCCGTTACAGTCCAATTCTAAAATGTTGACACCGCTAGTAGTGGGAAAACATCACTACCAAATCGCCCAAGCTGTGAGACAAACCTTAGCAAACTACGAAGACCTTAAAGATATTATCGCCATTTTGGGCATAGAAGAAATTTCAGCCAGCGATCGCCAAACAGTCACCCGCGCCAGAAGACTAGAGCGATTTTTAACCCAGCCATTTTTTACTACAGAACAATTTACCGGAAAACCAGGCAAATTAGTGAGTTTAGCCGATGCACTTTCCGGATGCGATCGCATTCTCAACGATGAATTTTCCGATTATCCAGAGCGATCGCTTTATATGATTGGTACAGTTGATGAAATAATTCGTAATTCGTAATTCGTAATTCGTAATTCGGAGAATTTACTATGAAATTAAAAGTTTTATTGCCTACACAAATTTTGTTAGAAGAAACAGCTAATAAAATCAATGCCGAAGCTGAAAATGGTGCTTTTGGTATATTACCAAATCATATAGACTTTGTAACTGCACTCGTCCCCGGAATTTTATCATTTGATTCACAACAAGGAGAAGAAATATTTCTCGCTGTTGATCAAGGCATTTTAGTTAAATGTGGTGCAGAGGTTCTTGTCTCAACTAGAAATGCCATTCGGGGTAATAACTTAGAAACATTACAGCAAACAGTAGAAGCACAGTTTAAAACATTAAATGAAAAAGAAAAAATGGCTCGATCTGCTGCCGCTAAATTAGAAATCGGTTTTATTCGAAGTCTTATAGAAACGGGAGGTGCCAGTAGTGAAACCCCCACATAATTCATCACCAAAAAAACGCCAACAATCAGAGACAGACTTTCAAAAGCATATTAGAACTAAATCAGCCCGGAAACTGCGATCGCGACGGCAAAAAGACCGAAGTATTTGGTTTAACTTAGGCGTAATTGGTCTTGTAGGGTGGTCTATAACTATTCCGACCTTA
>NZ_JAYGHH010000015.1:38083-60602 GCF_034931045.1 Nodularia sp. UHCC 0506
TAATTGGTATCGCTATAGGCATTTGGATTGATACAAGATGGCCTAGTCAATACTCCTGGACATTAATGATGTTATTTATTGGTCTTACTCTTGGCTGTTTCAACGCTTGGTTCTGGGTACAACAAGAAAGCCGAAATGAATAAAATTTTAGCAAAATAATAACATCATATACATAAATATATTGTCGGTGTTTATCAGTAGTTTGAATTCCAAATTAATTACTTCACTTGAAAGTGAGCATGAACAACATTATATATTTGTTAATTGCTTTGCCATTAGGATTTACATTGGGAGTTTTCTACTTTATTAACCTGTGGTTAACAGTACGACAAATACCGACAACTCAATGGCCATTTCGCTTAATTGTGGGTAGCTTTGTTGGTCGTACCAGTATCACAATACTTGGATTATATTTAATTATGGATGGAAACTGGAAACGAATGCTAATTAGTCTTTTGGGATTTGTAATAGCACGGAGTATTTTAATCAATTACTGGCAACCAAAACAGGAATACAACGATGGAAATTAGTCCTGATAATATAATTTTTTGGCAGTGGGGATTTATCAAGCTAAATGCCACTATTGTATATACTTGGCTAATAATATTTCTCTTAGTTCTGGTTTCTTGGCTGATAACACGTAACCTAAAAGTAAAACCGCAAATTTCCCGTTGGCAAAACATCCTAGAAATCATTATAGATACCATTAACCAGCAAATTCGGGAAGTTAGTCAACAGGAACCAAGTCAATATTTACCTTTTGTCGGAACTTTATTTTTGTTTATAGTTGTCGCTAATATGTTAACAATTTTCCCTGGCTATCAACCACCGACAGGTTCCCTTTCTACTACAGCTGCTTTAGCTTTGTGTGTCTTTGTTGCAGTGCCGTTATTCGGCATTTTGAATCGAGGTTTATTAGGTTATTTAAGAAATTACATTCAGCCTACACCCTTAATGTTGCCTTTCAATATTATTAGTGAATTTTCCCGGACTCTGGCTTTAGCAGTGCGCTTGTTTGGCAATATTATGAGTGGTTCTATGCTAGTGGCTATTTTGGTATCTCTTGTCCCTTTGTTTTTTCCGATTTTGATTAGATTATTGGGGCTTTTAATTGGGATTATTCAAGCATATATTTTTGCAATTTTGGCAATGGTTTATATTGCTTCTGCTACTCGCGTTTATCGGCGAACAGAGGTGGGAGATTAGGAGTTTCACGCAGAGGCGCTGAGAGAGTAAGAGTTGAATTCAGAAGTAATTATGAAGACAGATGAATATAGATAATATTGGTTTGATTGGTATGGTTTCGATTATTATTGCTGGTTTGACGATAGCGATTGGTTCTATTGGCCCAGCAATTGCGGAAGGTTGGGCGGTGGCGAGGGCTTTGGGCGCAATGGCACAACAACCAGACCAAGCTAATACTATCACTCGCACTTTATTTGTGGGTTTGGCAATTATTGAATCTACGGCTATTTATTGTTTTGTGGTATCGATGATTTTGATTTTTGCTAACCCTTTTTGGGACTATTTTACTAGTTAATAGTCAAAATAATTTAAAATTCAAAATTATTTCTCTTTTATTTTACATTTTGAATTCAAAAAAGTTCAAGGAAAAAACTATCTATGCTGATTGATTGGTTTACAGTCATCGCTCAAATTCTTAACTTCCTAATTCTGGTTTTTCTGTTGTGGAAGTTTTTGTATAAACCCATAACTAAAACTATGCAAGAACGCCAGCGCAGAATTACAAATCGTTGGGAAGAGGCGCAAGTAAAACAAGAGGAAGCAGCACAAGAAGCAGAATTATATCGTCAAAAGCAACAAGAATTAGACCAGAAACGCACAACATTAATAAATGAAGCCAAAACCCAAGCCGCAGAGAAACGAAAACAACTAATCAATCAAGCCCGCCAAGAAGTTGAGTCAATGCAGACAGGATGGCGCGAAGCAATTCAACGAGAAGAAGATGAATTTTTAACGACTTTACGCCAACGGGTACAAGAACAAACTTATGCAATTACTCGCCGGATTTTACAGGATTTAGCAGACGCTAATTTAGAACAAAAGACAATAAAAGTATTTCTAAATCGTCTGCAAACATTAGATGAAATACAACGCCAAGAAATCACACAGCAATCAGCCAAAGAAATTATTATTTATAGCAGTTTTGATATACCCCAATCCCAGCGTCAAGAAATTATTAATATTTTACAGTCCCAGCGAATAATTAACGGCAAGAATATTAAATTTACAACCTCTCCAGATTTAATTTGTGGGATAAAACTACAAATATCTAACTATCAAATTTCCTGGACATTCGACGACTATCTGCAAACTTTATCAGAACAATTTTCCACAATCATCCAACAAAGCACAAATAAACCTTAATTCTCCCCTGTTCTCTCTGCGCCTCTGCGCGAAACAAACTCATGAACAAAAATCATCCTCTACAAACCCTCCTAAATAACACCTTTACCACCTTTGAACAAATCTTAAATAACCATCAACCCCAAATCCAAACTCGTGAAATTGGCATAATTAAATCCTTAACTCAAGGAATTGCCAATATCTCAGGTTTACCCAACGTCAAAGCCGATGAAATCTTGCATTTTTCCGGTGATGTATTAGGAATTGCCTTTAATTTAGATCCCAACGAAATTGGGGTAATCTTATTAGGTAATAGCCAACATTTAGCAGCTGGACAAGAAGTACAACGCACAGAGAGAGTTTTGGATGTACCCGTAGGCGAAGCATTGTTAGGACGTGTACTAAATGTAACTGGCAATCCTCTGGATAATCAAGGAGCAATTCAGGTAACAGAACGCCGTCCAGTAGAACGACAAGCCGCCGCTATCATGGATCGCGCCCCCGTAATAATACCCTTGCAGACAGGTATAAAAGTTGTTGATGCTTTGATTCCTATTGGTAGGGGACAACGAGAATTAATTGTAGGCGATCGCCAAATTGGTAAAACTGCGATCGCCACCGATACTATAATTAATCAAAAGCACCAAAATGTCTTATGTATTTACTGCGCCATTGGTAAACCCGCCTCAGCAGTGGCCAAAGTAATCGCTGACTTGCGTCAATATAACGCAATGGACTACAGCATTGTAGTAGTAGCATTTGGGGAAGACCCACCAGGATTGCAATATATCACCCCCTATGCAGCCACAACCATTGCTGAGTATTTTATGGAACAAGGGCGTGATGTCTTAATTGTCTACGATGATTTAACTCGTCACGCTTGGGCTTATCGGGAACTTTCCCTGTTACTGCGTCGCCCTCCTGGAAGAGAAGCATATCCAGGTGATATTTTTTACATTCATTCCCGATTATTAGAACGTGCTACCCACCTGCGCCCAGAACTTGGGGGTGGTTCACTCACCGCATTACCAATTGTGGAAACCCAAGCGCAAGATATTTCCGCGTATATCCCCACTAATTTAATTTCTATTACCGATGGACAGATTTATTTATCTCCCGACTTATTTCAAAAAGGTGTATTACCTGCGGTAGATGTAGGTAAATCAGTCTCAAGAGTGGGAGGAAAGACCCAATTACCAGCTTATAGCGCTGTCGCTGGAGATTTACGGCTGTCTTACTCGCAATTTCAGGAAGTAGAAGTTTTTGCTCGTTTTGGTACTCAGCTAGATGAAGAAACCCGCCAAACCTTAGAACGGGGGCGACGTGTGCGAGAGATATTAAAGCAACCCCAATACCAAACCTTACCAGTAGCAGAACAGATTGCTGTGTTGTTAGCTGTGACTGAAGGTATTTTTGACCACATTCCCCTAGATAAAATAGAGGAAGGGGCTAAAGCTGTGCGCCAACAAGTTACAGAACAATTATCGCAGGTGAGCGAGCGTATTCAAGCCGGTGAAAAGCTGAGTGATGAAGATAGGAATGCTTTGTTAAGTGTAGCCGCAGGAGCAATGGCATTCTTGAAACCCCAGCCAGAGGAATCAGAAAATGCCCACCATTGAGTCATTAAGAGCCAAAATTGGCAGTATTCAAGATTTGCAGTCTGTAGTCAAAACCATGAAAGCCCTCGCTGCTGTCAGCATTCGACAATATCAAACAGCAGTAGAATCCTTAGCCGACTATAACCGCACCATTGAAATGGGACTACAAATTGTCCTCAGACAGCGATATTTTTCTGAAAAACGAGGTCTTGTAGCATCTGCAACAGACAGCAAATCATCTCATAATTCTTTAGGCATAATTATATTTGGCTCAGACCAAGGCTTATGCGGTCAATTTAATGAACAAATAGTATCTTATGCCGTGCAGAAACTTAACAAATTAGAGCCAAAATATATTAGAATTGCCGCAGTTGGGGCGCGGTTAATTTTGCCCTTAGAAGCATCAAGAAGAACCATTACCAAGCAATATTCTGTTCCCAATTCCGTCACCGAAATCACTGCAATGGTACAGGAAATGTTGCTAAATATCGAACAATGGCAAACACAGCAACAAATCGAGCAGGTTATCTTATTTTATAACAAATCCCTGGCTGGTGTATCCTATCACTCTACAAATTTACGCCTTTTACCAGTTGATCCCAATTGGTTACATTTTTTAGAAAAAAAGCCTTGGACTACATCAGTATTACCAACTTTTACAATGAATGAAAATCAATTATTTTCCGCATTAATTCGCCAATATCTATTTATATCTTTATACCGAGCTTTTGCCGAGTCTTTAGCCAGTGAAAACGCCAGTCGCCTTTCTTCAATGCAAGCTGCGGAAAAAAATATCGCAGAACGCTTATCAGACCTCAACGCTGATTATCGCCGCCAACGCCAAAGTTCTATTACCGCAGAACTCCTCGATATAGTCTCTGGCTTTGAAGCCTTGACCCAACCACAGCGTTAAAAATATATCACCTCACCCCAACCCATTTCCTACTTTTCATCAAAGAAAAGTTTGACAGCTTGTCTTTTGACGGAAGTAATTAATTCAATTGACAATTAGAAAAGGTATTGTACCGAATCAACCGTTTTGCAGAGAGAACACAAGATGAAAAAAATTATTTCCTTGCTACTTTTAGGCATCACTATCTTCACCTTTGCCTTTAGTAGTCCAGCTTTGGCAGCCAATACAGTCAAGGGAGGCCAAATATTTAGTGCTAATTGTGCAGCTTGTCACGCGGGTGGAAGAAACCTGGTTCAAGCTCAAAAAAATTTGAAAAAGGATGCTTTAGAAAAGTACGGTTTGTACTCAGTCGAGGCAATTATTAGTCAGGTGACAAATGGTAAAAATGCTATGCCTGCCTTCAAAGGTCGTTTAAAATCAGAGCAGATTGAAAATGTGGCTGCTTATGTACTAGAACAGGCAGATAAAGGTTGGTAATAGCGCAAGGCGGAAGTCAAAAGTCAAAAGTATGACTTTATAGGCTTTTCATTGATGTTAAATAGTTGTGCTATTGACGCTGTGCTGTAGTGGTTAATTCTTTGGGGGAGTGAAGGAAGGGATATTTCTCGATTACTCTGGTAAATGCCAAGTAGTATCAAAAGTTCCAAAAATTAATTTGGGCTTTTGCTATCAGTTAAAAAGCTAACAGTTAGCGGGGCTTTGTGTCCCGTTAGTTTTTCTACTGTCGAAATTGTGAAATAGGATGCTTATGACTTGTTTCTGGCGATTATTTCTCAGTCTAGTGCTGGCTTTTTTGTTAAATTGTTCGACAACAAGTGCATATTCCTTACCTATTGTAAATACCCAAGTTACAGCAAGTGACTTTTTAAGTTTGGGTATCAATAATATGCAGCATGGTAATTATCAGGAGGCAATAGAGAATTTTAACCAAGCGCTGCAACTTCAGTCAGATTTGGCTCTAGCTTATAGCGATCGCTGTCAGGCTTATCTAGAATTACAAGATTACCACCAAGCGATTACAGATTGTAATCACGCCATCAATTTAGCCCCAGATAACTTTGAAACGTATTTGAGTCGAGGACTAGCACGCTACAGACAAGGTGATGATCCAGCTGCTATTGCTGATTATAACCAAGCGATCGCCCTTCAGCCTGTTGATTTTCGAGCATACTATAACCGAGGTTTAGCCCATGCAGGTGAGAAAAATTACTCCAAAGCGATCGCGGATTATAATTTAGCCTTGACTCAAATTCCCCCAACTACCAGTGTATTTCTCGCCGATATCTACAATGACAGAGGTTTAGCCCACTTAGTTTTGCAAAACTCTCCAGCTGCTATGCTCGACTTTAATCGCGCAATTCGCCTCAATGGGCAGGATTTTCGAGCTTACTTTAATCTTGGTTGTGCTGATGGTAGAAATGGCAATAATGCAGCTGCAATTCGTAATTTTTCCCAAGTTATAAAACTTAATCCCAGCCATGCCCCAGCTTACCTGAATCGGGGTATAGCTGAATATCATTTAGGGTATCATCAAGGGGCGATCGCTGACATCAAAAAAGCATCTGAATACTTTGAAAACCAAGGAAAAAGCATTTCCTCACAAAAAACCTTAGATTTACTCAATAAGTTGCGGCAACAGCTGCAATTTGTCACCGCGATCGCTTTAACACCCCATGCTAGAGATGATGATCACCAACAAGCATTACAAACAGGGTTTCAAATACATTTATCTAAGCCTGTGAACACAGAAAAATTAGTTGCGGCGATTGTAAGACTTGTAGCGACAGGAGTGTAATATCATATCGGTAAAGCGAGTTAATTTCAACACATAGCCACAACAGTATCAGGAGTAATTGAGTGCAAAAACTACTAATATTGTTATTAGTGACAATTTTTCTATTAATCAATAATTTTAGTTCGTCTGCGATCGCCGCAGAAACAAATCATGGCGCAGAAATTTTTAATGTTCATTGTGCCGGGTGTCATATCAATGGTGGTAACATTATCCGCCGTGGTAAAAACTTAAAAAAGTCAGCCCTAAAAAGATATGAGATGAACACTATAGAGGCAGTTACAGCTATAGTTACCAATGGGAAAAATAATATGTCAGCCTACAAAGACCGTCTGACTCCACAGCAAATACAAGAAGTTGCGGCTTATGTTCTCGAACAAGCTGAAGCAGGCTGGCATTAGATAGAGCATCATTTTCAGCTTAAAGCTTTATTTGCTAACTCTTGCATCGCCTCTTCCGTAACGCGACAAATTCGCCACTCATCTAAAATAGCCGCGCCCATACTCCGATAAAAGGCTTGTGCCGACTCATTCCAATCCAATACACTCCATTCTAAGCGCCCACAGTCGCGTTCTATAGCTATTTGGGCTAATTTAGACAAAAGAGCTTTGCCGATACCTTGACGGCGATATTCTGGCAAAACAAACAAGTCTTCCAAATAAATTCCTGGCTTAGTTAGAAAAGTGGAATAATTATGAAAAAACAGGGCAAAACCAACAGCTTGCCCTGCATATTCTGCTAAAATCGCCTCGACATACTTGGGGGAACCAAATAAATGTTCCTTGAGATCCGAAACATTCCCAGTTACAGCATGAGATAATTTTTCGTAATTAGCTAACCCTTGAATTAAATCAAACAATACGTTGCTATCACCTGGTTCAGCAAAACGCAAAATCAAATCGCTACGAGAAATCATTAGTCCATAATCCATAATCCACAGTCCATAGTCTATAGTCAATTGTGTAAAGATTTTGACTAATAATGAATAACTACAGATAGAATTCAGGACTTAGAGAACACCAAAAAGTTAATGACCCAAAACAGTAGTGGATGGACACAGCCTAAAATAGTGTATTAGGCGTAGCTTGGAAGCACAGCGCAACCTTTATTGTGGGCTGGCAACCCATAACAGGCAAGATACCCGTTCCACAAGAGAAACATAAAGCACTACTTTAAGCTGGCCACCCCACTAAAAATTGGAGCTTTCATAATTACGAATTACGAATTACGAATTACGAATTACGAATTACGAATTACGAATTACGAATTACGAATTAAATTAACCATCCCTTCAAACGCTTGGCGATATGAGGACGGCGTAACTTTCTCATAGCTTTACTTTGAATTTGTCGCACTCGTTCACGGGACAAATTGAACATATTGCCGACTTCTTCTAAGGTACAGGGTTCGCTGGTGGTCAAACCGTAGCGTAAAGAAATTACGTCTTTTTCCCGTGGAGTTAGTACATCACCCAAGACATCCCAAATCTCCTGGCGCATCATGTTTTCATTCATTTTTGCTTCTGGAGACAAGTTATCCTCATCTTCTAGCAAATCCATGAGTTCCGTGTCTTCCTCTTTACCCACACGGTGGTTGAGAGAAAGGGCTTGTCGTCTTAGCTGTTGCAATTGGCGCAGTTGTTGGACGCTAATTTCCAAAGCTTCTGCCATTTCCGCTTCATTGGGATTGCGGCAGAGTTTTTGCTTGAGTTCCCGTTGGGCTTTTTTCAGCTTGTTAAGTTTTTCAACAATGTGAATCGGTAAACGGATAGTTCGCGCATCATTGGCGATCGCTCGTGTAATTGCTTGTCTGATCCACCAGTAGGCGTAGGTAGAAAACTTATATCCTTTATCTGGGTCAAATTTTTCTGTAGCGCGGTTTAAACCCATTGCGCCTTCCTGAATTAAATCCAGAAAAGGTACACCCCTATTCAGGTATCGCTTGGCAATTGACACCACTAGTCTAAGGTTAGAGCGAATCATTTTGCGTTTCGCTACTCTACCTTGATATAAGCGACTTTCTAGTTGCTTTTCGGTCATTTCTAGCTGTCCGGCTACTTGTACCTTAGTGGTTGGCTGTCCCAGTTCTAATTCCAAAGCAGCTTGTACTTCCCTAACTTCCTCTAGAAACCTGACTCGCCGTGCTAACTCTACCTCTTCGTCGGGTTTTAACAACGGATAACGCGCCATTTCTTTAAAAAATGCGCCTACAGCATCATCATGCTCGGTTTTATTGTATCCTGAAGGCCGAGCTGCCGCCATGTGATCCCCATCGCGTTCCTCTGATTCCAGATTTTCGATAATTGGAGGTTCTTCCTCTATCACTGGTTCTAGAAGTTCGAGTGTTTGTTCTTCATGTTCGGCAGTAGTTTCCAGTATTTCCATTGTTCCCAATTCAGCAATGTTCATAGTTTCCTTTAGGGATTTTTGCTTTGTTTGGTACATAATTTAGTGACAGCAGCTTGCTTGAAGCTTGGTAGTTTTCCCTAACAAACAAATGCACCCCTTTGTCAGAAAAATACATCTTCTTGCTAATTGCTTATTCATTAGTGAAAATCAGCCCCTCGCTGTCATTTCTTGGCTCCTGCTAGATAGAACCTCTAACAAATACTGGTTTTTGCACCCAAAAACTATCTTCTCAGGTTCCAACAGAGATATTCCTTATTTTTTTCTTAATACCCAAATCTGTCAAATCCCCCCAACCTTTATCCACCTTAACAAATATAAAAAACTCAAGTAAATACCCCCCTAGCTTAAATCTTTTATAAGTTACATAACTTTTTAAGCGTGATCGGTGAGAAATTATTACAGAAATCATAGTCTTGGTTTGGTTTCGGTGATGCTTTCATCAAGCTTTATCAAGGACATGGGTTGACTAGTCTAATTTTCTGAAATAATTTATTTGTATAAAAGCATCTCATATATACAAAGGGTTGAATATCTATCAAGGGGCTGAAAAGCACTACCTCCTATTTAGTAATTGGTCAGACTATTTTACGAATCACTGGAAAGAGAATTTAATTTTTTATAGCGGACTTTAAACATTTATGCCATGTATTGTTAAGACAAAATTGTCTAGTAAATTACATAAAGGGAAACTTATCAAGTATTGTGCAGAACAAAAGTATGATCAAATACATTTTACCCCCAAAAAATAAAAATATTTCATTATCCTAAGTCAACCGTGAAAAACTAAGTAAAAGTCACAGAAATATTGGTCTATAAGATTGCAGATTCATGTATAAAAGTAACATAATTCTATTGAATTTGGTAGTTGCTGAACCTCAAGAAACTTACCAAACTGAAAACCAAAATCGATGGATTGAAGTATTGGTAGACTGTCCAAGAACTACGGGATTATTTACATATCGATTGCCAACTCAGTTAAAAATAAAACCAGGTGATATTTTAAGTGTACCATTTGGGACTCAAAAAGTAGGAGCGATCGCCATTCGTTTATTGACAGAAGCAAATATTGATCTACCACCAGAAAAAATTAAGGAAGTAGAGGATATAGTCAGTGAAGGCTTCTTCGCCAGTACCTATTGGGAATTATTAAATCGAGTGGCTGCATATTACTATACGCCTTTAATTCAGGTGATCCGGGTGGCATTACCACCAGGCTTACTGGGGCGATCGCAACGTCGTATCCGCTTGCTCCCAGACGCAGAAATAAAAAGACAAATTTCCTCATCTTTAACTTTCCTTAGTCCCGCAGCCCAGCAAGTTTTTCACCTTTTGCAAGCGCAACCAGCCGGAGATTATAGTTTCACTTATCTACAACAGAAAGTCAAAACAGCCTATAGAGGTGTGCGGGAGTTGTTACAATTTGGATTAGTAGAAAGTTATTTAGAACCACCCCGACTAAATCGCCCCAAAAGACAAAAAGCTGTCACCTTGATTGGTGCTATTGATGGTGATTTAACGACTCGTCAACGAGAAATTTTAGAAGTGTTGCGGCGACGTGGGGGAGAATTATGGCAGAGCGAACTATTGCAAATTTGTCATGCTAGTTCCTCCACCCTGAAGACGATGGCAGAAAAGGGTTATATTGTTATCGAAGACAAAGAAGTGCTGCGAACAGAACAGGGAATAGCATTAGCCCCAGATAGCCCCAAAACTTTAAATCCTCACCAAGCAAATGCCTTGACCACCATACAAGCCCTAAATGGGTTTGCTCAAGTCTTGTTGCATGGAATTACAGGATCAGGCAAAACAGAGGTATATTTACAAGCGATCGCACCCCTAATCAATCAAGGTAAATCCGCCCTCGTCTTAGTTCCCGAAATTGGCCTCACCCCCCAGCTAACAGACCGTTTCCGCGCTCGCTTCGGCGGTAAAATCAGCGTTTATCACAGCGCCCTTTCTGAAGGCGAACGTTACGACACTTGGCGACAAATGCTCACTGGAGAACCTCAAATAGTCATCGGGACTCGTAGCGCCATTTTTGCCCCTTTGCCCAATTTAGGTTTAATTATCTTAGACGAAGAACACGACAGCAGCTTTAAACAAGATTCGCCCATCCCCACCTACCACGCCCGCACCGTCGCCCAATGGCGAGCCGAATTAGAAAATTGTCCTTTAATTCTCGGTTCCGCCACCCCTTCATTAGAAAGTTGGGTAAATCTCACCCACACCCCACACCCCACTTATTACCTTTCCCTCCCCGAACGCATCAACTCCCGCCCATTACCACCGGTGGAATTAGTTGATATGCGGCTAGAGTTACAGCAGGGAAATCGTTCTATATTTAGTCGGTCGCTACAAGCAGCTTTACAGCAACTACAAGAAAAACAACAACAGGGAATTTTATTTATTCATCGCCGGGGACACAGTACCTTTGTTTCTTGTCGCAGTTGTGGGTACGTGATGGAATGTCCTCATTGTGATGTGTCGCTATCCTATCACCAGAGTGAAGAAGGTGCGCCGCAATTACTACGCTGTCATTACTGTAACTATACGCGTAGCTATGCTTCCCGCGAAGCGGGATCGCATCCTCCCCACTGTCCTGAATGCGGTTCACCTTATCTAAAATTCTTTGGTAGCGGGACTCAGCGCGTCGCCCAAGAATTAGCAAAACAGTTTCCAGAGTTGAGTTATATTCGTTTTGATAGCGATACCACCCGCAACAAAGGCGCACACCGTCACTTACTGACTAGATTTGCTAACGGTGAAGCTCATTTATTAATCGGGACACAAATGATTACTAAAGGTTTAGATTTACCCCAAGTGACGTTGGTAGGAGTGGTTTCTGCTGATGGTTTGCTGCATTTATCAGATTATCGCGCCAGTGAACGAGCTTTTCAAACATTAACTCAAGTAGCAGGTCGGGCTGGTAGAGGTGATGATCCCGGTAGAGTGATTGTGCAGACTTACACCCCTGAACATCCCGTAATTGGGGCGGTAAAACAACATGATTATCAATCTTTTTCCCAAACTGAATTAGAAGAACGCCAAGCGCTCAATTATCCCCCCTATGGACGGTTAATTTTATTGCGCTTGAGTAGTTTAGATCCCATTCAAGTCCAGAACACAGCGCAAATTATGGCCACAGCTTTAAGTTCTAGCGAGGGATTTGATATTCTCGGCCCAGCCCCAGCCAGTATTGTGCGGGTAGCTAACCGTTATCGCTGGCAAATTATGCTCAAGTTTGATCCCGATGCTTTACCAAATTTACCTGATTGGGATGATGTGCGATCGCTTTGTCCTAATTCTGTGAGTTTAACTATTGATGTAGACCCATTAAACATCATGTAAAAATTTAATTTAGTGTAGAGATGTAACACTGCTACATCTCCATAACTCAGGATTTCATGAACAATTGACAAATGATGTTTAAATCCTAGATTGAATCTTCTCCAGTCCATACCTCATTGATGTTAACCATCCAGGGTATACCTCCATTCACTGGAGAACTAACACTAATTTTAGCTTGATTAGCAAATCGTTTTAACTTATTAGCTAAATAAGGAATAGTCGTCATCAGATGCTGATAGCTTTTGAGATCGTGACAGATCAAAATTAAATTCAGAATACCGCTATTGACTTTGAAATACCAGTGACAACTAGATAATACAATACGTACTGTACCCTTACAGGCTAAGAAAAAGCTGTTTTTGGTAGCTTCTTCTAGTTGGATTAACCAAATCCCACTCAATTGTGTTGTTTGATTGGATGGTAAATCATCAGGAGATAAATATGGTTGATACATCATAGCCACTCTCGTATTATTCAAAAGGATAAAAAACTAAAGTCAGCCCTATGAAATTAGGAAAATTACCTAGTACTTTTAATTTAATCTCCGTCCACCCCTTGATAAACTTTATATAATCGACAGTCTCTTATTGCTAATTTTCCTCATATTTCCTTAGTAATTAATCAATATAACTTCATATTTAGACTACCGATACATTTTTATCGGAAAATGTCTAATTAGTGTTTGCTATAGGATGTGTTGTTGCACCGCCAAAAACAACTTTAAAAACTCCAGGTCTGTGATGCTGTAGTATACTAAGACAAATAATTTAATTCATAAATACAGCTATTGTGGGGTAGATATCTTGCCTCTTCCACCAGAAAAAACTAATGCACTATTTTAACTGTGTCAATCCACTACGGATCATTTATGTTTCTTCATAGACATTGAATTATTCTCACCTACTTACATAAATATGATGGAAATCAGGAAGCATTATTGAGAGTATCTTGCATCTTGAAATAAATATGCAATATAATTTTTTGCTAACTTCGAGTTTATTTTACGGACATGAATAATATTTAGTGTAAATATATACAAATTCCGCGTGTTATGTCATAAATGTATCTTAGTTAATATGTATTTAACATTAGTAAATTTCGGTACTTTATTGTATAACCAAGTCATATTAACAAGTTACATAAAACTAAAATCTCAGTATTTTTGACGGAAAGTTCCAAAAAAATCTGAAAAATAGTAATAACTGAAAAAACTAAATCGATTGAGGTTATATATAAGAGACATTACCAAACTGCTCATGATTTAATTGCAGAGTAATTCATTTGATATATGTAATTAATTAGCTTTCTATCATTAAACTTGAACTGAGTACGAAATAGATGGGACAAGGTTTTTTGCAAATCGGCTTAACGCTGTGTATTGTTATAGCAATCGTTCCAGTTTTGGGAAAATACATGGCGCGTGTTTTCTTGGGAGAAAGAACATTGCTTGATCCGTTAATGAACCCTATAGAGCGCAGTTTCTTTGTTTTAGCAGGTGTTTGGAGTAAAGACAGTCAGACTGCTTGGCAGTATATTCAGGCATTATTGTCCAGTAACCTCGTGATGGGGATTTTAGTATACGCAATCATATTTTTTCAGCGCTTACTACCCTGGAATCCCAATAACTTTGGTGCGCCTAGCTGGGATATATTGCTGCACACAGTTGTTTCATTTATCACCAATACTGACCAGCAACATTACACTGGCGAAACCACTTTAAGCTATTTTAGCCAGGTAGCAGCTTTAGGCTTTTTGATGTTCACCTCAGCGGCCACAGGTTTAGCAGTAGGAATTGCTTTTATTCGCGGCTTGACAGGCAAAAAACTGGGGAACTTTTACGTTGATCTGACTCGTGCCATTACGAGGATATTACTACCCATCTCAGTGATTGGAGCGATCGCTTTAGTTTTCTTCGGTGTACCGCAAACATTAGATGCAACCCTGGTGGTACAAACCTTAGAAGGTAGGACGCAATATATTGCCAGAGGGCCAGTAGCGTCCTTTGAGATGATTAAAATGTTGGGTGATAACGGTGGTGGTTTTTTTGGTGTTAACTCAGCCCACCCCTTTGAAAATCCCAATGGTGCTGCAAATTTAATCGAAATCATCGCCATGATTGCTATTCCAGCATCCTTAATTTATACCTACGGCATATTTGCTCAAAACATCAAACAGGCCTGGCTAGTATTCTGGATGGTATTTGCAGTATTTGTGATTCTCATTTGGGTAGCAGTGGGTGGAGAACAACAAGGTAATCCCCTCATCAATGGCACATTGGGATTAGAATTACCTAATTTAGAGGGTAAAGAAATTAGATTGGGTTGGGTACAAACAGCATTTTGGGCAGTCGTAACTACCGCCACTATGTGCGGTGCGGTGAATGGGATGCATGATTCTTTAATGCCATCTGGATTATTTTCAACCTTATCCAACTTATTCCTGCGTGTGATCTGGGGAGGACAAGGAACTGGAACAGCATACCTATTTATTTACCTAATTCTGACCGTGTTCTTAACAGGATTACTGGTGGGACGCACCCCAGAATTTCTAGGACGAAAAATTGATCGGCGAGAAATTATCCTTGCCAGTATGGTAATGCTGATTCATCCCATTGTAGTTTTAATTCCCAGTGCCATTACATTGGCTTATCCTGTTTCCCTATCTGGAATTACTAACCCTGGATTTCACGGTATTTCCCAAGTAGTTTATGAATATGCTTCAGCCGGTGCAAATAATGCTTCTAGTTTACAAGGATTGAACAACAGCACCCTATGGTGGAATTTAAGCACCTGTTTCAGTATGTTTGCCGGGCGCTATATTCCGATTATTGCCCTTTTGCTATTAGCTGAAGGTATGTCTCGTAAACCAACAATTCCCGAAACATCTATTACTCTCAAAACAGATTCATTGTTATTTACCACTGCCACGGCTGGATTAGTAGTGATTCTGGGAATGTTAGCTTTCTTTCCAGTTTTGGCTTTAGGCCCCATTGCCGAAGGTTTTAAACTAGCTGCCGGTAGTTAGAAGAGGCAGGGGGAGAAGAGGCAGGGGGCAGGGTGCAGGGTGCAGGGGGAAGAAGAAACTTCTCAATCCCTATTTCCCAATCCCTATTGCCTAATCCCTATTGCCCAATCACCATTGCCCCATCCCTATTGCCCAATCCCCACCCAATCACCATTCCGCATCTAAAATGAACGTTGCACCTACCTCTAAATCATCGCGCTTTCGTGCTGGCGATCGCCGCCAAGCCCTCAAAAAAACCAAAATAAATACTCAAAAACTCTATGTGAGAGCCATTGGGGATGCTTTTATCAAGCTTCATCCCAGTCATGCACTGAAAAATCCCGTCATGTTTTTAGTTTGGCTAGGGACATTGATCACACTAGGATTCACCATTGACCCCAACATATTGGGGCCAGCCCCAGAAAATAACCCACAACTTTTTAATGGCTTATTAACAGGAATTTTGTTTCTCACTGTTTGGCTGGCTAATTTTGCCGAAGCCTTAGCCGAAGGACGAGGTAAAGCTCAATCCGATGCTTTGCGAGCTATGAAATCAGAAACAATAGCCAAAAAACTTGCCCCCGATGGCGCAATTTCCGAAGTTTCTTCCACCTCCCTTAGAGAAGGAGACACCGTTTATTTAGTAGCGGGCGATATCATTCCTGCTGATGGCAAAATAATTATGGGTGTAGCCTCAGTAGATGAATCAGCAATTACTGGAGAAACAGTCCCAATTCTCAAAGAATCCGGCTCGGATGTTGCAGGTTCGGTGATCGGTAGTACGCGAATTATCTCTGATGAACTAATCGTAAGGATCACATCTGACCCGGATAAAGGGTTTATTGACCAGATGATTGCTTTATTAGCAGGAAAACAACGCAGCCAAACACCGAATGAAATTACCCTGACAATCTTTCTAGCAATTTTGAGTTTAATTTGTCTGTTGGTTGTGGCTACTGTGCCAGTATTTGCTTACTATATTGAAAGTCCGGTCAGCATCACCATTTTGATCGCTTTGTTGATAGCCCTAATTCCCACTACCATCAGTGGATTATTAAGTGCTATTGGTATTGCTGGTATGGATCGAGTTGCCCAATTTAACATCATTGCCACCTCTGGAAGAGCCGTGGAAATCTGTGGGGATGTTAACACCCTCATTCTTGACAAAACAGGTACAATTACCCTTGGTAATCGTTTGGCAGAAGAGTTTATCCCAATCAATGGCCATTCATTAGAGGAAATGGCTTATGTTGCTTTAGCAGCCAGCATATTGGATGATACGCCTGAAGGAAAATCAATTATCCGACTGGCTCAAAGCTATGGCGCACAATTTGACTTTGATCTCAACCAAGCTGTAGGGGTGGAATTTTCTGAAATCACCCGAATGAGTGGCACAAACTTATCCGGGGGGCGTGAAGCCCGTAAAGGCGCAGTCAGAGCAATTAAAGAATTTATTCGTCTCCGTCATGGAAAAGTACCCCCAGAACTAAATACTGTCTACGAAAGAATTTCTCAACAAGGAGGTACACCCCTAGCAGTTTGTTTAGATCACGAAATTTATGGTGTAATTTATGTCAAAGACATCATTAAACCCGGTATCCGTGAACGTTTTGAGCAGTTACGCCGGATGGGGGTTAGTACTATTATGCTGACTGGTGACAACCTAATTACTGCATCTGTGATTGCCCACGAAGCAGGAGTAAATGACTTGATTGCTGAAGCTACACCAGAGGAAAAAGTCAGCGTTATTCACAGAGAACAAGTAGCCGGTAAAGTAGTAGCAATGACAGGAGACGGTACTAACGATGCTCCCGCACTAGCAAAGGCAAATGTCGGCGTTGTCATGAATACAGGAACTCAAGCTGCTAAAGATGCCGCAAATATTATAGATTTGGACTCTGATCCCACAAAGCTAATTGATATCGTTAGTATTGGTAAACAATTACGGATTACCCGTGGGGTTTTGACTATATTTTCCCTAACTAATGGTATTGCTAGATACTTTGCAATTATTCCATTTATCTTTACTACTGCTAATTTACAAAGTTTGAATATTATGAATTTGTCTAGCGCTAATACTGCTATATTATCGACACTAATTTATAATGCTTTGACTATTCCTGCTTTAATTCCCTTGGCTTTGAATGGTGTGCAGTTACAATATCTGACAGCTAATCAACTCCTAGAACGCCATCTCTTGATTTATGGTTTGGGTGGGATAATTGCGCCGTTTATCGTTATTAAGTTAATAGATATGCTAATTGCAACAACAGGATTGATTTAGAAATTAAAAATTTAATTTTTAGTTTCATCTAAGTAAGGTAAACGAGGGCGGGCAAGATGCCCAACCCACAAGAATAATAATATTAAAATGTGTACTTTATTTAGTTGAAAAATTCTATACCTTCAAAATTAATAGGAAGTTTTATGAGTTTTATTCGAGAAATGACCAAAGCTATGCGGATGGTTTTGGTACTTTGGCTATTAACGGCAATTATTTATCCTCTGGCAATCTTGGTCATGGGTCAAGCTTTGTTTCCATTTGCCGCTAATGGTAGTGTGATGGTGAATGTAGAGGCAGAAGCCATTGGTTCAGCTTTAATTGGTCAGACATTCACCTCTGATGGTTATTTTCACGGTCGTCCCAGTCGTGTGAGATATAGCCAAGGTAAACAGGCCAGTCCAACTGGTATATCTGGTGCTAGTAATCTGGCTCCTAGCAATCCAGTACTGCTAGAGAGAATTGTTGAACAGACAAATCAGTTTCGAGATGATAATATTCAACCCCTTGGAGAGTTAATTTATACTTCTGGTTCTGGGTTAGATCCACATATTTCTGTTAGAGCGGCAAGGCAGCAGTTGGGGCGAGTTGCTCGCGCCCGTGGTGTTCAAGAAGATGAAATATTACCTTTAATTAATAGATATACTGATGGCAGGTTTCTATGGATTTTTGGTGAGCCGGGGGTCAATGTACTGCGGCTGAATTATGCTCTTGACCTGAAAGATATTAACCGCCAATGAAGAGGCAAGGGGGCAGGGGGCAGGGGGCAGAGGGCAGGGGAGAAGAAACTAACTCTTAACTTTCTTCACTCAGCACTTTCCCCACTCAGCACTCAGCACTTTCCCCACTCAGCACTTTGTAGGATAGAGAATAAACACCAAACCATGAACCAGGTAGATTATCTCCGAATTAGCCTTATTGATCGCTGCAATTTTCGTTGTCAGTATTGTATGCCAGAGGGGGCAGAGTTAGATTATCTGCTTCAGCAAGAATTATTAACTGATCAGGAATTGCTGACGCTGATTCAAGAGGTATTTATTCCTGTGGGTTTTACCCGGTTTCGGTTGACGGGTGGGGAACCTTTGCTGCGCCCCCGTGTAGCAGATTTGGTGAAGGCGATCGCATCTTTACCCCAAACCCAAGACCTCTCTATGACTACCAATGGGTTTTTATTAGCCTCTCAAGCCCAAAACCTCTATGATGCTGGTCTCCGGCGGATAAATATTAGCCTGGATTCCCTGGACTCAGACACTTTTAATCAAATTATCGGCAATCGTGGTCGTTCTCGTTGGCAACAAGTTTGGCGAGGGATTCAAGCTGCCCATACCGTAGGATTTGACCCGTTGAAACTAAATGTAGTGGTGATTCCTGGTGTCAATGACCATGAAATTCTGGATTTAGCTGCTTTAACCATTGATAAGCAATGGCACGTCAGATTTATTGAGTTTATGCCCATTGGTAATGGTGATTTATTTAGCGATCGCGGTTGGGTATCTTCTGAGGAGTTACGCCAACTTATCCGCGATCGCTGGGGCTTGACAACATCCCACGTTTGTGGTGCTGGGCCTGCTGATGTATTTCAAATTCCAGGCGCAAAGGGAACCCTGGGATTTATTAGTCAGATGTCAGAATGTTTTTGCGATCGCTGTAACCGGATGCGCCTTTCTGCCGATGGTTGGCTGCGTCCCTGTCTATTAAATGAAACTGGACAAATTGATTTAAAAACAGCGCTGCGTGCTGGTACTAGCACTGACCAACTACAAACACAAGTCAGACAGTTATTAGAAATAAAACCAGAAATTAACTTTAAAGAGCGCGACTCTGGTACTGCCAGTCTTTACAGCCGCACCATGTCGCAAATTGGTGGTTAGTCATTGGTCATTTGTGATTGGGGAATTAAATAGGGCTTGCTGAATAAAAGTGAAACCGTTATCCATTAAGGGTTTAAGGAACCTGAAAAGTTAAAAAGGTGCAAGGAATCAGACTTGTGAAGATGAAAAGTTATGCATTGATTGCATATTCAGATATTTTCACCAAAATAAATCCTCAAAACCCTGTTCCCTGTTCCCTGTTCCCTCTCCTCACAAATAACTTTTATGCCTAACGGCACGCTACACGAACAGCAAGCCCTAAATAATCTACAAATTTGGTTTTGTACTTTACCCTGTCTCTAACTACCGTCAAAAACTCCCCTCTCCTTGATAAGAAGAGGGGCTGGGGGTGAGGTTCTATATTTTCTTAAATCCACACTCCAATGACCAAAGACTAATAACTAAGCTTGACGTGAGTAGTATTCCACAACAAGCAGTTCATTAACTTGTAACGCTACCCATTCGCGCTCAATGACGCTGTTAACTTTACCAGTCAACTTAGCTTTATCAAATTCCAGATGACTGGGGAGATTGGCTAAACCGGGATATTGCAAATTGGCTTCTACCAACTTCCGTGAAGCGTCGCGGTCTCTAACTGCAACTACTTCACCGGGACGGCACTGATAACTAGCAATATCGACTCGCTTACCGTTAACTGTTACATGACCGTGATTTACCAGTTGGCGAGCAGCTGGAATTGTGGGAGCCATACCCAAGCGAAAAACGGTATTATCCAAGCGCATTTCTAGCATTTGTAGCAGCACTTGTCCGGTAGAACCGGTGACGCGTCTAGCTTTACGCACATAACGTAGCAGTTGTTTTTCGGTCAAACCGTAGTTCATCCGAATCTTTTGTTTTTCTTCTAGACGGACTGCATACTCAGAGCGTTTTTTGCGGTTCTGACCATGTTGGCCTGGTGGATAGGCTCGTCTAGCAGTTTTACGACTTAATCCTGGCAATTCGCCTAAGCGACGTACAATTCTGAGGCGTGGCCCTCTATATCGGGACATGAGTTTCCTTAATCTAATCCTGTTAACTTTTAACCAGACATTCAATTTTGACACTCTCCTGATTATAAATCAGGAAATTCTTGGTTCTCCGAAACTGCTTACTTTGACAAGACATATCAAAGCAGAGGCATTTTCTCCCCAAGCGTAAAATCCGGACTGTCCTGCCGTACTCTAACAAACCGGTTCTGTGAGTTTATTTAGTTGCGTAGACTACGAAATCCCTAGATTGGCTTAAGCAGTATTTCAGCGCGGAAACACTTTTGAGTCTACTTATCTTATATTTTGACTATATTAGCACCATTCGCCTCAGCATCAATCGCAGCGCTAAAAATCCTTGAGAATATAGGCATCTGCTTGAGGTCTATAGTTAAAGTGCTGAGTGCTGAGTGCTGAGTGAAGAAAGTTAAGAGTTAGTTTCTTCTCTCCTGCCCCCTGCCCCCTGCCCCCTGCCCCCTGCACCCTGCCCCCTGCCTCGTTTCCTCTTCCCCAGTAACTTTTACATATTTTTTTGGAGGTTGATAAAAATGGTCAAAATCACTGCTCGTAAATTTGTCGGTAGAGAAAATGTCTATGACATCGGGGTTGAGCGTTACCATAATTTTACGATTAAACATGGTTTGATCGCCTCTAATTGTTTCAACAAATCCCATTCAACTGCCTATGGATATGTCACTTATCAAACTGCGTATTTAAAGGCTAATTATCCATTAGAGTATATGGCCGCGCTATTGACGGCAAACAGTGGCGATACCGATAAAGTACAAAAGTATATTAATAACTGCGTGAATATGGGTATTACCATAGATCCGCCTGATATTAATCGTTCTGGTCTAGATTTTACACCAGCAGTTGGAAAGATTTTATTTGGGTTTACAGCCGTGCGGAACGTGGGGCAGAATGCGATCGCTTCTATTTTGTCAGCCAGAAATGAGGGTGGCGAATTTCAATCCCTGGCTGATTTTTGCGATCGCGTGGATCTGCGTGCTGTTAACCGCCGCACCGTAGAATCATTAATTCACTGTGGAGCCTTTGACAAAATCGAAGCAAACCGCCATCAGTTAACCAAGGATTTAGAACTGGTTTACGATTGGGCGCAATCCCGCGACAAAGATCGGGCTAGTGGTCAGGGAAATCTCTTTGATTTATTAGGTGATAATGTTACTAATATTAATAATCAAACAAAAAGTAATACTTTTGAAGCCGTTCCTAAAGCTGACACTGTGTCCGATTTTCCCCCTCAAGAAAAATTACGCAAAGAAAAAGAATTACTGGGTTTTTACGTTTCAGATCATCCATTAAAAGACTTAAGAAAAGCAGCATCACTGCTGAGTCCTATTAATCTTTCGCAACTTAACGAACAAAAAGAAGATGCAAAAATTTGTGCAGTGATCATGCTGAATAATGTCAAAAAAGTAATGACTAAAAAGGGTGATCCAATGGCTATTTTACAAATTGAAGATTTAACGGCACAAACTGAGGCTGTTGTTTTTCCCAAAACTTATGGACGCATCAGTGAACAACTCATAGTTGATGTGCGATTAATTATTTGGGGTAAAATAGATCGGCGAGATGACCAAACTCAACTGATTGTTGAAGATGTAGAACCAGTAGAGACAGTAAAAATGGTGATGGTTGAACTAAATCCTCAACAAGCAAGTGACATTGAACATTTACATCATTTAAAAACAATTTTACAAGAATATTCAGGGGATAAAGAGAACGCAAAAACGCCAGTAATTGGAATTATACAATCAGAAAATTCTCGCCAATTAGTTCGCTTAGGTTGGCAATTTTGTGTAGAAGATTCTCGGATCACAGTTCAAGCCTTACAAAATGCCAGATTTACTGCTCATTTAAAATCACTCATTGGTAGTTGAGAAAAGAAAGTGCTGAGTGGGGAAAGTTCTGAGTGCTGAGTTCTGAGTTTT
>NZ_JAYGHH010000015.1:60763-64902 GCF_034931045.1 Nodularia sp. UHCC 0506
CGAATTACGAATTACGAATTAGATTTGCGGTGGCTTTGCAATACCCTGCTTAGTTAAATTCGCCTCAAGCTCCCTGATAAATTGCATATCTTCGTCTAACAGAGGCTGGTTCTGCTTTCCCTGGGATTGCTTTTCCAAAAAATTGAATGCTTGCCGGAATTCATCGGGACTAGTCTGAATAGGCGAATCAAAATGACAGGCGATAATTTGGTGAAAATCCCAAGTTGCAACTTGATCAGCCCATGTAAGTACTTGTCTTGGTGCTTGGGGTAGGATCAGTATTTGCAGGATTGGAGCTACAAAAGGACGGCCATTACTTCGTAGGATATTAAACGATTGCCGCCAGTCCTCTCGCCAGCGAAACGGATAGAAACCAAAATAAGCCTTTGGTGAATGCTGTGGTGCTTGGAAAGCATCGCGTAACATTTGCCCTAATTCAGTCATTTCTAAGGAATGAGGACGAAAATAAACGGCAAACAGTGAAATACGTTGCCATCCCTGACGACGATTTTCGGGATGATCTGCGATCGCTTCCCCAGCATGATCTCTAGCATGAAACAATAATGGGTAGGGGTCTAATTGGTTAATAGCAGGTGGTTCTTCTGGTACAGACAGTATAGAGTCAGTTAAGAGCAGAGTATGCGATCGCCTGTGAAAAAATGCCACTTCTGCAAAGGAACCCCTACCCAAATCGATATCCAAAATCTGATAGTCGAACTCATCGGCAAACGGACTTTGACTACTATCCTCTGGAAGTACCTGAGTGCGTTTGTGGGGAAAACCCAGCCAACTCAGGGGTAAATTAACCGGGAAACTCCATTGATGGGGAGCAACAAAAACCTGTGCTTGTGGAAAGCATCTGGCAAAAGGTCCGACAAAAACTTTATGTTCTAGACCAGAACTCGTTGGCAAAATAATATACTTAACATCACCGTACTTGGTGACTAACGCATTAACTAAGCGGACACACTCAATAGTAGGAGCAACTGGTGCATAAACCAAAAGACCTCCGGTTGCGAGTTTAACCACAGTCATCCGAATCGGCACAACCGTGTAGAGAATGCCGTGAAGCTGATCAAATATCCAAATCGTATCCTTAACTATTTCCGCGCAAATTGTCCGCCGTCTACCGTAGGGATAAAGTGGTACAGCAGGCCAAAAGTGCCATGACCAATCTTTTGGATGAGTACTTGGTTGCATCCATTCATTTCCCTCTAAGTTTCCCTGTACGTTCATTTCTTACACTTTTAATCGTGATCATCAAAACCAGGGCAATTGCCAAAATTAATGCCACGTTCCTGAGTAAAGAGTTGTCCCACTGCTTAAGTGATATTGCTACCAATGCCCACACTGTTACCCCTGTGTAAGCAAAGTCTCGACGCTGGATGACAATGGCTGCTGCAATCAAAAAAGCCACCAATAACATCATAGCAGTCCATAATTCAGCAGAAATGCCCCATCCATCCCACTTCTCTAAGTACAACCAAGAAGCGACATTTACAATAGTCGCCACGCTAATCCAACCCAGATAAATACTAATGGGAAAATGAACGCACCACTTCTTCATCTGAGAAACACGCTTGCTACCAATGCCTAAACGCACATAAGCAATAATCAGTGATATCAAAATTAACAAGATTGCCACTACAGAAAAAGCAAAAAGTCTAGCAAGAAAAAGATATACCCAAATAATTTGAGCAACAGAGGCAATTACCAATAAATATCCGGTTTTACGTAGATATCCATTCTGCCTTTGCTTCGGGAGAAATTGATAAATTCCCAATACGAACAATCCCAGATAAATCACTCCCCAAATCGCAAAAGCATAGTTAGCAGGGATAATCAAAACATTAGCGAACAAAGTATTAGAAATCTCTCCTATACTCAAATCATTGGGAGGAGAAATATTTGATACTACATTGACAACAAAAGCGCCAATAACGGCGGACAATGTAGCAATTTGCCGGATAATATCCTGGTAATTGATAGATGTGGACTTTTGCATAAAATCATCAATTAACTTAATAACTTTGTTTGCTTTTAGTTTATATCTTTATGAAGAGAAGAATTTGTTTTTGCATACTACCTATTAGGAGGAGTCTGAGCCTTTATTTCACGTTAGCATCTTGAATATATAAAGACTAAAAAAACATCAAACGATAGCTAATGATTCATAAATGGAGGTTTTGTCAGTGGATAAAACATCAACACATAACTATCGTGAACATCTGGTATCAGTTGCAGCAGGTGATGTCAAGCTAGAGGGAAATTTGGTAATTCCAGATGCTGCCACAGGCATAGTAGTATTTGCTCATGGTAGTGGTAGCAGTCGCCATAGTCCCCGCAATCGATATGTTGCTGGCGTTTTACAACAGGCGGGACTAGCGACTTTACTAATTGACTTACTAACTCATCAAGAGGAAGCAATTGACCTCATAACAAGAAATTTGCGCTTTGATATTGAATTATTGGCATCACGATTAGTTAATGCTACAGATTGGCTAATACAGAATCCAGAAACTCATCACCTCCAAGTTGGATACTTCGGAGCTAGTACAGGAGGAGGCGCAGCACTTGTAGCCGCCGCAAAACACCCCCAAGCAGTGAAAGCCGTGGTTTCTCGTGGTGGACGGCCTGATTTAGCTGGTTCAGCCTTACCTCATGTGCAAGCACCAACCCTGCTAATTGTTGGTGGATACGATACACAAGTGATAGCAATGAATCAGGATGCACTAAAACAGTTAAGTATAGAAAAGCAGTTGGAAATTATTCCAAGAGCTACTCATTTGTTTGAAGAACCGGTCGCATTGGAAGCAGTAGCGAAATTAGCGAGTCAGTGGTTTACGCATTACCTCGCGCCAAAAAATTAACCATCCTACTGAAAAAGAAGGTAATGGGGTGTTATATGCTCAATTTACTACTTGGGATGACGCAAGGGAATTTGCCAGTTATTTAGCAAGATTAGACCTAGACTGCTATATAGGGCTGGCTGAAGAAATCTAAAAACATTACAGGTAAAGGATTTTAGCCTGTTTGAAATTGAAAAAGTGCAAGCTTTTATGAAGTGGGAACTCGAAAACCTTGCATTTAAGTTTGATTCAAAGGAAAAATTTTCCCTACTAAACTCTTGAAACTGTTCCCTGTTCCCTAATCTCCACAGATAACTTATATGCCTAACGGCACGCTACGCGAACAGCAAACCCTATATAGATGAGCGAACCAAACACGCTGCATAAATCTGACTAAATCTGACTTTTTTGCGGAGGTTATTGATGAATAATTGTAATTTTTGACAAAATATTGTGCAGATATTTTACAACTTGCTGATAAAATCTACATTAGATAAATAAAATTGTCTACTATTTTTTAGATGAAACACACCCTTTAATTGAACGGTGAATAAGTCGGCAAGGCCAGCAAAAAGCCCCGCAGAGACTTACCGAGGCAATTGTAGTCATAATTTGCCAGTTTGAGCTAGGCGGAGGATCTAATTCTGATGATTTCTCTTGCGTACCTTTAGCTAACTCTTGAAATGAACGAGATAGCTGACTGACTGCACTCACCCCTTCAATTGCTGCTCCAATAAGATAAGCTACCAGGGCAATTTCTAGCCAGTGATTCATATATTTTGTAATGCTTAAATTCTGAGAAAATAATTGTTCACATATTAGTTATGTCTAATTATTCTACTACTTGCCTTCGCCAAAGGATAACCTGCCTTCAGCCGTATCACGAATTAAGGGCAGTTTAGATTCAATGTAAGTATTGAGACTTCTATCTGTATGTATATCAAGCACTTGCTGAGATTTGAACTTCTGGAGGAGCAATTGGATTAAGGCAGCATCGTCAAACTGGAGCAAAGTACTGACCTGTGTAGATTCAATGATAGCCCAAATTTGTTGCATCATTTTAACGGTGATCATGCTTCTCGCCTTTCTTAAGATTTTCTTTATATTCCCATACTTTGGCCATTTGTGCAGAGTTTTTGTCTCAAGATTAATTAATCAACACAATTGGAGATGTCAAAGAGGTGACTTAGGGTTTGCTGTTCGCGTAGCGTGCCGTTAGACATAAAAGTTTTGTCGTGGAGGCAGGGAACGGGGAACGGGGAACGGGGAAAAGTTTCAGCTATCTGTCAT
>NZ_JAYGHH010000015.1:65135-98325 GCF_034931045.1 Nodularia sp. UHCC 0506
TAATGAAATTATTTTTTGTTAGAGCAACGCTGCTATGCGCGGTTCATCAATCTAAAATACTCCCAGAGATGCGGATACAAAACTAACGTCAATCTACATCTAAGGTTGTGTCAGGGGTTATTATTTTTATTTAGCGAAAGTAATAAAATAGGGTTTAGATAAAAAATAACTGCTATATGAATCCTTTGAAATTATGCTCATGCAATAAGTATAGTAACTTGGCATACAAGTTCTATTGCTACTTCTTGATTTTTGCTAAAATCCGGCATTTACAGCCAAATTGGTAAAATTTAATTAGATATAGTTGCCTGAAATTGATCCTCTAGGTTCGCACGTAAGCATAATTCTGCTATCGACCAAACCCACAACTTATTTGTAGACACCGCAAAATCTTCTGGGTTATGGGTGACAATTGCATTCAGTTGCCAATAGTTGGCACAGGATAACTCTACAGCAGATTCAAAATCTTTCACGGGCAATAAGCGTGCGTTTTGGAGAATGTTATGGTCAACTTGGCACACTTCTATCTTTGCTTGCAACCAATATACTACTATTTCAGCAATATTTCTATTCTTTAAGCATCTGGCATAGGCATAAATTTTCTGCCAGCCAACATCTGTGATGTACATCTGAATCAATGGGTGTACTTTGTCTAATAAATCTCTAATATCTTCTGTAAATTCTTGGCGATTTATTAAAGCTTCCAATATGACATCAGTATCCAATAAAACTTTGATCACGTGAAATTTCCTTTTTTAGTCTGATAACGATAGCGTCACAAAGCAGCTAATACGCATTTAATGTGCATCCCTGGTACTGAGAGGTTACGATACTTGTTTTTCGCAATTGTATCAGTAATACTGAGAATTGAAAAACAGTAAGATGCAAGTATGAACTTGCCTTAGCTATCTCAATTAGGCCTGGACATAATTAAATACAAGCTGAACTAGCAGGATTTCAGATAAGATGCAAAATTTTAGTAAAGATTGTAGATGCTGGAAAAATAAATACAAGCTTGAACATGACTCTGATTCATCCAAACTAGTACCGCCAGGCGTTCGTCAAAACTCAAAAGTCTTACAATCGAGGCTTTTCAGGGATTTTGAGTAGTTTGTTTATTTACGCCGACTTTTATTGGTAGTTAGGTTGGGGCTGGGATGAGATGACGAGGAATTTTTTGTTGTGGTTCCAAACCAAAGCCAGTGGCTGGAATTACGAGGCTTAATGTGTAGAGTTCAGCCCGATGATTTGCGATTTACCCGATAAATTGAGTTTTAAATTCAGGTTATCTCCCAAGAAACACATTGGGATTTTTGTTCTCAAAGCCTTATTAGAAAAGGATTACAAGATGTGTTTCTTGGAAGGGATGGGGTATTGGGTGGTAAAGATAGGAAAAAATTTTCCCTAGTTCTTAGTCCCTAAAAATTTAAACTCGGCCAGTCTGGTTCACGGTAATAGTGAGTCATATCATCAAATTTTCGTAGTTCCACACGGTGGATTAAGAATTCGGGAGAATTCAGTAGCCATTGCTGATTCAACTGAGAAAGCATGGTGCTGAGATTGGTACGGTCTAAATTTGGCGAAACCCCCCCAAAATAACCTAATGTGATGTGGGCTGTAAAATGGTGATAATGCTGTTCAATACCCAAAGCCATTAATTTCGGATTTTGATAGATTTTACGGCGAAATTGAACCACCTGTTCATAACAGCGTTCATCCTGGGGGACTAAACAAACACCCAGCGCTCTCGGCATCACTATCAATCCCAGCATTTGCCATTGAATCGGATGAGTTCCGTTTGTCATCGATTCTTGATACTGCTGTAATATTTCAGCACAACAAGAACGTAATTTTTGGTCAAATTCTGGGTCTTTTTCACACGCATGAAGATAAGCACTGTCCCAAATCAAGTCAGCTAAGGTCAAATGAAAGCTAGCAGGGGGTACAGGAATAATCAAATCACTGCCTACAGGCAACTGTAAAAGTTCCTGCTGGTAAGATTGTAATTTGGCATGGAAAGTGGCGTTTTCTGTTTGTTCTTCTGCTGGTGGGGTAATTAATGAATACCCAGGAAAAGGTGCGGCTTGTCTGGAGCCAGAACGCAAATGAAACTTGGCAGATTCCTGAATATGCTGAATTTGGGATCTGTAAGCTTCTGGCAGCGTCATTCTTGCTACCCGATTCAGGTAAGTTTGATAGTTGTCGTCCAATCTTCGTAGCCTCGCGCTCTCACTTGATTGATTTTAGGGAAATTTACTCAGATTAGCAGAGTGATTTAAAAAGTGTTTAGCTTTTTTAAATGGTATGCCTATTTACGCCGTGCTGTGATAGGTTTTGTTGCTTTGTTGGCTGTAGTGCCAATTCTGACTACTAATTCATCACCTCAGTCGTTGCCAGTTTATATTAAATAAGTAGCATGAAGACTAAAGGTTTAAAACGCAGAGGGACGCAGAGTTAATATATTCTCCGCATTTGTTTGTGTTAAAAACAGGATATGAATTATGACAAAAACATTAGATAATCTGATTAATTATTTGCAAGGTGTAGAAATTATAACTGAAATTGCTCAGGTGGCTAAACTATCCCAGGATTATCACACCTTTAGCCCGGTTTTAGTATCTAAGCTGGAGGGAAAAGTTGGGGATATTGTCGTGCGTCCTGCTAATGAACAAGAAGTAATCAAGGTTGCTGCTGCTTGTGTCCAATGCAAAATACCTGTAACTGTAAGGGGTGCGGGAACTGGTAATTATGGGCAGTGTGTGCCTTTACATGGTGGTGTAATTTTAGATATGTCGAAGATGCAGGGGATACCTTGGGTAAAACCAGGAGTAGCGCGGGTGGAAGCTGGGGTGAAATTGGCTGCTATCGATAAAAAAGCGAGAGAAATCGGTTGGGAAATTCGCATGGCTCCTTCAACATACCGTACAGCGACAATTGGGGGATTTATTGCTGGTGGCAGTGGTGGTATTGGGTCAATACAATATGGGTTATTAGGCGATCGCGGTAATATATTAGCCCTGCGAGTGGTAACTTTAGAAGATGAACCCCGTGTGATCGAATTACGTGGCGATGATGTGCATAAAGTCACTCATGCTTGGGGAATTAACGGCATTATCACTGAAGTAGAAATTCCTTTAGGAACAGCTTACCCTTGGGCAGAAGTTATAGTCACTTTTGACGATTTTATGGCAGCAGCCAAGTTTGGGCAAGCCCTGGGTAATGCTGACGGGATGATTAAAAAATTGATTGCAGTATTTGCATCCCCCATCCCCCAATACTTTCATCCCCTGAAAGAGTATATTCCTGGAGGTACTCACTCAGTCTTGTTAATGCTGGCTGAACCCAGTTTAGAGTTATTACCAGGTTTAGTGCAGCAATATGGTGGACAGATTACATATCAAAAACCAGTTGCAGAAAAAAGTATCAACTTGGGAGAATTTACTTGGAATCACACCACACTTCACGCCCGGACTGTAGATACTTCAATTACTTATTTGCAAAGTATGTTTCCGGCTGATGCTAGTTTGGAACTGGTAGAGCATATGTATCATTATTTTGGTGATGAAGTGATGATGCATTTAGAATTTTTTCGCGTCAATGGTCTGGTAATTCCCGGTGCTTTACAACTTGTGCGCTACAGCACAGAAGAACGCCTAAATGAAATTATTCGCTATCACGAAGCTAAGGGTGTATCTATTGCTAATCCCCACACATATATTATTGAAGATGGGGGTAGAAAAGTTATTGACCCTGAGCAGTTAAAGTTTAAAGAGATGGTTGACCCTTTTGGGTTAATGAATCCTGGTAAGAGTAAGGTTTTAGAATTTAATAGATGAGGAGGGGAAGAGGGAATGAACCACGAAGAAGCGTTCGCGCAGCGTCTCCCCTTGGGAGAAGGACACGAAGGAAGAAGAAAGAAGGAGGAGGCAGTTTAGTGATGAGGTGGAGAGGTTAGCTTTCAGATAAATTGCTTAATATTTGTTGGTAGCAGAAAGGACTTTAGATATCAAAGTAGGGCTAAAGCCCTAACTACAAACCTTTGATGTTACAAAATTTATTGGGTAAAAACCTGGACAGTATTACCTGGGACAGATACTTGGACTCGTGCGCCTATAGGTAGAGGAATATCCGCTATGGTGCGAGCGTGAATTTCTTTCCCAGAGGCAGTTTTTAAACAATATAAATACTCGCGTCCTAAAAATCTGCGACTGTGGATAAATACAGGAGAATCCGTCGCTGCCTCTAATTTTAAACCTTCTTGGCGGATCATAATTTCGCCAATATCGTTTGTGTCGTCAACTGGTAACTCAAAATTACCTACTTCGGTTTCCCAAATATTACCTTGACGGCGGGCGGGAAGGAAGTTAGCCTGAGTCACAAATTCAGCGACAAATCTAGATGCTGGATGAGTATAAATTTCTTCTGGCGTGCCTAGTTGTTCTAAGTGTCCTTGCTTCATTACACCCACTATATCGGAAATAGCTAATGCTTCTTCTTGGTCATGGGTAACAAAAATGGCTGAAGTACCCGCCGCTTTTAATATGTCTCGGATTTCTTCGCGCAACCGTAACCTGACTTGAATATCCAGGTTGCTTAAGGGTTCATCTAAAAGCATGAGTTGAGGTTGGGGTGCTAGGGCGCGGGCGAGGGCGACTCGTTGCTGCTGTCCACCTGAGAGTTCGTAGGGGTAACGCTTTTCTAAGCCTTGCAGGTTTACTAATTCAATGACTTCGCTGATACGTTTTTGGATTTGCTGTTTTGTGGAATGTCTCAACCCAAAGGCGACATTTTCGGCGACGTTCAAATGGGGAAACAGGGCGTAATCTTGAAAAACAATGCCGATGTCACGCTGTTCTGCTGGGACTGAAATAGAACCTTGGCAAACTATTTTACCGCCAATTTCAATTTTTCCTGATTGCACGTTTTCAAAACCCGCTATCATTCGCAACAGGGTAGTTTTACCGCAACCAGATGGGCCAAGCAATCCCAATATATCCCCTTGTTGCAGCATTAAGGAGATGTTATCGACGGCGGGCGCGACATTTTGGGAAAACTGCTTGGTGACATTCTGTAATTGGACAATTGCTTGTTGCATAGTAGATAACAGGGGAAATAAGGCGATGAGTAAATTAAAATTTTGGTTGTGTTTCGGCGTTAGGTGTGACTTTCTCTTTTTTAACGTTTTCTTGAGATAACACCAATAATGTGGAACCCATAGAAACGAGCAGCATTGTTAGTGAGGAAGCCGCAGCGTCGGCAAAATCGACGTTTTCTGTGGCTTGCCAAATTTGTGTTGCTAAGGTGTTGAAGCCTATGGGTGCTAACAGCATTGTTGCAGGTAATTCTTTAATAGCTGTGAGAAAGACCAAGACGGCACCACTAATTACACCAGGTCTGACGAGGGGTAAAGTAACTTCTCTAAGGGCTTGCCAAGGATTTCTGCCTAAGCTGCGTGCTGATTCTTCTAACTGGGGATTGACTTGTAAAAAGCTGGTGCGTATTGCTCCGACTGATTGGGGCAGAAATAACACTAAATACGCAAATACCAGCATTGGTAATGTTTGATAGAGGAATGGTAAGTAGTTAGCACCAAAAAAGACTAAGGATAAAGCTACGACAATTCCTGGTACTCCAAAACTTATGTAAGAGCAGCGCTCAATGATGGCGGTGATTTTAGTGGGGAATCTGACTGATAAAATGGCTACAGGTAAGGCAAATATTGTAGCTGCGATCGCCGCTAATCCTGCGGCTGAAATGGAGTTGAGTATACTGGGTAATAAGTTGGGGAAACTGTAGCCTGTACTGAGTCCCCGAATTAGCCAAAATAAGGTAATTCCTACTGGTAACACTACACCGAAGCTAGTAATCAGTAAGCAAAAGCCTAAAGCTGGCCATTTCCAAATTCCCAATTTGACAATTTTGGGCGGACGCAAAGACGCAGAACCACGACTGTAATATGCAGCACGCGATCGCACTCGATACTCTAGCCATAAAATTAAAAGTACCAGTGTCACTAACATTAAAGATAACACTGCGGCTGTATTACGGTTAAAACTAGCTTTGTATTGAATAAAAATTGCTCGTGTAAAAGTATCAAACTGCATCAGCGACGGTGTGCCGAAATCCCGCAACGAATACAAAGCTACCAATAAACCCCCGGCAATCATTGAGGGTTTCAATTGGGGTAAAACTACCTTAAAAAAGGTTTCCTTACTGCTATAACCCAAACTGCGGCCAGCTTCTTCTATAGAAGGATCTATACCTTGTAGGCCAGAACGGACACTTAGTAATAGATAAGGGTAAGTAAACAAGGTGATGGCTAAAACTGCCCCCGGAAAACCATAAATTGAAGGTAACTCTTCTACTCCCAAAGGTTGGAGCAATAACTGTAAAAAACTTCCCCTTGGTGCTAAGGTGGCAATTAAAGCAAAACTGCCCACATAGCTAGGAACTGCTAAGGGTAATGTAGTGGCTACTAACCAAAATTTACGTCCGGGTAAGTCTGTCCGCACAGTTAAAAATGCTAATGGGACAGCAATCAGCGTGGAAAATAAAGTCACCGTTGCTGCCATTGCTGCACTATTCAAGAAAACACTGATATTGCGGGGACGAGAAATTAATGCCCAGAACTCGTCTCCACCAATACCTACTGCACGGATAACTAAGTATACTAATGGCAGAGTAATAGCCACTGCTACTACTGCCGCCGCTACAATCAAAAATAATGGAGGGCGAACCGATGATTTCAACATTTTTGCTATCTTTAATTGTTACCACTAAGTATTATTAGTAAGCAAGAAAACTTCTCAAACTTTTCCAGTTTTTGAAGTTGTACCTACACTATCTACTACATAGTGTTCATAACAGCTTAAATGATTGCGACTTCCTGCAATAATTTCAGTGTATTATCCAAATCATCGAGGTTACTCAAATCAATTTGTTTGTCTTGTTTACGAATTTTGCTGAGTGATTCCAAATTTCCTTTGGGAGCAACTCCAGAAGCTAAAGGATACTCAAAGGTTTCATTAGCAAAGTAATTTTGAGCCTCTTCATTGAGCAGAAATTCAGTAAATCTCTGAGCAATATTTGGATTCTTGGCACTGTCGAGAATTGCTACACCTGCGACATTGACTAAAGATCCAACATCTTCAGTGAAATGATGTGCCACTGGAACTTCAGGATTATTTTGTTTGATTCGTTCCAGATAGTAATGATTAACAAATCCTACAGCTATCTCACCACGGCTTAAAGCTTCTACTATTGATGTGTTGTTAGGATAGACCTTGGGATTATTAGCTTTAATACCTTCTAACCATTCCTTCGCTTTGTCTTCTCCCTCAACAACTCTTAAGGCTGTGACAAAGGATTGAAACGAGCCATTGGTTGGGGCCCAGCCAATTTTACCTTGCCATTGTGGTTCAGTAAAACCAAAAATAGATGATGGTAATTCCTCCACCTTGACTAAGTTCGTGTTGTAATCTACTGTCCGCACTCTACCTGTAACACCTACCCATTTACCCTCTGGTGAACGGTACGCACTATCTACCTTATTCAGCAGCGCGGTTGGTAAGGCTACGGTTCTACCTACTTTTTGCAAAGCTCCGAGAGCGCCAGCATCTTGGCCAAAAAACACATCTGCGGGACTATTTGCACCTTCTTCTAAAATTGCGGCTGCTAATTCTGCCGTATCACCATAACGGACTTGAATTTTAGCATTAGTTTGTCCTTCAAACTGCTTAATTAGTTCACCAATTAATTTCTCATTACGTCCGGAGTAAATTACTAACTCTTTTTCCAACTCTGCTGTGGCTTGTTCTACATTTGTCTCTGTGGTGCTTTGTTCTAGATCTGTAGGGACTTGATTAGAGCCAGCATCACAAGCAACGGCTAATCCGCCGCTAGCAGTGGCTATTCCGACTAAATAAACAAATTGGCGACGCTTCATACTTTTCTCCAATAAAACAAAAACTATGTCTATTTCTTAAATAGATTTCCCTGAACGGATAAACTGGCATAATCACACAATTAGATTACAAGTGTGATATTTTGACCAATTTGTGAAAATCATTAATTTTGTGGTGTTATCGCAATTTTTTAAATCATCATATTATTGAGAATTTTTATAAATTAATTTCCACTATATACTTGACAGCGATTTCTATTAAATCAGAATTCTTGTGTAAAAGCAACAAAACCTAGATAGTAATTTTTCTTGTATTTAAAGTTATTTATGGAATGTTATGGTTGTACGATGATAGTGATGACGCACTGTGTGTAGGAATTTTACTGGCAAAGCTTAGTTTCCAACTTTGGTTAGTAGCTTGGTAGTTAATTAGACATTTTGTCACAAAAATATAGAGACGTTGTATGTAAGGGTGATGTCAGACGTAATATTTCATGCCCAGACACAAAAACACAAAGAAAAATTTAGGTTGGTTTGTAGAGGTAAAATCTACTCAAAGAGCATAATTTTAGGAGTAGAACCCTGTCGTTACAATTTATTTCCCTTCCCCCTAATAGTTCTCAAACACCCGCAGGTTTAATTGTCTGCTTACATGGTTGGGGGTCTAATGCTGAAGATGCCGCATCTTTATCACCATTTTTCAATTTACCTAATTACCAGTTTTTATTTCCCAATGCACCTTTTCCTTTTCCCCATTCCCCTACAGGTAGGGCATGGTATGACCTGAGAATGGAAAATATGTATGAAGGTTTGGCAGAAAGTCGGCAATTGTTAATCGATTGGTTGCAATCTTTGGAGAGTAGTACTGGTGTGCCGTTATCGCGGACTATTTTGAGTGGATTTTCTCAAGGTGGGGCGATGACTTTGGATGTGGGGTTAAAATTGCCTCTAGCCGGATTAGTTGTGATGAGTGGATATTTGCATCCTGATATAGTCACAACAGCTAAAGGTGATTTTCCTCCGACTGTAATTATGCATGGTAGATACGATGAAGTTGTACCACTCACAGCTGCTTTAAAAGCACGGGAAGCAGCAGAATCTTTGGGAATTGCAGTAGATTATCATGAATTTAATACGGGGCATGAAATTCGACCAGAAATGTTAGCTGTATTACGCAATTTTGTGATAAATCTCATTGTCTAGGACAGCACCTGATAAAAGGCTTTTTTATGGCTTTTTTCCTGTCCCTGCTTCCTTTCCTCTTTTTTCGGAAATACAAATGTTTTGCAAAATATGGTAAAAAAAAACCAAGTTTTTCGGAAATGTGCGCCGTCTAATGAGTAAGATAGATTGGGTGGCAGCGTCAAGCGCAACTCAAATCGTGCTGGGTGAGAATTCTGCATAAGGGAGGGGCAAGGATTATGACAACTTTAAGCATTTCTAAGAAAGACATTTCTGCTATGACTACGGCAGATGTTCAAGAGTTGGCTAATCGTCTGGAAAAAGATGACTATGGCAATGCTTTTGAGGGTTTAAATGATTGGCATCTGTTACGTGCGATCGCTTTTCAACGTCCTGAGTTAGTGGAACCCTATATCTATCTCTTGGATTTAGAAGCCTACGACGAAGCATAACAATTTTCACATTAGGAGTTAAGAGTTATTATCTTTGACTACTTACTCCTAATTTTTGACTATGTTGCATCTCCAACCCCAAACCCCAAACCGAACAAAAAGGGTGATCATTGCTGTAGGTGGTGGTATAGCTGCCTACAAAGTTTGTGAATTAGTTTCCACGCTGTTTCAAACTGGGGTAGAAATTCGCGTCATTCTCACCCCAGCAGCACAACAATTTATCACGCCTTTAACTTTAGCTACCCTCTCTCGCCATTGTGCATACACAGATGGTGATTTTTGGCAAGCAAGTCATTCACGTCCCTTACATATTGAGTTGGGTGAATGGGCTGATTTGTTAGTAATTGCCCCTTTGACGGCTAATACATTAGCGAAGTTAGCTTGTGGTCTGGCTGATAATTTACTAACAAATACGGTGCTGGCTTCTACTTGTCCTGTGTTGTTAGCACCAGCTATGAATACAGATATGTGGGAACAGTTAGCCGTGCAGCGTAATTGGCGACAACTGTTAACAGATAGCAGATATCATGGTATGAGTACAGCATCGGGGTTATTGGCGTGCGATCGCATCGGTGCAGGAAGAATGGCAGAACCCCTGGAAATCTTAACTTATATTCAATCACTTTTACACACTGGCGGTAAACGAGATTTAACTGGTAAGGGGGTATTAATTAGTGCTGGGGGAACCAGAGAATATTTTGATCCAGTGCGGTTTATTGGTAATCCAGCGACTGGGAAAATGGGATTAGCTTTAGCCCAAGCCGCATTGCATCGAGGCGCAAATGTGACACTAGTACATAGTCCAGCCTCTTGGAATGTACCATTAGGAGTACAAGCTATACCTGTCGTTAGTGCCGTCCAAATGCAGCAGGAAATGCACTCATACTTACATAACGCTGATGTGATTATTATGTCTGCGGCTGTGGCAGATGTGAAGCCTAGAGACTATAGTACAGAAAAATTACCCAAGCGATCGCTTCCCCAATCTTTACCCTTAGAACCAGTACCAGATATTATTGCCCAATTAGCACAACTCAAACAACCCCATCAGCTGTTAATTGGGTTTGCTGCACAAACAGGGGATATTATCACCCCAGCTATGGCTAAGTTGCAAAATAAAAATTTGGATATGATTATTGCTAATCCCATTGATGCACCTGATAGTGGTTTTGGTAGCGACAATAATCAGGCGATAATTTTAGATAAACAAGGAAATCAAGTAGAAATTCCATCTTGTTCTAAGTTGCAAATGGCGCATTATTTATTTGATTTTATAGCTTTACCTCACGCAGAGACGCAGAGGCACGGAGAATCAGAGTAATATGTCAAAGGATGACTGTGTTCCTATTTATTAGGGGTTTTCAGCATTTTTCTTATAATATCTGTAACACCTGACTAATTCGGGCTTGGTTTTTCACAGCGAAGGGTTTAGAAATGTTTACCTCGTCAGAGACTCCCATCATTGGGACAATTTTGTTAATTGCTTTGGGTATTTTAGGTTGGGGCTTTTATCGCGCTAGACCTTTTGGGAAACTGGGAATCTTAGCCTGGTTACAGTCGGTGGTATTAATGACTCCCTGGCTGCTGTTCTTTGGTTTATTTGCCGCCGGGATTTACATCAACATACTTGGTATATTGATTTTAGTAGTGACATCTGCTGCTTTGTACATCTTTTTAGGCAGACAATTACGCGCCGCCGGACAAGATGCAATTATTCAGCAAAAAGCAACAGAAAGGCTATCTGCTGATTCTTCACAAACAGCAGACAATACACCCCAAGTCGTATTGGCAGAACTGAAAGTTGAAGCATTGCCAATTCCTGAAGAAGACTTAAACGCCATTAAAGGCATTTTCGGGATTGATACGTTTTTTGCCACAGAAACTATCTCCTATCAAGAAGGGGCGATTTTTAAAGGTAATATGCGTGGCGAACCAGAAGAGATTCACAATCGCCTAACTGCTAGTTTGCAAAAAAAATTAGGTGATAAATATCGACTGTTTTTAGTGGATAGTACAGAAGGTAAACCTGTAGTGATAGTTTTACCTAGTCGTAATGATCCACGTCCGATGACATTACAGCAAAAATCCTTTGCGGTGATTCTGTTGATAGCAACAATCGCCACTTGTTTAGAAACTGGGGGATTATTGTTGAATTTTGACTTATTTGCCAATCCAGAACGATTTACATCTGCTATACCCATAGCTACTGGGATATTTGCAATTTTGGCAACTCATGAAATTGGACATTGGTTGCTGGCTCGTCGTCACCAAATCCGCCTCAGCTGGCCTTTCTTTTTACCGGCTGTACAAATCGGTTCATTTGGAGCAATTACTCGCTTTGAGTCTCTGTTGCCCAATCGTAAAATACTATTTGATATTGCTTTGTCCGGGCCAGCAGCAGGTGGTATTCTTTCTTTGTTAATGTTAATTGTTGGTTTGCTACTTTCTCACCCAGGTAGTTTATTTCAATTACCCAATCAATTTTTCCAAGGTTCAATTTTAGTTGGTAGCTTGGCGCGGGTTGTTCTCGGTTCAGCTTTACAAGCATCCGTTGTCAGTGTCCATCCTCTAGTAGTAATTGGTTGGCTAGGTTTAGTAATTAATGCTTTAAATTTAATGCCAGCCGGACAATTAGATGGTGGTCGAATTGTACAAGCAATTTATGGCCGCAAAACCGCAGGACGAGCAACTGCGGCAACTTTAATCTTACTGGGGCTAATTTCCCTGGGTAATTCCCTGGCTATTTATTGGGCGGTGGTGATTTTCTTTTTACAAAGAGATTTAGAACGTCCTACTTTAAATGAAATCAGCGAACCAGATGATGCTAGAGCCGCTTTAGGTTTATTGGCGCTGTTTTTAATGATTACCACTCTCTTACCTTTAACTCCTGGTGTGGCAGGAAGGTTAGGAATTGGCTAATGAGAGGAAGAAACAGCAGGGAGCAGGTAATATAGCAACCACTCAGGATGTTGGAACATTGTTGATTCCTGAAAGCCTTGAAGTAGGGGCGGGTATAGCTATGCCAAACATCACAGATACGCTCAATTACCAACAATAATTTTAATAAACCCGCCCCTACTCGGTTTCTACACAGCACTGTGCCATAACAGGAACTATGACAAGATGTCTTTTGACATCATTTTACTGTAGGAGCAAAAATACTGCTTAGTAATTTTTACTTAACGTAAGAACACCAAGTGAGAAAGTATTTTTTTTTCCTACCAGTTGCTTTACCAAATTTATTCATAGCTTTACCGGCTCTTGCTACTGATGCAGAACAGGTAAATTCAACTATTTTGAATTTAAGTGAAATTGAATCGCCTGTTACTAAGGCGGAATTATTAACTCAAGAATCTATACCGATTGAAGTCACACCGGAAACTCAGCCAGAACTAGAATCCATTCCCAACGAAGATGCAGATATTTCTATAGAAGTAATCGGTGAACAAGACCCTTTACCTGAGTCTACCCCTGTTTATGTCATCGATAAAGAAGAAATTCAACAACAGGGTGCTACAAGTGTAGCAGATGTATTAAAAAGAATGCCTGGTTTCACCATCAATAATGTCGGACATGGTGCAGATATTCACACAGGTACATACTATCGGGGAGCTTCAATTGAACAGTCTGTATTTTTAATTAATGGCAGACCAATTAATAATAATGTCAATACCTATCATGGTGGAACCGATTTAAATAGTATTCCTGTAGAGGCTATTGAACGAGTAGAACTATATAGTGGTGTTACCTCCGCTTTGTATGGTTCATCAGCCTTTGGCGGTGTAGTGAATATCATTACCAAAGAAGGTTATGGTCAACCGAGATTCACTGGTAGTACGGAATTTGGCTCATTAAATTTAAATAATCAACAGGTAAGCTATGGTGGAGCAGTTGGTGATGCTCGGTATAATTTCAGCTTTGAAAGATACTTTATAGATAATCGTTATCGTGTTCCCGTTGGTGCAGCCAATCGTGATGCTCAAGGATTCTTATCGAATGCAGACACAGCTACAAGTACTTACTTTGGTAGTATTGCTCTAGATTTAGATAGTAAAAACTCTTTAGATTTTGATGTTACAACCCTCAGCAGTCGTCGTGGCTTAGTTTATTTTGGTTTTCCTCTGCAAAGAGATAGATTAGACCACGATAGCTTAAATGTGGGCTTATCTTGGAAAACTCGCTTGGGCGAAGGAGAAAGTTCTAATCTCACCACTACACTCGGTTACAACAAAAATTACTTCAGCACTTATGGACCTACGGTATTTGCTGGGCAAGAATTTAACCGCACAGGTGTTTTAGATACACAACAGCTGACAGCCAGAGTAGATCATACTTGGAAATTAACCCCCAGTAATCAATTACGCTGGGGATTAGATTTGAAGAACACTAACTTAAATGGTGATACTTTTAGTACCAGACCTGATAGAATTGCCAATAACGGCACGGAAAATAGAAGCGTGTTAAATACAGCATTGTTTGCTGTAAATACTTTAAATATTAGTGATAATTTCCAGGTTAATTTAGGCTTAAGACAAAGCTTTGATGGAGAGTTTGGTAATTATCTCAACCCTAGCGCTGGCATACGTTATGCCCTTTCACCAAGCGTAGCCATGCGGGGAAGTTGGGCTGGGGGACAGCGTAATCCTGGGTTAGACCAATTATATGTTTATGATACCGTTCACGGTTGGGAACAAAACCCTGATTTAATACCAGAAACAGGTTCATCTTGGACTGCGGGAGTGGATGTTAAACTGACAAATAATTTAATTGGACAGTTTACTTATTTTGGCAGTAGTTTAGATAATCGCCTGGGAATCATTGCCGGCAGATGGGAAAATATTGGTTTAGTAAATACTAATGGTTTAGAAGCCGCATTCCGATTCCAGATTGCTAAGGGCTGGTCAACGTTTCTTAACTATACTTATACAGATGCTCAAATTAAAACAGGCACAGAAGCAGGGTTACAATTAGGTTTTATTCCTTATTCTGTCGCTCAAGCTGGTGTAGGTTATCAAAATTCCGGCTGGAACGCTAATTTGTATGTTACCTATAACAGTGGAACTCGCCGAGCCTTTTTTAATGTTCCTGGTGAAACGAGCCGAAATTTTGCGCCTGCTTTCTTAAATTTAGATTTGAGTGGTCGGATTCCTGTAACACGTAACTTGGGACTGACGGTTTATGTAGAAAATTTACTCGGTGAGCAATATGAACGAGTGAATCGCATCTACAGTCCTGGCTTAACTTTCCGTGTGGGTTTAACCTCAAATTTGTAATGGTTCGTAGTGAGGACTTCAGTCCTCTCTCTCCTGTAAAATCGGGATGCCGTTAATTTACCCCAATGAATTATAATGGCGGAATGAGAGCCAGAATTGAAGATACAATCCTTTTTCTTAACCATGAGGACTTACCAGCGTTTAAAAAAGGTGGGTCTGTGGTGAGGAATTCATATTTTTGGGCGCTACGTTCAATTGCTGGTCGAGCTTCCCGTTATCGTGATTGGGAATATGAACCAGAGGTATGGCTGGCGCTGGGAAGAATGCTGCTGTCTTTCGCTGAGTCTGGGTATTTGGGTTATAAAGAAACTTTGTTGGAGTTTCCCCTATCACAAGGGGAAATTCCGGCTGTATTAAAAGATGCTGCAACTTGGGAATAAAAACAGTTACAGTGCTTTTCTATTTAACTTCTTCATGCCAAATCCCTACTTTTTCAAAAGAAGAATAAGCAAGTTTGAGAAATTGTACAACTCTTTGTTTACCCAGCATTCCAAATTCTTTATACTCTCGTGCTTCCGCAAAAGTTAGACGATGTTGGTCAATGATATTTCTCTCTTTATATGCCAGTTTGGGAAAATCAACAACTTTTATGTTGTGTTGTGTGACTAAATTTTGAATATTAGGATCAGAATCAACGTGTTCCCAATTATCGCATAGCCCTAAATTTCTGACTAAAATATGAGGAATATGATCACCGTAGCTATTGACTGACTGAACAAACAGATTTAGGCTGTCATATCCGCCAGTGGATACAAACCACTTGCAAAAACTCACTCCCTCACAACGCCCTAATTCAATTAATAAATTTCTCTCAATCCAGCCTTTAACAGCTCGATGGGATTGAGCAGCTAAATTCACAATTACTGGCTTAGACATAGCCATCTCGAAGATTTTATCAGCTTTATCAGCGTGGCGTTCATCTTCAGTAAATACTGCATACTGGCATATTCCTTTATACACACCAGCTACATCAGGATTAGACCTATCAGTTTCCACGGGTACAAACGGTATTCTTTTATCTAGACAATATTGAATCATTGTCCTGGTGAGTAAAGATTTTCCTACTCCACCCTTTTCACCATCCACTAAATGAATTGTCGGCATAGCAGCTACTCCTAATCCTGATTGCAGTCATGTCAAATATCTGCAATTAGCTTAGAAGCTTTTGGCGTTTTACGCCTACTTACTTTCACAACTTTCTTAGATCAGGTTTGCTGTTCGCGTAGCGTGCTGTTAGGCATAAAAGTTTTGTCATGGAGGTAGGGAATAGGGAATAGAGGTAACAGGTATCCCCAAATTTTCTGAACAACTTATCTTGAGGGAAAATTTTCTGGGGTTGAGAATGGGGCTGGAGTACTATTGGGGATGATAGTGTTACCCAAGTTATTAGGTGCTGCGGGATTCATCACTGGATTGGGTGGAGCATTCTGGCTAAATTGTTGGTAAGCAGCCTGAGAAATTGAGCTAATTAGTTTTTCGGCCATAGGATCATTGTTGGGGCGTTGTACCATGACAGCCGCGATGTAGCGCTTGCCGGTGGGAATATCAATCAAACCCACGTCACCCAACATAGTGGCAATATCGCCTGTTTTATGGTTTATTCTTGCGCCAGTACCTAAGCCAGAAGGTAGGAGATGATCTCGCTCTGTACGGCGCATAATATCAAGGATCAGATCCCGCGATCGCATACTCACTAAATTTCCCTGATTGAGCATAGCCATCAAAGTCCCCAATTCCCTGGGGCTGGTGGTGTTGGTTCCGGCTAAATCTGGCAGGGGATTACGAATTGCTGTAGCTGACAATCCCCAGCTTTGAAAACGCTGATTTAGCACTTCCATCCCTCCTAATCGGGCAATCACCATATTAGTGGCTGTGTTATCGCTGGCTGTACTCATGAGAGTCGCAATTTCCAGGGCGGTGTACTGGGTTCCCACCTTTTGGTATTGCAGATTTCCCGAACCACTAGCCACCATATCTTGTTCCATCGTCAGCATTTCATCCAGGCGGATTTTACCAGCATCCACATCTTGGAAAAAGGCGATCAGAATTGGCACTTTGATTGTACTAGCCGCAGAGAAACTGACGGTGCTATTCACATCTACATAGCCACCAGTTTCTAAATCTAAAAAGAAAACGCCAGGTGTCAGATTGGGGTTGGCCGCGGCTAAATTTTGTACGGCAACTTTCAAGGGGGCAATTTCCTGGGACAAGTATAAACCGGCAGATGGATTGGGGATATTTTGTTGATTAGTTCCCCCATTCTGGGATGATACCGCCGAATTGCTGGGTATCCGAGTCGCAGGGTCGAAGACTGATAAAATTGTTCCCACAATCGCACCCAGACCAATTCCCACAATCAATAAACGTAGAGCATATAACATGGTTCTAGCCATTGGCTTTAACCGAGTTTTGCGCGACATTCGTCTACCAACTTTTGGCATTGCTTGCTTCTGTACCCGCACAGTCCTGTATTTGACTGTGTTGGGATTAAAGGTTGGGATTGTCGCATTCATATACCCAATGGGTTTCACGGCTGCTGGCATGACTAGCCTTGGTTTTGACCTCCTGACCCCAGTAGGCATAGGAGGAATCAGATGATGATTAACCCGCGTTAAAGCTACTTCTGGTTTGGTAGGACGCTGGGACTGATTGGGTACTTTAACTTTTTTCTTGCCCACTTTTTGGCCTTTACTTTGACGCGGACGACGGTTTGTGGGTTCACGCCGCGAAAAATTTTTTAGTTTGTCACTTGATTCTGACACTGTTACTCCTTGTGACCCACTCGAATGTGTTCCAGCAGACTCCCGACCCAAAACTCACTCAGTAGCCTTTTTGTGTTTAGTTTAAGGCATATTAACTATTTTTGGGGGGTTAATTTCGTACATATTAACGATAAATTACAAGTTTTGATGATTACCTTGATTTTTAAGCGCCCACTCTATTTGTCTGACAATGCCTCGCAGCATAGCTACTTCCTTTGTTTGCAGGTGAGCGCGATTATACAATTGTCGAAATTTAGCCATACGAGTCAAGGCTGTATGTGGATGTAAATAACCAATATCTAGTAGTAAAGATTCTAATTGCTGGTAGTAAGTTTCCAGAATATCTAAAGATGCTAGTTCAGTTTGACTGGGGGGTGGCGTTGTTGGTGGTGCTGTATATTGTGCCAGTTCATAACAGCAGATAGCTACGGCTGAAGCTAAATTCAGGGATGCGTAATTGTCACTGGTGGGAATGCGAACAAATCGCTGGGCATAATTTAATTCTTCATTACTTAAACCCCGGTCTTCTCTGCCAAAAATCAGGGCGGCCGGTGACTCTGGTAACTCTAGTAACCAAGGTAGGGCAGTGCGGGGGCTTTCTAAAGGTGTTTGCCAATCACGCACACGAGCTGTAGTGGCGATCGCGCGGACACACCCTTGTAATGCTTCTGGTAATGTTTTCACCAATACCGCCGATTTTAAAATTTCTTTGGCATGAACTGCCATTTTCAAGGCTTCTTCCGCCACCGGATCACATTGGGGATTAACTAATACTAAATTATGTAAACCAAAATTTTTCATGGCCCTAGCGATTGACCCGACATTCATCGGTCCCGCCGGTTCCACCAACACAATTCTTAACTCAGCTAAAGCCATTTTTCGCCTCCTGCGATCGCTGGTGCTGACTTGTCAATTAGCACCTGAAAATACTTTATCAGTTAGTTTGCAATAGTTAAGCTGATAGAAGTTCTTGAGTTCCTCTTTCTCAAAGTTACCAGATGCCAGTCTGTCATTAAAATCTACGAACAATTTTCCCCGTGGGGAAATGCTGTGTAACATCAGTAAATAGTAATCAGCGTCAAAGAGGTAGAGTTCAGGTGTTGAAGACACTTTTAGTGATTACCGTTGGTTTATTACCGTCTTTATTTTCTCTGTGGGTAATCCGTAAAACCCATTCGCGGTCACGTCTGCGGATGAGACAAGTAGCCACAAATTTTTCAGGTAGACGGACAAGAGATTTAATCAGACCCACCGAAGGCGATCGCTATTATTTAGAAGGTGTAGGTTATCTCATTGGTGATATCAGTTGCAAATTTAATGCTCGGTCTGGCTATATACGCTGTGCTGTTAACCCCAGTGGTCCCTGTCAGACTTGCCGTTACTATGAACCGAGAGAATTAGCTGCTAGTGAAAAATCATGATTTTTTAGGTTGATCAATATTGCCATTTCGGAAGGATGATCGGTATATGGTGTAATCATCATCCCACAGCAATGTTTTGGCTATTTTCTTGTTTATTTCATAACCTGTTCTTAACCTTGGTCAAATCTTCTAAAAAATAATATTTTCCTCTGAAATTCTCTGAGAAAGTTAAATTGTCTCAGTATTTTTACAGTAGAAAATATAAATAAAAAATCATACGATGGAAGTGATATTTATAAAAATGCGCCCAAAGCACAATTATTAAAATTACTAAAATTTATGAAAAGACGTAAATTAATTTGTAATTTTATCTGGTCTATTGGCGGTTGTGCAGTAGGTGTTAACCCTGTCGAAAGCAGTTCCTATAATTCAAACAATTCTACATCTAATCATCTCAAATTTGCAGTTGCGGATGCTGTGGGCATGGAGAACTTACAGAGGGACTATGGAGCCTTTCGTACTACCTTAGAACAAGTATTAGGCATACCAATTGAGTTTTTTCCCGTCGAAAATCGGACAGCAGCAGCACCAGCATTGCAATTAGGTCAGGTAAACATTGTTTTAGCTGGGCCCTCAGAATATGTAATTTTTCATTCTCGTGCTAAGGCTATTCCGATTATTTCTATCCAACGGCATAATTATTATCCGATAATTCTTGTCCGCGCTGATAGCAAAATTAAATCCTTAGCACAACTCAAAGGCAAAACAATTGGCATGGGAAAAATAGGTTCAACTTCTGGACATTTGGCTCCGACAAAGATGCTGATGGATGCTGGATTAGATCCCTATAATGATGTCAAGATGATTATGTTAGGTAATCAGGGAATACAAGCTCTTAAAAAAGGTGAAGTGGATGCCTGGACAATTGCATGGGATACATACAAAATACTCTTAGAATCTGAAGGTTTATCGGAGAAAGATTTTTCGATCATTGCTCAAGGAGAATTGCTCCCTAGTGATGTATTTGTGATGAATAACCAATTAGCACCTAGTTTTATAGAAAATGTGCGATCGCGTATGCTGGAAAATCACGATAAACTACTTGATAGTCTGCTGCTAACCACAGTCAACCAATCTTATCAAGGTTCAAGATTTGTGCCAGCTAACGATGCTGACTATAACATCATTCGTGAAGTTTACAAAAAAATAGGGCAAGGGCATTTTCTCTAACCAAGCTAAACATAAATTAATGTTTATAGAGTATAAGAAGGAATTCAAAAAAAGATTTGCCTGGCTACATCATCTCAGTAATCGCTGGAATATCGCCCAAAAAATTAGTTATGGCTATACTGTAGCAATTGGCATTTCTTTTATCGGTACTACAAGTGGGTTACTGCTTGTATATCATAATGAAATGTATGCTTATAGACAGTTAAATTTATCTTATCAACAGCAATCTTTGTTAAAAGATTTAGAAAATTCTGTCACTAGAATTAGACTCCATCCCCAACGTTTAGCTACTGTTTTGGAAAATTCAATTTGGTTTGAATTTGAAAAGAATCAATTTGACAATCAACTAATTAGAATCAACAAAAATTTAGCTGAAATCAAGACATTTATTGATGCTCATCCCCAAGATTTAGTCATAGATAAAATAGAATTTAATTCTCTTATAGAGAACTATTATTCAACAACACAATCATATAGTCAAATAGTAAATTCTTTTTGGCAAGAAGTTGAGAAAAATCACTTTTCCAATAAAATGGTTAATTCTCATAGTACAGATTTAATAAATTTACTCAAGAAAGAACAATACTTGAATATCAGTTTACAATTCGATCAACTTTCAGATCAACTAATTTTAGTTATAGGTCATGCCAAGATTTATAAACAACAAGCACATACTCGCTTTGAAGAATCTCAAAAATCACGAATAAAGGTGATTTTGGCTGGTATGTTGCTGTCAGGTGGAATTGCCGCAGCACTGGCAATGTATAACAGTAGGGTAATTGCACATCCTTTACAAATAGTAACTAATGTTGCCAGGAGAATTACCCAAGAATCAAATTTTCAACTAAGAACTAATATTAATAGTCAGGACGAAGTTGGGACTTTAGCTACTTCTCTAAATCAATTAGTCGAGTGGGTTGGAACTTATACAAAAGAGTTAGAAATAGCACGTGAAAATTTAGAGCAACGGGTAGAAGAACGCACTCAAGAATTAGAACTAGCACGGCAAAATTTAGAGCAACGAGTAGAAAGACGTACTGAGGAACTACAAAAAATATTACAAGACCTAAAAGAAACCCAAGGACAATTAATCCAAACAGAAAAAATGTCTTCTCTGGGAGAGATGGTAGCAGGTATTGCCCATGAAGTAAATAACCCAGTTAATTTTATTTATGGTAATATTCAATGTGCCAATGACTATATTCAAGATTTATTAATTTTAATAGATTTATATCAGCAAGAGTATCCAGAACCAAGTTGGATAATTGCCAAAAAAATTGAAGAAATAGATTTAGTTTTTATTACCAAGGATTTATCCAGCCTCCTTAATTCTATGAAAATAGGCGCTCAACGTATTCGAGCAATTGTTTTATCTTTGCGTAATTTTTCCCGCTTAGATCAAGCACCTATAAAAGAAGTAAATATTCATGAAGGAATTGATAACACTCTCTTAATTCTTAATCATAAAATTAATCATGAAATAGCAGTAATTAAAAATTATGGGGAATTGCCTTTAGTGGAGTGTTACCCAGCCCAATTAAATCAAGTATTTATGAATATTATCAGTAACGCTATAGATGTGCTAATTGAACAAAAAAATAACCCAGAAAAACAGATTACTATATACACATTAAGCTTAGACGCTAATCATATTCAAATACGAATCAAAGATAATGGTTCGGGAATTTCACCAGAAATTAGAAATAAATTATTTAATCCTTTTTTTACAACTAAACCAGTAGGTAAAGGTACTGGATTAGGGTTAAGTATCTGTTATCAGATAATTGATGAACACAAAGGTAAAATAGAAGTACTATCAGAATTAGAAAAAGGTACGGAATTTATAATTAACTTACCAATAAAAGTATAAATAACCTATATGACAATCTACTTCTACAGTGTACATGAACAATATGGTTGTTTCTCCAACTTTTCGCCCCACGGTTTTGAGTTGGATAATTTGTATTGGTATACCAGTGAACATTATTTTCAAGCACAAAAATTTATTGGTACATTCCATGTAGAAAAAATTCGCTTAGTTAAAACTCCTAAAGATGCCGCAAAAATGGGACGTGACAGAAGCCGTCCTTTACGCTCCGATTGGGGAATAGTTAAAGATGATATAATGCGAAAAGCGGTGCTACGTAAATTTGAAACCCATCAAGATATTAGGGAAATATTACTAGCCACAAATCAGGAAGAAATCGTGGAAAACTCACCTATCGATTACTATTGGGGTTGTGGATATGATGGTAGCGGGAAAAATATGTTGGGCATAATTTTAATGGAAGTCCGTGAGATCCTGCGTTACAATAATGGTCTACCCGTTGAGAATCAGAGGGTAAAATAAAATTGTCGCTGTGAACGCTGACTCTGGCAAATGTATCCAAGAATTATTTAGAAAAAGTAATCTCAAGGCGTAAAACTAATATTGATAGTCATGGAGTTTTGATAGTGCGTTACCTGACAAGATTATTTTGCTGCACTTAACTTTTACCAATACCTTCATCTAGATATCCGAAAAGCCTATTCTCATAGAGTAGCTTCAAGGTAACAATCCCTTATAGGAGTAAAGAAATTATGTCTCTATCAAGAAAGTTAAAGAAATATTGTAAATGGTTCTGGGATGAATCACTAGGCGGTGAGTATGATACTTGGGGTACAAGTACATATTTTATGGAAGTTGGCTATGATTTATGTGCTGTCAGACAAATAGAAGTTTATGAAAATGGCAATGTCTTGTTTTACGACGGTAGCCATTTTGCAGATAATCATGGAATGTTATGTGATAAACCTTTAGGTGAAGACGATATTCAAGAGTTTGGCATTACCAAAGACGAATTTGAACAAGTTTGGAGTACCAAAAAACCTATGAATAGAGAAAGCTAAAGTTTTTCTAAATGGCAGCAAATGTTAATTATTTTCAGTTGTAGGGGCGGGTTGACTAAATATATATACCCGTTCAAAATGAATCATATCTATGATAGTTTGTGTGGTGTAGCCATATCCACCCCTACTGTTACTCATCACTCAAAGTTTCAATTAACAGATTCACCTGTTGCTGTCGCTGTTGCAAAAAGCTTTCACACTGACGCAAAGACTCAACAGCAGTAGAAAACTGCTCAAACACGTCCTCCAAATCCAACTCACCCGCCTCAATGCGAGCGATAATTTGTTCTATTTCCACCACCTTTCCCTCATAATTCCAACCCACCATTGAATCAGAACTCGAAGCATCCTTACGCTTAACCATTCAATTCTCTGTGTCCTCTGCGCCTCTGTGGTACGCTGACGCGTCTATGTTATTTACCATCACTTTAACTTTAACCTCCCCCTGCCCCAACTGAATCAATAAATCTTCCCCCACAGCCAACTCAGCCGCAGAACGAGCTATTTCGCCATTTTCCCGCCTGACCACAGCATAACCACGCTGTAATACCGCTTTGGGATCAAGACTAGCTAATTTTTCCCGTAACAATTCTAACCGTTGCTGGGCTTGGTGCGATCGCCCCAGTGTTACTTGTATCAATTGTTGTTTTTTCCAATTCAGTTGTTGCATCTCCTGCTGCACCTTTCTATCTAACCTTAAATGCCGCAAGCGATCGCGTAAATTTTGCAATTTATCCTCAGCCGCTCCCGTAAATTCCCCTACCGCCTCACGTAGCGCAACTATCCTTTGCCGATGCTGAATATACAACTCTGCCAGTGATGGAACCACAGTTTCCGCCGCCGCCGTTGGTGTATGTACACAAGCATCTGCAACCAAATCGACCAAAGACTCATCTCGTTGATGACCAATACCAGTAATTACCGGGATAGAACAAGTCGCAACAGCCCTGACCACCCGTTCATCATTAAAGCAAGCCAACTCTTCCACCGCACCACCACCCCGTGATAAAATTAGCACCTGGGCGCGACCATCACGATTTACCAGATTAATCGCCTTAACTATAGAATCTGGTGCTTGCTCACCCTGCACCGTAGCAGGAGAAAATAAGACGTGTAAACCTGGATATCTTTGCTTCAGAGTTTTTTGAATATCGCCCCAAGCTGCCGCAGTGGGTGATGTTACCACAGCAATAGTTTGAGGATGTGGAGGTAAAGAACGTTTGCGTTCTAGATCAAATAAACCCTCAGCCAGCAAGCGGTTTTTTAATTGTTGATAGCGTAGTGCCTGTAAACCAGCACCAGCAGGTATAGCTTGCCAAACAGATAATTGATACTCTCCTCGTTGCGGGTAGACTCTGATGCTACCTAAAATAATTAATTGCTCACCAGTAATTGGGATTTGGGCGAGTTTAGGAATTTGACTTTTCCAGACCACACACTTAATCCCGGCTGTCCCCTCTGGGTCTTGTAGGGTAAAAAATAAGCCACTGCGATGGTTGTTAGCACTGGAAACTTCCCCAGTTACCCAAACTTGGCGTAATTGATCATCTTGTTCTAAGAGTAAGCGGATATAGTCAGTTAATCCAGTTACTGAAAGCGCTGTATCGGGAATTAGAGAGTTCAAAGTCATCAAATATGGGTGCGACCAAAAGTCTAGCACCGCAAGGCGGAAGTCAAAAGTCAAAAGTCAAAAATCTAACTTTATCGGCTTTTTATTGATTTCTGATAGTTATTCTATTTACGCCGTGCTGTACTAGTTAAATTTTAACAAATAACTTGATCTGACTTTTCACGTTATGTAGACAGGCTAACGCGAAACCTAACTCCTCTCCCCCTTTCCTGCTAGGCTATCCATTACCCACATCTTTCTGAACCAAGAAATAAGAGACTTAACATAAAAGTGAAAGGCTTGATATATAGGACTACTATATATAGTTTTGCAAGTGGTGAAAAGTTGCCAAGACCCTGAGTTTGTTGCAAATAAATCTCCGACTCAGACACAACAAGTATTAACCTGTGCTGGTGTACTTATTATAGATGTTAGAAAACTTTCTTAAAGGGGAAGAATAAGTAATGTATAAAAAATCAGCAATTCATTTATGAAATTAACTTTTATTGGGTTTAGCTTTCTTGGTGCAATCTACATATCTGCTGTTTATAACACTGGTGTTTACGGGCAAGTAACTCCCGATAATACTCTCAATACTACCGTGAATGGTAGTAATAATTATAACATTATTAATGGCACTCGTGTCGGCAATAATTTATTTCATAGCTTCAGCCAGTTCTCGATTCCCAATAACGGCTCGGCATCATTTCAAAATGCTGCTGATATTCAAAATATTTTTAGTCGGGTGACAGGTGGTAATACTTCTTATATTGATGGTTCAATTAGTGCTAATGGGAGTGCTAATTTATTCTTACTCAACCCAGCCGGCATCATTTTTGGGCAAAATGCCAGCTTAAATATTGGCGGTTCATTTGTCGCCACAACTGCCAATAGCATTAAATTTGCTGATGCAACGGAATTTAGTGCAGTCAATGAGATTAGTATGCCATTGCTAACAATGAGTGTGCCGATTGGGTTACAGATGGGGCAGAATTCCGCACCAATTCGAGTAGAAAGTCATCTCACCGCAGGACAAGACTTGAGTTTGGAAGCGGGTAGCCTGGACTTGCAAGGACAACTAGTAGCGGGAAGAGATTTGACCCTCAAGACTCAAGATACAGTGCAAATTAGGGATACTGTCACGACTCCATTTCTCGCCCAAGCAGGTAGAAATTTAACAATTCAAGGAAATCAGGGTATTGATATCCTGGCTCTGAGTCATCCTGTGGCAGCACTTCAGAGTGGGGGTAATCTGAGTTTAATTAGCAATGGGAATATTTCTGGAGATGCACATTTTATTAGTGGTGGCAATATATCATTGCAGACTTTAGCAGGGACTCCAGGGAAGTTTGTTAGTCTGTTTGACCCGATAATTTATGCTAATGGGGATGTGGTGTTTGGTGACTACACAGGGGTAGCATTAAAGGTGGAGGCAACAGGGAGTATTGAGGGGGGTAATATTGTCATTACCGGCCCTGATGTGAGCGTTCCCAGCAGTGACCCAGACTATATCACACTCACAACTCAACCTGCGGCGATTTTGCGGGCAGGGGTGGCATCAGTTCCTACTGCCAATTTGCCACAACTGGGGTTCACAACGGGGACAGTAGCAGATTTGCCTCTGGGAAGTATTAGGGTGAGCAGTATCAACACATCAAATACAACAGGGGGAGATGGTGGTTCAATTACCCTGAATGCTGCTGGCGATATTATCACGGGCAACTTGAATTCCTCGTCTTTGTCGTTTTTTGGTAATAGTGGAAATGGAGGAGCGATCGCAGTTTCCACAACTAACGGCGATATTTCTGTCAATGGTGACTTATCTTCATTAACATTTAGCCGAGGTACAAGTGGGAATGGAGGCGCGATCGCTTTTTCCACAGCTAACGGCAATATTTCTGTCAATGGTGACTTATTTTCATCCTCATTCAGCATTGCTGGTAGAAGTGGAAATGGCGGTGCAATTACTCTTTCCACAAATAATGGCGATATTTTTGTTAATGGCAACTTATCTTCATCCGTATTAAGCATTCCTGATACAACTGGAAATGGCGGTGCAATTACTCTTTCCACAAATAATGGCGATATTTCTGTCAAGGGCAATGTGTCATCTGATGCCCAGTCATCACAAGGGACTAGCGGCAATGCCGGCGATATCGTCTTGAGTACAACCAATGGCAACCTCTTCAACGAGAGCCGTTTGTCATCTAATTCCGTGTCAACACAAGGGAATAGCAGCAATGGCGGCAATATCACCTTGACTGCAACCAATGGCAACCTCGTCAACCAGGGGGATTTGTCCTCTTGGTCTTTATCAGGAAAAAATAGTGGCAATGGTGGCAATATCAATCTGACTGCAACCAATGGCAACCTCGTCAACCAGGGCGTATTGTTCTCCTTGTCCCACTCAACAGTAGAAAATAGTGGCAATAGCGGTAATAGTGGCGATAGTGGCGATATCAATCTGACTGCAACCAATGGCAATCTCTCTAACCAGAACCAATTATTATCCTTGTCCTACACACAAGGAGGAAATAGTGGCAATAGTGGCGATATAAATTTGACTGCAACCGATGGCATCCTCTCTAACCAGAGCAATTTCTACTCATTTTCTTACTCAACAGTAGGGAATAGTGAAAATGCCGGCGATATCAATCTGACTGCAAAAAATGGGGATATTCTGGGCAACGGCAGCAGCTTGCATACTTTTTCCGTTGCATCCCAAGGAACTGCAAAAAATGGTGGATCTATCTCCTTAGATGCACAAAATCAGATATCTGGATTGACACTACTAACAACATCCTCTTCTGCTGAGGCAGGAAATGTGTGGATTATTGGGCGGGAAGATTTGGCGATCGCCGATCTTGCCATCCTGACGAGTAAACCAGTAACCGTGGAAACTCCAATTACAGGCGTAATCACTATTCAAACTGACGGAACAGGACGATCAGGGGATGTTAGCATTCGTAGTGTTGGGAATCTCAGCCTAACTAACAGCAAGATTGAAAGCGACGCTAAAGGCAGTGACTCCGCAGGGAATGTTACCTTCACCAGTCCAGGTCTATTAACTTTCATTCAAAGTCAAATTCTGAGCAGCACAAGTGCTAAGGGAAAAGCCGGGAATGTAAATATTAACACTGGTGACTTCAGCCTCCTGAATGGCAGTTCTATCAACTCCTCCACATCTGGAGGTGGCAATGCTGGAGACATCGATCTGAATGTGGCTAACACCTTGACTCTGGACAATAGCAACCTCTTTGCAAGTACCAGTAACAGTGGCAAAGGTGGGCAGATCGCAGTTAAGACTGGACGCTTACAACTTAATAATCAAAGTAACCTATCTAGCAATACAACAGGCATTGGTAATGCAGGTGCAATAGATGTCTCGGCTAATGCGATCGCACTTAATCAAAGTAGTATTAGTAGTCAATCTTTATCTGAAAGTGGCAATGCCGGAGGTATCAAGCTGAATGCAGCTAACACCTTGGAGCTTGATCATAGCACACTCTCAGCGAGTACAAGTAGTAGGGGTAATGGCGGTGAAATTACACTGAATACAGGCACTTTACAACTCAACAATCAAAGTATTGTATCTAGCAACACTACAGGTATTGGGAATGCAGGTGCAATAGATGTCTCGGCTAATGCGATCGCTATCACTCAAAGCAGCATCAATAGCCAATCTTTGGGTCAAGGTGACAGTGGCATAATTAAACTTAAGACTAGCACCTTAAATTTAATCGACAATGCCTTAATTTCTACGGCGGCATCCCAATTGGGAAAAGCAGGGAACTTAAGCATTACCGCCCGTGATCACATTAACTTGCAAACTGGCTCGCAAATTACCAGCCGCAGTACGGGAACTGGTGATGGTGGAACTGTGGAGATTACCGGGCGATCGCTCATTCTCAATCAAAATGCTCAAATCAACGCCTCTACTGTTGCTAGTGATGGCGGTAACTTAGTGTTAAAGCTATCTGAGTTTTTGCGCCTGAGCGATCGCGGTATTCTCAACGCCGAAGCTGGTGGGACAGGAGATGGTGGTAACATTAATATCAACACCCCATTTGTCATAGGTTCTGGTAATAGCGATATCATTGCCAATGCTGTACGGGGTCGTGGAGGTAATATTAACATCACCACTAATAGCATTTTGGGTTTAGAGTTTCGCAACAATCTTACTCCCCGCAATGACATTACTGCTAGTTCCGAGTTTGGTGTGAATGGGACAGTACAAATCACTACCCCCGGAGTTGATGCCAATTCTGGTTTAGTGGAATTACCTGTAAATTTAGTAGACTCATCACAGCAAATTACCAGTGGTTGTGCTGATAGTACTGGTAGTAGTTTTGTGGTTACTGGTAGAGGTGGAATACCGCAAAATCCCACTCAAGAAATAACAAGCGATCGTGTTTGGTCTGATGTTCGTGACATCTCTGCATACAGGACATCAGAATCAGTACAAGCCCAAATCCGTGTATCTCCCACGAAACTTATCCCAGCTACTTCCTGGCGACGTAATAACCAAGGTCAAATCGAGTTAATTGCAGCACAATCTAGCGCACCACCACAAACACAGTTAACTTGTGCGGCTGTTTCTAAAGGTTAACTCAGATATTGCACCCGTTAAGGAAAAGTTTTAGGGGTCAAAATTTATCGGGTGTAGGTTGAAAACCCCGGAAAAAGAATAGTTGCAAATTTCGGGCTTTAGACCGGGCAAGTTTTGGGTATGTAAACTCAACCAGAAGCTCCCAGCATCCCCTCTAGCCGGTGAAATGACCTGAAAATTCAAACTTGGATTCAGCAGCGATAAACAGCCCGTAAAGCCAAGAATTTCGCCGCAAGCGATCGCATTCATCATGAATTACAGGAACTAGGCATGACTTTAATCTATCAATCTGATAGTACAAATCATTAGCATTCCTGATAGACATTTACTTGAATCGTAAGATTTAATCGGGTAATGTGAGCAGTCAGGATTGTTTTGTAAGGAAATCTCATGAACAAAAAAACTCTACTTAGTTTGCTTTCCACTCCTATGCTAGTGAGTTCTATACTTTCTATGGGAGTCATGGCAAATCAGGCACAAGCGGCCGAACCAGAAACAAAAAACACAGACAAACTTACCTGTGTCCAGAATCAACATATATGGCGACCAGTGTGTGCTAGAGCTTCCGTATTGGCTCAAATCCCTGAATATAAACCTGAAATTGAGCTTTCTGGTGAAAACGAAGATACTTTGTTAGCCTTTAATATCGAGGAGAGTGATATGGCAGTTAATTTATTTAATTGTGATTGTCCACAGTGTATCAATGCTTTGCGTCAGATGCGCGGTATAGCACCTTTAGTTTATTAGGATTTATGACCAGGGACACAACAAATGTTATGTCCCTACCAAGTTTGTCAACTCAGATGAAAAATCAAGGTCTTTAACCCGCACAGACAGCCTTCTCGAAAGACTTTACAAACATCCTCTTATACACAGCACTCAGCACCTTACATAACTACCAGCCCAAGTAACCCATTTATGAGATATTCCTATATGGAATATTTCTTCGTATTTCTCTGGCTCAGTGATGATTGCTCCTGTTAAGTCTGCACCATTGAGTTCTGCTTCATTGATATTGCAACCCATTAAATTGGACTTCCTGAGATTAGCATTTCTTAAGTTTGCCCCACTCATTTCCGCCTCACTCAAGTTTGCATCTACCAAATTGGCAATTTCTAAATTTGCACTCCGCAAATCTGCACGACTTAAGTTACTCTCCTCTAGGTTGACTCTAATCAAGTCAGCGCCTATTAAGTTGACCTCACTCAAGTTTGCACTCTTCAAGTTTGCACCACTCAGGTCAGCATCAGTGAGATTTGCCCGACTAAAGTTACATCCACTCAAATTCGCTTGAGTCAAATTAGCACCACTCAAATCAGCTTCAATAAAATTAGCACCACTCAAGTCCACAGCACAAAGATTTATTTGATGTAAATTGGCTCTATTAAATGTGCGTTCTCCTGCTGCATAAAGATTCAGGATTTTGTTAGTATCCATATTGTTACCTCGCAACGTCTACAGGTCAGCAAGTGGAGTTATCAGTTGCACTCTACCCAAACCACACCAAAGACAATTTCGTTGAGTTACCAGCAACCAAGATTTGGATAAAACTTGTTACTCTATTGTGCTATAATTTCAAGCCATTTAAAAAATGCTTCATAGAAATATACTAAATGACTGATTTTACATCCACCCTATTGCAAGTAGTGGCTGCATATCGCGGACAAGGGAGCGCGCGCCCCACATCGGAAACAGTTGTAAATGCCTTATTACAAGCAGAAAAAGCTGCTAAACAACAACGCCTGACATATCCCTTAGAATCGCTGCTGGGCAAATGGCAACTTTGCTTTGCTACTGGGACTAAAAAAGCTAGACAGCGAGGTGGAATTATCTTGGGGAAGGGTTTGTATGTGCCAAAATTTGTCGCCGTCCAAATTTCTTTTAGTGCTACTTTAGACCAGAATGCAACTAAAGGCGATATTGGCAATCAGGTACAATTAGGCCCATTGTTGTTGCAGCTTACGGGGCCAGCCCAATATTTAGGCAAGAAAAATTTATTAGCATTTGACTTTAACTATCTACTTTTGAGCCTTTTTGGTCGTATGGTCTACAATCAGCCGATTCGCTCTGGTAAGGTTCAAACTGAGGATTTTTATGATCAGTCTATAGCTAAACTACCTTTTTTTGCTTTCTTTTTGGTTACAGAAGATTGTATTGCAGCTCGTGGTCGTGGAGGTGGTCTAGCGCTCTGGATTCGTGAAAATTAAGCAACTGCTCAATTACCTGTTCCCTGCTCCTTACCTCTACGAGTAAATATGGCTACCCCATGCAAGCTACAGAAACCAAACCGGATTCCTATGTATTTATAGAATTAAAAAATTACTTGGTGCTTATATGCGTTTAAATATATTAAGATTCTTTGCAATACATTTTTAAAGAAATTATATAATTTATACAAATAATACTTAAATTTACGGCAAGCTGTTATTGTTGGAACATAATCTATATCTGCCTACATCTCGGTTAAAAATGAAGCGATCGCATTTTAGCAGCCTAACTGCACACTAAGACATTCAGCAAATATCCGTGTATTTATGGACTGAACCCAAAAAAATTATTATCTTTCTGACAGAATTCTCAAGCAATGGGATAATCAGATAGAAATTTAATGTAATAAATATACCGTTTCAACCAAAATTAATGAGGTGATAATAAAGTTTTCTAATGTTATTTAATTTATTTTAACCTGATTTAAAAGTAAAAAATAACTTTTAATTAAACGATGCCAGAACGAGCATTTATTTTGACGCTGGGTAGTCATAAATTAATGAGTAATAGCTTCCTTTATTCGGAGTTATGACGAATCTATATTGACTTTACAAATAACAAAACCGGAATACTTATTTTTATGCTTCGTTTAGTTAATATCTGTTGTATAATTTTTTGAGCATGAATAAACTAGTTCCCGCCATAAAAGTTAAAAATCTCAGCTTTTACTACAATACTCAAAAGATATTTGAAAATATCTCAATGGATATTTATCAGAGCAAAGTAACTGCCATTATAGGGCCTAGTGGTTGTGGGAAGTCTACTTTTATTAAATGCCTAAATCGCATAATTGAATTAGAAGCGAAAGTACAGGTTGAAGGCAGGGTAGAATTTTTTAATCAAAATATTTATGAGCGTCGGGTAAACTTAAATCGACTGCGCCGGCAAGTGAGCATGGTACTGCCTAAGCCGAATCTTTTTCCTATGAGTGTTTACGATAATGTGGCGTATGGCGTAAAAATATTGGGGTGGCATCCAAAAGCAGAATTAGACGCAATTGTAGAATCTGCTATTAAAGATGCTGACCTCTGGGAAGAACTGAAAAATAAATTATACAAGTCGGCTTTAGACCTTTCTGGAGGTCAACAACAGAGACTTTGCATTGCTCGTGCTTTAGCAGTTAAGCCACAAATTATCCTGATGGATGAGCCTTGTTTTGCTCTTGATCCTACAGCTAGTATGAAAGTTGAGAGTTTAATTCAAAGTTTGCGATCGCGTTCAGAATTAACAATGGTAATTATTAGTCATAACTTGCAACAAATTCATCGCTTATCTGATTTTACAGCTTTCTTTCATTGTAATGAAAATCGGATTGGTGAAATGGTGGAATTTGGTGCTACAAAAAAAATCTTTACTAACCCTTGTGATTCTCGTACCCGTGACTATATTTTTGCCCATCTTAATTAAGCTTTATAAGATAAAATTCATAGTTTAAATTCAATATCTATTTTAAATTTTTAATTCAATGAAAATCTAAAATCTAAAACCTTATTAATTCAAGCTCCGGATTTATCCGTGGGGTATTTAATTTTTAATTTTTAATTTGGAGCGCAGCGACGTGACCTTGGATTTCTACCCTATGGTGCTAATTGTTGTTAGTACAATTATACCAAATAGTAGCAACCTGAGTTAGTTTTTGTCAATTACCTTAA
>NZ_JAYGHH010000016.1:0-9977 GCF_034931045.1 Nodularia sp. UHCC 0506
TATAAGGGACTGATTTACTCCATTCTGGTAGTCCGTTCAATATGTCAGTCTTAATCGCTTTCCAGTTAGCCTTAACTTTAGAGTCTTGCAGCAACTTGACAGTAGTGTTGTAAACAAACCTGGACACACCAAACCACTGTTTAACGATCCGCCTCTGCTCCGTTGTGAGCAAGATCCGGATCTTCCTTGATTTTTTTACTGTACTTCCTGAGTCCGTGCATTCGACAAGAGAAGAGGTGGAGGATGGAGAGAAGATCCGATGTAAGCTCTGATTCTGAGCAGTGTACAGTATTGTCGAGAACCACGATTTGTCCACCGTTTTGCTCGACCATGTACTGAATAAGCTCGAATCCCAACCTTGCGAGTCGGTCACGACAGGCAACAACAAGCGTGAGCTTATCTCCCCGCATAAGTCTGTCCAGTAAGGCTTGCAGTCCCTTTCTTTTAAAGTTGATTCCACTGCCGATGTCTTTGATGATTTCGGCATCTGGGTAGAGTGATTGCATATAGGCAATTTGTCTACCAAGGTCGTCTCGTTGTTTGGTTGAACTAACTCGGCAGTAGCAAACAAAGGAAGTTCTAGTTGCACCACGGAGGTAGGATTCAACGTTAAAAAGTCTTTGTCCTGCTTCGTTTTTGATGCTTTCAATCTTGCCATTGTCCGCGTACTTCCTTAAAGTGTTTGGGTGCAGTCCCAGTTTTTTGACTGCTTCTCGTAGTGGTACATAAGCCATACCACGATATTAGCATTTGTTAGCATATATAAGCTATTGTTAGCAAATAATTAGCTATTGACTAACCCCCAGAATAGCCAAGATACCTGTTCCACAAGAGAAACATCATGCACTATTTTAGCTGGTCACGCCAATAGGTGATTTAACGGTAATTGGTAAATTGTAAAGCGACAGGAAAATCTTCTTGTTTGACTCGCTGCATCACATCTTGTAAGTCATCCTTCGCTTTAGCTGATACCCGCACAGCATCACCTTGAATTGAGGCTTGGACTTTTTTGAATTCGTCGCGAATCAATTTGGAAATTTGTTTAGCGATTTCCTGACTGATACCTTTTTTGAGGGTGATTTCTTGACGGACACGATTACCACTAGCTGATTCAACTTTGCCAAACTCAAAAATTTTCTGAGAAAGGTTACGCTTGGCGGCTTTTTCCCGCAGGATGTTGTGAACAGAATCTAAGGTAAACTCGCTGTCAGTGCTGACATTAATGCTGTTCTCGTTTAATTCCAGTGTAGTTTGAGTATCTTTGAGGTCATAACGACCTTTGATATCTCGCACCACTTGATCGATAGTATTCACTAATTCTTGTCGGTCAAAGTCGCTTACAATGTCAAAAGAATATGTAGAAGCCATAAACAATTTTAGATTTTAGATTTTGGATTTTGGATTGGAGAACTCTAGGGGGAAAGTCAAAAGTCAAAAGTCAAAAAAGCTTTCTTTCTTTACTTCCTATTCCCTGCATGGGTGGGTTTATTGAGAATTTATTTGCCTTATAGACTCACTGCTTCAACCCGCCCCCACTCCCCATTTGCCAATTAACTATTAGCTTGAATAATGCTCAAGGTGATGAGAGTCGCAGAGCCAAGAGAGCCAATGCCAAACATTAGCGATCGCAATAAAGGTATATTCAAAATATAAAAAATTGAGTATAGCAAACGCGCCACCACAAAAGCGATCGCGGCGATTGTTGCTGTGGGAGAATTAACACCAGTCACATAAGCCATCAATGCTGCGGTGGCAAATAACATAAATGCTTCAAAGGAGTTTTGATGCGCCCAAGTTGCTCGTTGAGCATAGGGAGGCAATTTATCAAACTTGGCGCGAGGAGTAGCCAGCGCCTCATACCCAATCTGCAAACGACCATAAGCTACCAATAGAAATGGCAAATAAATCAGAACGGCAGCAGCAGCAATAGAATACAACAAAATAGTAGAAACAGGCAGTTGCGATAGCATCATTAAATCAATCAATAGTAAGTAATTAACAGGTAACAGGTAATTTGGCTAACCCAACTACCTATTACCAATTCGCAGTTTCCTATATCTATCATTACCTGGGCGAGGACTTACTGCACTTTAATCAAAGTAGAAAAGCGTGACCACTTTTCTTTGTTCTTCTGCATCTCCACAAGTTTGAAGCAGAGTGCGACTGTCGTGAAATGCAAAACAAATCAGTTGCTGACAGCGAGAGACTATCTCCTTATTACAAATATAACTAGCTTCAGCTAAAGACAGATTATCATTACTGGGATTTTCTACCAGATGCATCACCTGCTCTAGTTGCTGACGTGATTCATGGGGCTGGCGTTCTAAACTTTGGGGTAAAATGACCGTCAATAAATTGGGGTCAGCCCGCATTGCTCCCTTAATGGCAGCTGAGTTTGTCCCTGTAGCCCCAGAGGTGATTACCCGATTCCCTGATAGAACCAGGGCATAGGTCATCATTTCAATGAGATTCTGATGCGTAATTGGCACATGACGAGAACCTAGCAAGGCGATTCGCTTAGAACCTGTTTGCTGGATGGTCGCCAGTTCCTGCGCTAATGTATCGAGGTTGGTAAGGTTTGTTGACTGGCTCAAAGAGGGGATGTAATCAGATTAAACAACCCAGCTATTCTACCAAACAGAGTGTAAGTGAGAAGCCAACTTGAGTTACATATTGCTACATTTTCCTGATGTTGGCTTCATTAACTGAATATCTAGGTCACATCAATTGCAGAAGTAGGGGCGGGGTATAAGCTCTGTTTGTGTCTTTCCCCCTGCTCCCTGCTCCCTGCACCCCTGCCTCTTTCTGTTCCGGTGCTTTTAAGTTAATGTCCCGGCGGGAGTTAAGCCGAGTTTAGATAACAAGCGATCAATGTCAAAATGCTCAGTCATTAACTGGCGAATGCACTGAACCTTAATTGGTTCGTGTACCCGGACTTGACCAAAAGTTCGCTCAATAATTTCTACAGTAGTGAGGGTATCTAAATCAACCGATAGAATAGGGATTTCTAGCTCTTCAGCACGATTGAGAATAAACGGGGGTGGTGGTAGTTGTCCGGTCAAAATTAGGCATTGTGTAGACGTTTCTAGGGCGGCTTGTTGAATTTCCACGCGATCGCCTCCTGTAACCACTGCCATATTTCGGCGTTTGCGGAAATACTTCACAGCCGAATTGACATTCATTGCGCCAATTGCTAAACTCTCCACCATCAAATCTAGGCGATCGCGGCGACAGAGAACCTCAGCATTTAACTGGTTTACCAGTTGACCAACGCTGACACTGCGTAGCAAGTCACTTTTTGGCAATGTTGCTAATACAGGAATGCCTTGCCTTTCTAAAAACGGACATAATTGAGCTTCAACTATTTCTAATTCTTCGCTAGGGATATCATTAATCACAACTCCCACCAAGCGATCGCCCACATACTGTTTAGCAGACAATAACGCATCAGCAGAAACCAGCGAATTATAACGAGCTACCAATAGCACAGCCGCATCTAATGCTTGGGCCATCTGTAGCAAAGACAAATCAAACAGATGGCCTTGTGTCAAATCACCAGGACCCTCTAGCAATACTAAATCTCCTTGAGAAATTTGTACATATTGCTGTTTTAAGAGTTGTCGATAATCGGTTTGGTCTTCGCCACGCCAGCGTTTTTGGACATTAACCTCATCCAAAGCCAACATTGTGGCAGCAACGCGATTTGTCTGCAAGCTCAGACTATGGGTAATAAACTGGACATCTTCCTCAACTACGGTGCCGCCAGATGCACTAAAACAAGTGCCTAGCGGTTTACTGTAGGCAATATCTAGTCCTTTTTGCTGTAGCTGATGAGACAAACCCAAAACTGTTGCAGATTTACCACTATAAGTTTCGGTTGAGCCAATCAGCAAACATTTAGCAGATTTTGGCACAAATGCACTCCTAATTGCAAAAGGAAGTAGAACCAAGCTAGGTGTTCCCTAATTTTAGTTGCTTCCGGCAACAGGCTGGAGTGCTGACAAAGCAGAATTTACCAGAATATACTTTTTTAGGTATGGCAAAGTGCTGTAAAACCTGCGGGTATAGTGGCGCATTGACTAGCGTGCTGAGTAGAAACCAAGTATGGGTGGGTATGGCTACGCCACGCAAACTATGACAGATATCTTGATCTTGAATTTTTTTTATTCGTCTATACGCAAGACTTTGCGATAAAAAGCTTGTGAAAAATCAGTCAAGCGATGGCGTTTATAATTTTCCATAAGTTCAATTAAAAAATTCATAAATTCAGAAGTACCCATCATCACCTCATAGCTCAGATCAGCATTCCCCTGAAACTGAATTCGGCAACGTGTTAAATCCGAAGGCAAGGTGGCAACATTCCAAGAGGCCACAAAAGGAATACTATCACTGGCCTCAATTTTGCGATGTCCCTCCAACAAGCCCTTTTGATAGAGACTCAAGGCATAGGGTAAAAAATTACGCTTCGCACTCTGAACATAAGGCAAGTAAACGTTTGCTTGTTGTTGATTGGCTGGTTGGAGTTTATCAATAGACATCGCTGCATCCTCCTCAAGATGGTTGACAATTATTATTAATACATAAAAATATTGTTCCCCAAAAATTTCTATTGTTTACACTCAGGTATTCAACTGGGTGAGGAGTGGGGAAAAAGTTGGCATGGTTTGAAGTTTAACCAATATGTAATCATATCTCTAAACCCGCCCCTATAACTAGACGAATCGCTTTCTCTCCCCCAGCGATAAAACCTAAAAATCCTCAAAATATGTAGAAATGTAAAAATACTTTCATCATACTTTTAAGCGCTTATATCTGTTGAATTTGGACTTTCACACCCAACCAATACTCATAAATGGTTGTGATCACAAAAACTTGGTGCTAAGAAATATTAAAATTTCGGTTAAAATAAGACTGCATTGGCTTTTAACTAAAAAGCTGGAGCAATAAAAGCAAAAATTCACGCTGTTAGGCGCTGGATAATGCTATTGCAGTTTTTATTTACAGCAAACTGCTTGTGCCTTGTGCTTACTGTGCTGCAATCGTTAATTAATCTTAGCGGTTGTCATGGTCGGTGCAAGCTGAGAGTTTGAATGTGGAATGTGCTGCTATTTTTAGATGTATAACAATACTGGTTTTTGAATCAAGTAACCTATGCCAGCGAATTCCTGGCCCGAAGACAATTATTACGACGAGCTTGAACAAATTAACTCCCTATTATCCGACCCATCGGCAGATGAGGAGGAAACAGTGGTGGAGGTAGATCCCATGTCTCTACCATCCCGGTTTCAAGGACGTAGACGCAAAGCCGCTCTGGTTTTAACTGTAGTTTGGAGCGGTACGATCGCTCTGCATTTAGCTTCTTGGGGTTCAATATTTATTCTAGGACTGACTACTCTCCTGGGATTCCACGCTTTAGTGGTGGTATTTGCTAGACCCCGGCGCTATAGCAAAGAAATGCAGGGAGATTTGCCCTCTGTATCTGTGTTAGTAGCAGCCAAAAACGAAGAAGCAGTTATTGGTAAATTAGTCAAGAATCTTTGTAGTCTAGAATACCCAGATGGGAAGTATGAAGTCTGGATTATTGATGATAACAGCACTGATGAAACACCGCATTTACTAGCGAAACTAGCGCAAGAATACGACCAACTCAATGTTCTCAGACGTTCTCCACAAGCAAGTGGTGGCAAATCTGGAGCTTTGAATCAGGTCTTGCCCTTAACTAAGGGCGAAATTGTGGCAGTGTTTGATGCTGATGCTCAAGTAGTACCAGACTTACTGCTACAGGTAGCACCTTTATTCCAGCGCGAAAAGGTGGGGGCGGTGCAGGTGCGAAAAGCCATAGCCAACGCTAAGGAAAATTTCTGGACTCAGGGTCAAATGGCAGAAATGGCTTTAGATACCTGGTTTCAGCAGCAACGTGTCTCCATCGGTGGGATTGGCGAACTGCGTGGTAATGGTCAATTTGTCCGGCGTACAGCCTTAGAAAGTTTTGGGGGATGGAATGAAGAAACCATCACCGATGATTTGGATATGACTTTGCGCCTACATTTGGACAAATGGGACATTGAATGTACATTTTACCCAGCTGTGCAGGAAGAAGGGGTGACAAATGCGATCGCTCTTTGGCATCAGCGCAGTCGGTGGGCAGAAGGTGGCTATCAGCGCTATTTAGATTACTGGGATCTCATCCTCAAAAACCGCTTGGGTGTGCGAAAAACCTGGGATATGCTGATCTTCATGTTCACTATGTATATTATCCCCACGGCAGCAATTCCAGATATATTAATGGCGGTAGCTCGGCATCGTCTACCAATGTTAGGCCCTGTAACGACACTATCAGTCAGTATGTCTGTTGTGGGGATGTTTGCCGGACTCAAGCGTATACGTCAAGATCAGGAATTTAATATTTCTACCTCTTTTCAGTTACTGCTACAAACGCTGCGTGGCTCTCTATATATGTTGCATTGGTTGGTAGTCATGAGTGCTACCACTGCTCGGATGTCCTTCAGACCAAAGCGCCTGAAATGGATTAAAACCGTGCATTCAGGTAGCGGCGACTGACCGCAGGGCGGAAGTCAAAATTCAAAAGTCAAAATTCAAAAATATTAAAATCCAAAGTTCAGAATTTATTCTCAATTTTGGATTTTTTTTGAGAAAAATAATGATTAATCATCATCTATTTCTGGTTCATCCAAGCCCTCAGATGTAGCTATAGATTCAGGCAAATCTATTCCATCGTCTGTAAAGCGGATAACCTGACCATTGAAGAAATCCGCTAGACGCTTGGCGGCGATCGCCACTTCATCAGTTTCCCATTCAGCCAGAGGCCTTTGTGTTTGTTGCGGGGGTAAGGTTTGTACTCTAGTTGCACTACTCGTCGTTGATTCGGTTTTGGCTGGTGTTGGCGCTGGGGTTGGTGTTGGTGTAGCTGGTGCAAAGGATTGAATTTGCTGATTATAGTTGGGTGCTGGTGGTTGCTGAACGGGAGTATGATTTTGTGGTTGAGGATTTGTTCTTGTTGATTTAGAAGTGGAAGAAGTTCCTTTTTCCAAATAAACCTGGATTTCGCGTTGAAAAATCTTTTGAAAAGCAGCTGTAATCACCGGTAGATCAGATTTAAGTGTGTCTAACCAAGCGCCTCTGACAGCAACACGAACCACGTTCCCGTTAAACTCTGTAATTTGACACATTTGACCAAGTAAAGCTTGGCGAGAAGGCATCTGAATATTCATACAGACCTGTTGCCAAACTTGAGTTAAGTCATACCCTGATTGTGTAGTAACTTCCTGTGGTGCAGGTTCACTATTTACAGGTGCTGGTGCTTGAGTTTGAGGTTCTGGTGTGGTTGGGACTGGATAAACCGGATTGTGATTTGTGGGCTGAGGTGCAGATACTGGGTTAACGGTGGGATTGTGATTTGTGGGTTGAGGTGCAGATACGGGGTTAACTGTCGGATTGTGATTTGTCGGCTGAGGCGCAGATACTGGGTTAACCGTCTGATTGTGATTTGTCGGCTGAGGTGCAGATACTGGATAATAATTGGGAGCTACAGCAGGCGTATTTACTTGCTGAGGTGTGCTTGCAGCTTGGGTTTGAACATTTGCACTCGGCAATAATCCTAGTAGTGTTACTTCCAACCATAAGCGTGGCTGGGTAGTATTTTTAATTTGCACTTCTGCCGTGCGTAGGTGTTGCTGTCCCCGCAAAATTGTATTCATGTCGAGTTTTTGGGACAATTCCAGCAACGCTGTCCAGGTTTGCTGAGTACAAGTAACTAAATCCTGGCGATTAGCTGCTGTTTGTGCTATGAGCAAATCTCTGTATAAAGCGGCGAGATTTTGCAGAATGATTAGCGGTTCTCGTCCACTATCGAGGATTTTCCGGCTACAATCTAAAACTCCTTCGGCTCGATTTTGAGCGATCGCATTCAATAAAGCAATTAAGTCTTGTTCACTCACCGAACCGACTAAATCCCAAACTTTGTCAGGTGTCACTTCACCCACAGTCAAAGCTAATTGATCCAGTAGACTTTCTGCGTCTCGCAATCCTCCCTGAGCAATTTGACCGATTAAGGTGACAGCATCAGAAGTAATATTAATATTTTCTTTAGAGGCGATCGCACTTAAATGATTAACCATCGCCTCCAACTGGATACGTCTAAAATCAAATCTTTGGCAGCGTGAAATAATCGTTGGTAATACTCGCTGCGGGTCTGTGGTGGCTAAAACAAAAACTACGTGCTTCGGTGGTTCTTCTAATGTTTTTAATAACGCATTGAATGCTGCGGTACTGAGCATATGGCAATTATGCACCAAAAGCCCATTTGCCACAAAGTTGTGATTATCTGCCACTTCAATGTCATAGACTCGTTCAACTCCAGCGAGGTGAACAGATTCGACTGTCTCCAAACTTGTAATCCATTCAGTGACATTCACAGGAGATAGTATCTTCGCTCCTTCTTTTACGTCTTTTGCTGCTATCCATCCCTGGTCTGTCCTGATTAAATGATTACCCGTACATTTAATTTCTCGGTTATTCGTCTTGATAACCAGCGTTTGACGTTCTCCTTGATCTAACCACCTGACAACTTGCTTGAATTGCCACTCGCCTGATGAGTCGTTGTAACTCATCACCTTCTTACCCTTGAGACTAGGGTTATCAATTCTGACGAGTCCTTGATCAGTTAAAACCAGAGCATCTCCAGTCAGACATTCATCGACCACATAAACCTTGTAGCGACACTGTACAGGGGCAAATTGTGCCTTTTCAATTAACTCCCGGATATTATCTACACCAGTGTTACTAGCAGCATCAATTTCTATGACATCCAGAGAATAACCCTTAGTGATGCCTTGACAAACATCACACACTCCACAGGGTTCAGCAGTGGGTTGGTCACTGTTGAGACAATTTAAAGATTTAGCCAAAATCCGGGCGCTAGAAGTCTTTCCCGTGCCTCTGGGGCCTGTAAACAAATAGGCAGGGGCAATTTTAGCAGTGTTGATCGCGTTGGTGAGGGTAGTAGCGATCGCCTCTTGTCCCACCAGTTCAGCAAAACTCTTGGGGCGATACTTATGGTGGAGGGGTTCGTAAGACATGGATGGAAGACTTCAGCGCCATTCAACTTTGGTTAGCAGCACCCAGTCGAGTTGGGGATGCAATCATTTTAAACTTTTGTCGATTGGTTGTGTATGTGTCATACCCTAGAACAAACGCAAGATTTTAAATCTACACATTTCCGTAAACAATACTCAAGGGTGCAAAAAAATGCTGAGGCGGCTAATTCAATGGTTTAAAGGTCTTTTTCGCAGCTTGTTTGGAGGCCAACGAACTCCCTCCAATCTGGGGGATAATGTGCCAGAAAAACCAGCCCCACCCCTAACCGATACTGATTTAGAATTTCTCTTCAACGAGCTTCTAGAAGGTGTGCATCAAGCCAGAGGACAAGATTGGGCGCAAAAGTGGCTACATAATATTGAAAATCGGATCTCTACAGAACGCTGGGTAGAATGGTTACGGAATTTTGGCGCAAGATTGTTAGCATCACCTACACCTAATAATGAATTAGCTGCTCGTTTAGTGCAATTGGGTGATCTGCGGGTTGGTGAAGTTGGAGATGTTGCTTATGAAATTGGAATGCAGTTGTTGACACGCAATCAAGGTGAACCAATATGGGAATATGACGGGCCAGATGCAGTCAACACCACTTTACCCTCCCAAGATAATTACCCAGTACAAGAGGAAATTAATCAGGAAGCAAATTCGCCTACCGATGAAGCCACCCAAACGGTGACTCTCGATGAATTGTTGGTCATGTTGCAACAGGATCAAAGTCTACGCGAACAAATTGCCCAGCAACTAGCAATTGAGACAGATGATCCCCAACTAATTATCCAGGAACTCATCAATCAATATCATCCTCCCAGTCAATCTAATCCAGATTAGGCAGGGGGCAGGGGGCAGGGGGCAGGGGCAGG
>NZ_JAYGHH010000016.1:10025-10843 GCF_034931045.1 Nodularia sp. UHCC 0506
GGGGGCAGGGGGCAGGTGCAGGGGGCAGGGGGCAGGTGCAGGGGGCAGGGTGCAGGGGGCAGGGGGCAGGTGCAGGGGGCAGGGGAAAAGAAGATTTTCTATGCCCATCCCCACTTTCTCAGCCTTGAATAACAAAGTTTTGTATAGTTTTTCTAACCAAATAGCTAGGAACCTGGTTAATTTCAGTGGGTTTTACGTAATTATTGATTTTTTTAACACAACGATCGCTACAATAATCTAGGAGAGATCAAATCCAAGAGTATGGCAGATGCTCACGCAGCTATTGCAGTGGCTTAACAAGTTTTCAAACCACCCCGTTGGTGACAAGCAGAGTCTTGCTTTCAAGGCTGCAAGGGGATTGGAGGAGGCACAACAACCTCCTGAGTTAACTAATGGGGATCTGGAAGTTCTATTTACCCAATTGTTAGCAGGTGTAGAGCAAGGACGGGGACAACAATGGGCGATCCAATATTTACAACGGATGGAGGATCGCATCACTGTTGAACAGTGGATCGATTGGCTGCTGATATTTGGCGAAAAATTGCTTTTATCACCAGCGCCTAATCATCAGTTAGCAAGACAGATGATGCAATTAGGCGAACTGGGAATTGGCAAGGTTGGTGAACTTTCTTACGACATTGGTATCCGGTTGTTGACAGGAGAATTGGCTCAACCCGACCAAGAGGATGAAGCAAGTGAAAGCACAACGCCTGAAATGCTAGATATCCCACTAGATTCACCAGGACAGGAGCTGATACGTAATTTAGGGGAATTGTTATGGGAGTCTGATGTAACCATCAACCCAGAATTTGAAATTA
>NZ_JAYGHH010000016.1:11012-52808 GCF_034931045.1 Nodularia sp. UHCC 0506
CAGCACCACCCCAAGTTGATTCTCCTTCGGAAACATTGGCGGAGAATACAGCAGAACTGATCTGGGAATATTCAGTTGAACAAACTGCAATCACCGCATCATCCCTCGTCACGCCACCTGATGAAGATGTCATTAGCAATTTAAGCGAACTGTTATGGGATTTGGAATCACAAACATCTGAGGACATTCAATCAGAATCTGGTGCAGCAATCATATCTTCTCCTGAAAATGGGGAGCAGTCTTTGGGGAATATGGATACCTCTGATGAGTTAGTGAAATTGGATCAAAGGACTACTTTAGTGCAGCAGCTGGCCGCTAATCTGTCACTAACTAATCGGATACCAGCTATTACTGTTAATCAACCGAATGTTCAAGCGCAGGACTGGTTTTATCAAGGTCTTCAGCAAGCTAGAACAGGTGATTTGGTAGGAGCGATCGCTTCTTATAACCAAGCTATTGAAATGAACCCTCATTCCCATGAATATTGGTTTAACAGGGGTTTGACTTTATTTCATTTAAACTATTTTGCCGAAGCGATCGCCTCTTATGACGAAGCCATAGCCATTAAACCCAATCACTACAAATCTTGGTATAACCGGGGGGGAATTTTAGGCGAATTAGGACAATTTGAAGAAGCGATCGCCTCTTTAAATCAAGCCATAGAAATTCAGCCCCAAAATCCTGAAGCTTTTTCTCGGAAGGGTTTAGCACTATTAAAATTAGGTCAACTTGGCGAGGCAATTTCCAGTTATGACCAAGCCTTATATCTGGAACCACAAGACCCAGAAAACTGGTATTACCGAGGCATAGCCTTCGCTGTCAGTGAGCAATATACAGACGCGATCGCCTCTTATGACAAAGCCATTGAGATTCAACCAGATTTCCACGAAGTTTGGATTGACCGGGGTGTAGTCTTATTTAGCTTAGGAAATTGGCCAGAAGCGATCGCCTCCTGGGATCAGGCCTTGGCAACACAACCAGATTTATACTTAGCTTGGTATAACCGGGGGATAGCCTTAGATAACTTAGGACAAAAAGAAGAAGCGATCGCCTCTTACCACAACGCCATAGCTATTAAACCCGACTTTCACTTAGCTTGGTACAACCAAGCAGTAGCCCTGTTGAATTTAGGCAGATTTGCGGAAGCGATCGTGACCTACGACAACGCCTTACAAATTAAACTTGACTATTGGGAAGCTTGGATTGGTCGAGGCACAGCTGCTGGTCATTTAACTAACCAAACACCCTTAAATTCTTTAACTAGCACCACCACACAACAAAATCCTTCCTTACAACAGGGCGGCTATGAGGGTAAAATAGCCAGCCTAGAAGAAGGATTAAAACATATTCGTCCAGATACTCACCCAGAAGGTTGGGGAAGACTGCACATAGCAAAGGGTAATACTTATTACGACCAAGGTCGGAAATCTGCAACAGCTCGTAATTATTGGTGTCAAGCCATAGCAGCATACGATCAAGCCCTGTTAACCCTGTCAACCGGAGACTTTACCGAGTTGCATTTAGAAGTTTTACAATCTCTGATTAAAACACTTTTGGGTATAGGTCAAACAGCACAAGCACAAGAATTACAGCAATTAGCCGCAGATTTATTAGCTCAACTACTAACAGAATCAACTCGTTCTGATGACAGTAAAAAACAGCTGGCTCTCAAATTTGCCGGAATTGGTCAATTAGAAGTTGATTTAGCCGTAGAGTACGGCGACTTGGTTGAAGCCTGGGAAATGGCAGAACAAGGCAAAAATTCTTGCTTAACTTGGCTACTATCTGATTGGCATGAACAAATTTATTCACACTACTACAGTTCAGTTCAACAACTCCTCAATCCCCACACAGCAATTATTTACTGGCATATTAGCCCAGTCGCTTTACATACCTTCATTATTAAAGACCAGGCTCCATCACCCATTTTAGTTTTTACTCCCATACAAAATATAGGCACAATAGACTTACAAGAAAACGACCAGAATGTTCATGAATTTCCTCTACCAGAAGCTGTGAGGCGTTTAATTGACTTTGAAGATTGGCTGGAAAACTGGCAGCAGGAATACACAGAATATATTAGTCAAGCCCAAGACCAACACAGCAAAAATAACCATCCTTGGCGAGTGGATATGGCAGAAAAGCTATTGGAATTAAAAGACATCCTCCAAATTTCCACAATTACACAAGAACTGGAAGACATCACCCAACTGATTTTAATTCCTCACCGCGACTTACATTTATTGCCTCTCCACACTCTTTTTAATATTTCTTCGCCCTCCCAGTCAGAACCAGCAAATAATTTTACTATTAGCTATTTACCCAGTGTACAAAAAGGTTTATCTGTAAAAGCTGAAAGTGTATGGCAATTATCATACCAAATGTTACTGAGTATTGAGTACCCCAACAGCACAAATGCTTCGCCATTAAAATTTGCCAAATTGGAATCTGAAATTATTAGTCAGATGTTCACAAATCCCCAACGCATTCAGGGATCTAACGCTACCAAAAATCAAGTATTAAATGCCTTATTTGATCATAATAATATTTTTCATTTTGCTGGTCGAGTAATTAACAACTACAGTGAACCAAAAAAATCAGCCTTAATATTAGTAAATGAAGATAAAATAAACTTAGAACAAATCTGCAAACAGAATCTCAGTAGTTACAAATTGGTGACACTTTCGGCTTGTGAAACAGCCAGAAATAAAACCGAGAACATTACTACCGAATATATGGATTTCGCCCGTGGCTTTATCTCTGGGGGAGTACCCCATGTGGTAAGTACCCTATGGACTGTAGAATCATCTACCAATACTTTAGTAATGATTGAGTTTTATAGAAGATTACAGCTAAATAATTCGCCAGTTATGGCCTTAGCTGAAGCAACATTATGGCTGAAAGAATTAACTGCACTTGAACTAACAAAATGGTATGAAGACTTACTAAATAATTTAAACCCCGATGATTTCAAAAATAAAGCTTATTTAGCCACATATTTATATAGAAGTAGTAAGATGGTTCCTGATAAGAAACTTTATACTCATCCTTACTACTGGGCAGCATACACAATTATCGGGATATAGCAAAGTGCTGAGTGCTGAGTGCTGAGTGCTGAGTGCTGAGTTTTGAGTTCTGAGTTCTAAGTAGAAAACAATTAGGGGCGGGTATGGCTACGCCACGCAAGCTATGACAGATTTATCTTGCTTACGAGTTAAAAATACCCTCAAACGAGCGCCCATATCTCAATCACCTTGGTAGATGTTTTCTCCGTATTTACTTATTTTTACATAGTTTGGTTTTTTCACGCCGACTTACTTACCAATAATAATTTCAATCAACCCGCTCCTACATTAAGGCTTTCAGCAATCAAAAATGTCCTAACCTCTTTGGGCGTTGCTATAATTCCTGAAAGCTTTAGATCCCTGAATTCTTGCAGAAATCGGGGATCTTCTATTTTTAGCTATTTAAACTGAGAATAAATTTTTTCTGGCAAAGGCGCAGAGAACAAGAATTAAAGAAATGTTATTTTGGCATTTCAGATTCCAATTCAGTAACGCCTAATTTTTGAATATCCTGAAGCGGGGCAAATTATTACCCAAAAGCCAACCATAAATATTTAGGTGCAGATTTTAAGCGTTTTGAGTCTGACTATTATGCCGAACTTGGTACTTATGCCAAAGGATGGCTACAAAATTAGTCAACAAACAGCTGATGGCTAGAGACAACAATATATAAGTAGGCAACATGACCACGCCAATTATAAACCAAGTAAATACGTGCATTACCATCACTAAAGCGAAGATAGTAGCAAATCCTACAGACTTCCACACTTGATGTATTGGACGACCCATTACTGTGAGGATAATTGTCAACGATGTGGCAATTATGTTTGCTGGGACAAGAAATGCACAAATACCTGTGCAATTGGTACGGGAGAACTCAGCTAAGGCGTTGAAATCAAGCATCAATTTGGTATGATTAATGTCAATATCTTAAAAATAAGAAATAAACATATTTTCAGACATTTGAATTTACCTTAACACATTGCTAAAGTGATGACTCTACTTATGTAACATAATTTAAACTCGTAAAAAAAATCTCATCATGTTTATAGTAATCATCAGCAAATTTTCCATTGAGTTGGCAAAATTTCATCAAATGGGAGTATTTTTTATTTACCAATTATTAAATTATTGTGTAATAGCTTAAAATATTATTACAAAAAGTAAACTGTAGATAGGGAGTTCAGACATCGCTTTATGATCATTCTCAGAGAATCCTGTATATAAGAAATGTACGATTCCTTCGGACTACTCCGCGATCGCAAGTACGCCATCCTCGGAACTGGTGCATTAGGTGGGTTTTATGGCGCTAAATTGCAAAAATCTGGTTTAGATGTTCACTTTTTCCTCAAGAGTGATTACGAACACGTCAGTCAATCTGGTTTATTTGTCGAATCAAAAGATGGTAATTTCACCCTTCCGCAAGTTAATGCCTATAAAGATGTTAACCAGATGCCAAAATGTGATGTAGTCATCGTGGCACTGAAGACGACTCAAAATCATTTACTACCAAAATTATTACCACCCGTGGTTAAAAATAGTGGGATAGTCTTAGTATTACAAAATGGTTTGGGTATAGAAGAGGATATTGCCCGAATTGTCAGCAATATTCAAGTTATCGGTGGGTTATGTTTTCTGTGTTCCAATAAAGTGGGAGCAGGGCATATTCATCACTTAGATTATGGAAAAATTACCTTGGGTGAATATACCCATGAATATAGACCTCATCCAATTACAGCTAGGACGCAGCAAATTGCTGATGATTTTCAAAATGCTGGTATTCCCATCGAATTAGCCGCAGATTTATTGCTGGCGCGTTGGCAAAAACTGGTGTGGAATATACCCTACAATGGGCTGTCTGTAATTCTCAATGCGACAACAGACGAATTAATGGCTGATGCTGACACTCGGAAATTAGTTGAAAAATTGATGAACGAAGTAGCAGCTGGCGCGAAAACTTCCGGCCGAATTATTCCTGATAGCTTCATTCAAACCATGCTGAATTACACTCTCAAAATGAAACCTTACCGTACCAGCATGAAAATTGACTATGATGAACGCCGACCCTTAGAAGTAGAAGCAATTTTGGGAAATCCCTTAAAAAAAGCCCAAGCAACAGGTGTAAATTTACCGCAAATTAGCTGTATATATCATCAACTAAAATTTCTGAATAAAAGAAATATCCTGGCTTATAGCAAAGTGCTGAGTGCTGAGTGCTGAGTATAAAGCCAGTTACTTCAAGGCTTTGAGCTATCGACACTGTTCGCACTTTTATGAAAACCGCTATAATCTCATTGCTTAACTCTTTCTCTTTCTTTGCGCCTCTGCGTGAAACTACCATGTCCAATACACTCACCCCAGCAATTCAACCAAAAACCGAAGATAGTTTTGCCATCACCTTTGCACCATTATCCCTAGAAGAAATCTACGCCAAAGCCAACGACGCAGCCAATGGTGCGGTAGTCGTAATGAGTGGAATGGTTCGCAATCAAACTGATGGACAACCTGTAATTGCTTTAGAATATCAAGCTTATGAACCAATGGCATTAAGAGTTTTTTATCAAATTGCGGCTGATCTTCGTTCCACTTGGTCTGATGTGAAGCGGGTAGTAATTTATCATCGCGTCGGGCGTTTGCAAGTAGGAGAAATCAGCGTCTTAGTAGCAGTTGGTTGTCCGCATCGTAGCGAAGCCTTTGAAGCTTGTCGTTATGCTATTGATACTCTTAAACATAATGCACCTATTTGGAAAAAAGAACATTGGGCTGATGGTTCTAGCACCTGGGTAAGTATTGCTGCTTGTGAGCATTAGTGATATTTATTAGGTGAATTCAATCTTAGCTAACTACGTGAAAACTCATCCTGTTTTCAATTACTGTTTCTCCTATTTAGGAGAATCTCAATATGAAAATTCAATCCCTACAACTAAAATATTTTAAGAAATTCCGGTCTTCTCCAATATTCGATTTCACAGATCAAGAAACTGGGTTGGCGCAAGATATTATTGTTCTCATTGGTATGAACGGTGCTGGAAAAACAAGTCTTTTACAAGCGATCGCTTCTACTCTCGGCACAGCAACTGGACGCTTAAAAGCACCTTCCGATTTAGAATGGGCAGGATTTAACTATGAACTGCTTGGAAGTAACTGGAGAGGATTTGAGCCAGAGGTAAATGTACAAGTGCAATTCTCATCTGGTGAACTCCAAGCTGTGCAAGAATTTCAACAGAAATTACAAGATATGGGTCGTGATTATTTGCAGCTTCCTGCTGACAAGCATATTGTTACCCTAAAATGGCGAGATGGACGTGTTCAAGCAGATAGTGCTGCTGAATTATTTCAATTTAAAGGAAGAGAATACGCTAAACAATTACTGCGTGCTGAAGGATTTTCAGTATTTGAACGAGTGGGTACAATTCTTTGGTACACAGAACAGAGAACTTCAACTAGCCTGACTACAGAAGATCCAGATCGTAAAGTTGAAATCACAGAAGACCTTTTGCGCGATCGCCTTTCTAAATGGCGACAATTCCATCAAGATGTAGAAACGCGTAAAATTCGCAATCTACGTCCAGGACAAAAGGATTTATACGCCCAAATTGAACGCACTTACAAAGCAGTCTTTCCAGAACGAAGTTTTGAAGGACCAGTTCCGCGAGAGAATGTGGACGATATCTTCAGTGAACTCTGGTTTTATTTATATGACGGTAAAAACCAGTATGAAATTTCTGAAATGTCCGGGGGTGAACGTGCTATTTTTCCAATGCTAGTGGACTTTGCTAGTTGGAATATTCATAACTCTATCATTCTTATTGATGAGATTGAGTTGCATCTACATCCACCAATGCAACAGGCATTGCTGAGAGCTTTACCCAAGTTAGGCACAAATAATCAGTTTATCATTACAACCCACTCTGATTACATAGAGCAATTAGTGCCTGAAGCATATATTAAAAGGTTAGAGGTGTAATTGTGAGTGTTGTTAGAGGCAAAATTATTTTCTGTGAGGGCAAGCAAACTAGCTTAGATTTTAGACTCCTGAATAGAGTTGTCGAAAACGTTTTAACAAATAAGCCTACAATTGTTCCCTCTGGTAGTAAGTTTACATTTTCGGTTTTTGTTCAGGGTTATTTTTCTAAAGAGGGAGCGACAAATCAACAATATATCATTTTTCGCGATCGTGATTTTGACGCTAAACCTACTTGTAATACTGCATTAATACCACTCAATTCCATGATGCTTACCCATCGTGCTTGTATCGAAAATTATTTATTAAACGCCGATTTAATTCATAACTATTGGCACACAAAATATATAGAAAAACGAGACAATCCCACTTCCAAATGGGGACATGGAGATTCACCAGGATTGGAAGGAATTTCAGCTTGGATGGAAGAAGCTGCAATCAGCTTGCAAGATTATCAAACAGTAAGATGGGCATTAGCTGATTTATTACAATCAAGTACAACTCGACATCAACTCAAAACAACATGGACAGGTGGAAGTGGTAAACTCCCTTCCTCACTTGCTCTTCAAGACTGTCAACGTCAAGCTGTAGAATTAATTAACCGCTTTCAAAAGGCTGTTGGAACTGTCACTCCAGATAGATTTGAACAAAGCCTTGCTGTATATCAGCAGCAGTTTTGCCAAGAGGAATTTTGGACACAGAAGCAGTATTTGATCTGGTTTCATGGTAAGGATATTCAAAAAGCGATGCAGCGACAAAAATCTCAATATATTGCTCTAGACAAGTTTTTTGATTGGGCTTTGAATCAAATTGATGTTAATCAATATCCCGATTTGATTGAGTTACAAGACCGAATTAGCTCTCTTCAATAAAACTAAACTTTAACGGGCGTAGACTTGCTTTACAAAAGTATTTAATTTAAATTAAAAATTATTGAAATTAGTGAACTTAATTTAACTCAAACTTTCGTTGCATTACTTAAACTTAATTCCAGTGATCTATTGCAGTTTGTAAATATATTTTGGGTATCGTGAGAATATTCCTTTAGACTGAATCTCAACGGGAAAGTATTGGATCAACGCAAATGCATTCAATGAATTTAATGTGCCACGAATTTGTAGTTGCTGTATCCTTTGTTGCTTGTATTGCTGGTCTGCTATTACTTTGGGATCGCAAACAGCCAAAAGATAATCTAGAAGAAACAGAGAAAATTCTCTTTAGAATGAGCTTCTCTTACTGGCTGGTTTACTGTTGTGCTTTTGGGCTAGAAAAATTGATTTTGCCGGACTGGGAAACTTTGCTCATGTCTGTAAAAATGACTATCGCTTTGTCATATTTCTTAACTTTTTCTTGTGTCCTCAGTTTGCCATTACACAAATTTTCAGTGCGCCAAGTGGAAGAATAGCCAATAGTCAACAATCGATGCACAATGGACAATGGACTATGAGGCTGATTTAATTCTCATGGCGATCGCGATCGTATCTTTAAATTTATCCTGATCTAAAGTGGTCAGGATAAAAACCTCTTGTACAGTCTTACCCTGACGCGCTATAACTTTATACCCACCTCGAATCGGTACAGATACACGCAGTTGCATTTTTGGACAATGGCCTTTAGCCCGCCCTAAAACACCTGGGGTGACAGTTTGAATACCATCCTGCTGACAGAGACGTTCTAAAATTGGGATCAGGCCAGAAAGATGAGTTGAGTGATTCCAGACTAATCTGCCATCTTTGCCAGAAGCGTCTTTTGCGGGTTTGCCCATGATAAATAATTAAGCCGCTTCTAAAGGAGCCATTGTTAAACCAGCTCGACGCAGCTGTTGATGATACAGTTCCGCCATTTCTTGGGGGCCAACCCAGACAATAGCTTGCCCTTCATAATGTATCTGATTGGTCAAATCCCAAGCCAGATCACCAGTCATCCCCGGAATATACTTCATCAAACACTCAGACACGTGTTGAAAAGTATTGAAGTCATCGTTTAAAACAATCACCTTGTAATTTGGATAAGTCTTGCGGACAACTTGAGTAGTCTTTCCAGGAGCTACAGTTGGTGCTGTACCCGCTCCATATACAGCTGCTGAAAGTCTTGTAACCATAAAACAGTGAGCCAACAGAATTTTACAAAACTACACTATAAATAACTAGTCTAGTCTATTGTCTGGAGAGTAGGGAATGGGGAGCATGAGCAATTACTAGCCCTGGCGATTAGAAATCACGGCTATACAAACTAAGTTCGCCTGCGCGGACTAGGAATCAAAATATTTTAACCCACGTAGGCGGCCTTTCATCTGGGAAGACGCTATTTTCAATCCCTTGGTGCTGTAACAATTTTGCTAACCCTAACGCCAATTCTCCCAGTCTTCGTTAAAAATCGAAGTATCAGGGAAAGCGGTCGGGTTGCCATTTTGCTGCAACAGACGTTTGAGAGCTTGTAATTGTGCTGCTGGTCTTGGTAAATTCTCTACCAGTTGATAAGGTGCAACTTGATTTTTTAAAGAGAAAGCCGCAGTAGTTCCCGCCGCAGCACCAGCAGACCATTCAAATGAGTGTACCCGATAGGCTGCCGCCGCAATATGACTGGTAGCAATACTTTTACCCCCCACAATCAAATTATCGATTTTCTGGGGAATCATGGCTCTGAGGGCAATTTGGAAGGGATAAGCTTGACCAGCACCGCGCCTTTCTCCAGGACGCTCTCTGTTACCAGCCGCTTCTGGAGGGCTTTTTTCCATGCAAGGATGGAAGTCTATGGCATAGTGACCAATACCGACAGCATCGGGGAAAATAGTCGAACGAGTCCGCCGCATTACTTGTTCAGGTGGCTTTTTACCTATAATTACGGATACTGCTTCTAAGCCTGCAAGGGTTCCTTGTAATCGCCGGTACATATCGGCTGGAAGTGTCTGGCGATAATATTCATCGTTGTAGTCGCGGCGAGAAATATCAGTTTCCCAAATCGTAAACCCTCCTGGTTGTCCCCAACTGGGACGGCCAATAATCCGCCGTCCTTCGCGCATATAGGGATATTTCGATAAGCCGTGCGCTGTTCCCATAGGGGAATTTAAGCCGGAGATAAAACGATGATTTGGGTGTTGCTGCTTTACACCTTTTCCTAGTTGAGAATCTGTAGTCCCAGCTACTAGCCAGTAATAATACGAAAGTGAAATTTCCTCACCTTTGCGGAGGCTTTCTGTCCGCAGTCCTCCCATCCAGCCACCTGGCTGCAACTGTTGAGTAGCTTGTAACTGTTGGCGCGTGTAAACTAGGTTATCTTGGGCAGTTCCTGGGCGATAGTCGTTACCCCAAGTCCAGTTTTGCATAGAAATGTCCCCTGGTGTGGGTGTTGAAAATCTTACACCTCCAAATGTTGCTGGTTCTCCCTGTTGCGGACTCCAAATGCGGCGATAGGTGAAAACTAAGTCAAAGTTTGCCAGTCGCTGTAATTCATAACTAAAATATGGAGAATACTGTAAATAAAATGGTGGCATTTTCTGGGGTTGCGGTTCCTTGGTAGCCTCCATTGCAAAAGTGTAAGTAAAGCCTTGGGTACAATAAGGATCATTTTGGACGCTGGAAGAAGAAGGTTCCAAATGAGAACGAGGGTCAATACCCAAGCGGTAGGGAACATCAGCAAGGGCGATGATTTCCCCTGTTTCGCTGGCATCAACAACGTACCATTTTGGGGCGTTTCCTTGGCTTTTTGGGGGAACTAAGCGAATAATATTTTTTGTGAACCTAGATGAGTTTTGGTAGCTATAAGCATCTTCTATAGTTTGAGATAAAGTGAAGGTGTTATGAGGTGGTGCGCCTTTTGCTGGTTGATGTTGAATTGCAATAGCATTACTAATTAATTGTCCACCACCCTCAACTGTAGAAGATGTAATTTCTAAATCCTTAATTACCGTATTTGGGAACCATTCTAACTTGCCTCTACCCTTTTTCTGTGCATCTTTGAGCATCTGAGTCATGATGGTATGAGCATCACGAGGCAAAAAGCAAGAGTCACTTACCCAGCAGTCCCCAGGATTAAGTTTACCGTATTTGCGTTCAATGCGATTTCGCAATTCCAAGTAGCCACGAGAATAAAATTGGCGACTGCGCTGGGTGGGGCGTTCATCTAATGCAGATGTCCCTTGGGAAGAAATTTGTCCTCCTAACCAATCGGTAATTTCTGTGAGGCAAACTTTGCGCCCCGCTAGTAAACCTTCGTAAGCTGTAGCGACACCAGAAAGTCCACCACCCACAACTAATATCTCACAAATTACGGTTTTGTCTGGGTTTCTGGGTGGTGCGGCAACAATGGTAGAATCAGGTGCCATCAATTGAGATATTAAGCTGACACTGATTAGTGATGTCAGGCTGTATGCTAATTTATGTCTACGCTTCATAGTGAGAGAAAGTCCTTAACTCCTATCATTGATGTGTAGACGGTAGCATCTGACAAATGTTAATCACAAGTTCACCCCATAGTTACGCAAAAAAAGCCAGATTTAAAACCTGACTTTTTTACACGTTAAGGAAATTCCCACTAACAAAATAACTAGCTTGTAGGCTCAGATATTGCACCGGGCGACGGTCAGTCGCGACTACACAGGCAAAACCCTGAGACTCAATGCCGTAAAACACCCTAATGGCATGACAAGCTTAAAGTATTGCATTATGTTTCTCTTGTGGAACAGGAATCTTGCCTGTTTTGGGCAGACTAGAGAGCTTACCCCACAATATTTATGGTTATGCACAACATTAGCTGTGTCAGTCCACTACAAATACTGGCTAATTGATATTTAGTAATTCCCTAAATGAATTTTTTAGTTATGAAGTTTAGTAGCGGTTACGACCACCACCTCCACCACCATATCCTCCTCCTCTGTTACCACCACCAAAGGAACCTCTGTCTTCCTTGGGTTTAGCCTTATTCACTTTTAGTCCGCGACCCATCCATTCAGCACCATCTAGGGCTTCAATGGCAGCTGTTTCTTCTGCTTCACTTTCCATTTCCACAAAAGCAAAACCACGCATCCGGCCTGTTTCACGGTCAGTAGGTACTTGAACCCGCTTAACAGTGCCATATTCAGCGAATACTCCACTGAGATCCGCTTCTGTAACCTCGTAAGAAAGGTTGCCTACGTAAATCGACATCGGATTGTCTCCAAAATTATTACTGTGTATAGATTTAAATTTCGGAGAATTAAATTTGTAGATACCAAAAGGGAATACCTGTCAATACTCAAAACAAATACTGTCACCGAATAAATCCTAATATTCTTAAGATTACACACAAGCTAACTATCTGTATATAGTAGATAGTTAAAATATGATTAACTTCTTAAGTTGTGTCTGCCTTTGGTACTTCGCATAAGCGTTATGTTACTTAGCAGTTCACTTTTCACAAGTTCTCACCAAACCAATGTAATATACAGATAAGTTTATAAAAATTAACAATGGTAGAACGCCCAATCAAGAAATCGGAACGTCAATCCCAAGCAATTACAGACAACAGTTCCGAAAATTCCGATTCTATGGTTCCTGTAGAATCTCAGTCTAAAAGCTTGAAACCAGTTGTTAATCGCTCGTCTAACACGGGTAAAAAATCATCTTTAAAAGATGATACTAGGCAAAAAGTTAATCCTGCCTTGGCACGTGGTCCAAAACCCGTTAAACCGCCAGTTAGTGTCAAAACCGAACCTGAAAGCGAATCTGAATCCATCTCTGATGAGTCTGTTGAGTCCTGATTGCTGATTCTGGAATATAAACCTAGTTATTTCAAGGTTGTAAGTTGGAGCCTTTATTTCTTCTGGGAAATTCCTAAACTACCCCTACAGATATGGCAAGTGAATCATCTGCTTCCTGGCTGACTCGAACCAAGCAACAGCATTTGATTTCACTTGCGCCTTCTCCGATTGACTACTTTTTCTTTATACAAGCTGCGACCAATAAGGATTTTGGTGATTTAACCTCGTTCCTTATGTACAGCTTTTGTTTTCTGTAGTTAAAAGATATCCCTGAAAGCTTATTTTAAGCAGGAACGACTTGAACAATCAGTGAGCGTTTATCCAGTGACTGGACTTTACCTACTTCACTCAAAGCAGCGACAATGCGGTCTAGCATTTCTCCAGCTTGCTCGCGATGTTGATGTTCTCGACCTCGCAAACGTATAGCAAACTTGACGGAATCGCCTTTACTCAACCATTGCGTCGCTTGCTCAATACGTAAATTATAGTCAGCTATACCCACGTTTGGACGGAATCGAACTTCCTTGACTGTGGGTCTAGCACTCTGGGTTTGACGTTTTTTCTTTTGATACTGAAGCTTACCATAGTTGATAATCTTCGCAACTGGTGTGTCTTTGCTTTCGGAGACTACAACCAGGTCAAGGTCTACACTTTCTGCTAGCTGTAGAGCTTCGGAAGTGTCAACCAGACCACGGTTATTATTCTCATGATCAATCAAGTAGACTTGATTTGACTTGATTTGCGAGTTGATTAGTTGTTTTTTGACTACGATAATGATTGCCTCTTAATTTACTAGTTTTCTGTGCCAGCAATACTATACTAAGGTAACACAATCATCACTGTCCTTCTTCTGTCATTTGCTATGAAATATTAAGTTTTTTGGGGCTGAAATGCCGAAAGACAAAAATCTGCTAGGGTGCGTTTCTATATTTTTGCAGACTTGCACGCCATAAAGTATTCGGACAGAATTAAATTCTGGTATAGATTGGAGATAGGCAAGCCACTTCAAAAACTGACCCAAGAATCAGGATGGTTCTTATGAAGCGCAAAAATCAAGTTGTCCTCTCTTTAGTATTGAAAAGCGCTATTGTCTTTTCGCCCTTGCTACTGTCTGCTGGTATTGCTAGTGGAGAAACTAGGCCATCCGTTTCCACTGAACTAAATACTACTCAGATATTATTTCATCAGCAGCCGGGAAGATTGGCTCAGTTGCAAGCACAACAGCCGACTCAAGAGCAAGTCCCACCGGTTGGGGCGCAACCTTTGAATAGTACGATTGTTTTATTCAATGTGTGGTTGGTGATATTGAGTCTGTTTCCTGTGGCGGTAATTGCTTTATTCTGGTTGTTGCGAAAAGTGGCAATTCGTGAAATTGTTCATCGAGCCATGAAGCAACTACAGGGAGTGGAAAATTTACAAAACCAGCTAACTATTGTGAAGCAAGATGCTGAAAATCTAATTCAAGAATCGAAAAAGGTAAATCGGGAATTAGAAAAAGAAGTTGCGACTTTGCAAGCAAATATTAAAAAAGAACAAGACAATTTAGCTAATTTGACTTCTGAATTGTTGGAGTCTAGAGATAATATTTTGGCAGGATTGAAAACAGAAATTCAAAATATTCAAGAAAATTTAGAGTCCGAATTTGTTATAAAATTATCTCAATTAGAATTGTCAGCACAACAAACAAGAGATAAAACAATAGAAACTTTAGAAAAGTTAAACTCTGATTTTAACCATAAACTAGATGAATTGCTGTTTGAAGCTGCACAACAAAAGAATATAACTCTGGAAGATTTAGAAAAATCTAGGCTTGAATTTATTGCCCAGCTTTCTAGCTTACAGTCTGAAACTCAGCAAAATCAGGATAAGACTGGGGAAATGTTCAAAAATTTACAGGTGGATGCTCAACAAGAAAAGAATGAGATTATAGAAAATGTCAGAGCATTAGAGAATTTATTTAAATCAGAAATATCAGAATTAGAATCGGAAACTCAGCAACACAAAGATAGTATTTTCGAGAGTTTAGGAAGTTTGCGGGGAGATGCACAAGAGGAGAAAGATAAAACCTTGGCAACTTTAGGAGAATTAGAGAATTTATTTAAATGTAAAGTAGCGGAATTACAGTCTGAGATTCAGCAAGAAAAAGATATTATTTTGGAAAATTTAACAAAATTACAGTTAGATTTTGCTTCTCAATTATCGGAATTACAGGTTGATGCTCAAAAACATAAAGAGCTTATTATTGCCAATTTAGAAGCATCAGGTTCTGAGTTTACTGACCAATTTTCGGAATTACAATTAAATGCTCAAGAACAAAAGTTGTTAATTCTGGAAAAGTTAGAAAAATTAGAGACGGATTTTGTGGCTCAACTTTCTGAGTTGCAGTTAGATGCTCAAGAACGCAAGAATATAATTTTGCAGGAGTTGATGAATGCTGAACTGTCATCTGTTGCAGAAAAGGTAGAAATTCCAGAACAGTTGGTAAATACTCAGTCGCTATCTATTGTGGAAAAGGCCGAAATTCCAGAAATTCAGCCACCACCGTCAGAGTTAGTTAATGATTATCTCCAAGAGGGAGACGAGTTATTTGCTCAAAGAAAATATGAAGAGGCGATCGCACTCTATGATAAGTTAGTAGAAGCTGAACCTGATAATCATGTTGCTTGGTTAAAACACGGTTTAACTCTAGGAAGACTGCAACGCTACAAAGATGCGATCGCTGACTATGAAAAGGCTATTGAAATTCAACCAGATTATCATCAGGCTTGGTGCGATCGCGGTGTGGCTTTTGGTAAACTAGGACAACAGCAAAAAGCTTTCGATTCTTTTGATAAAGCTACCCAAGTGAAACCTGATGATCCGGTGGCTTGGTTGAATCGTGGTCTGGCTTTGATAGAATTAGAAAGATATGAGGATGCGATCGCTAGTTTTGATCAAGCTATAGACATTAATCCCAACTCTGCCAAAGTCTGGGATAAACGCGGTTATGCTCTGGTAAGATTAGGAGAAGATGATGAGGCGATCGCTAGTTTTGACAAAGCATTAGAAATTAATCCCAACTATGCAAGTGCGTATTATGATAAAGCCGCTTGTTACGCACTGCAAAGACAACTTAAATTAGCCTTGGCAAATCTGCAACAAGCAATTGAACTGAATCCCAGATATCAAGAAGATGCAGCATTTGATATTGATTTTGATGAAATTGCTGATGATAAAAGTTTTAAGGAACTGATATCGAAATAGAATATAGAACCTCACCCCCCAGTCCCTCTTCTTCTCCTCAAGGGAGACGCTACGCGAAGATAAGGAGAGGGGAGTAGAGGCGAAACCGAAATTCCAGCTTTCCCCTTAGTTTTGGACGGTTAACTTTTTCTATCCACTTTCCTCCAAAACTTAATCTTAAGGGTTTTCAAGCTGCCTTCATATAATCAATACTATATTTATTCAGCAATTAAACTGCCTTTAAACTCTAACCTAATTTGGTAAACACCTTTAAGGTCTATTCCGGCGTTTTTTGCTTGGGGTAATGAAATTATCCAGGTAGTAAAGGGAGTTGGCTGATAATAGTCATGCTTATTTTCTTCAGCATCTTCACCGTCAATCATTATATTATTTGTGCTTGTGTATTTGAACTGGCGTTGGAGTGGTGTCGCCATAAATTCGTATTTTTGACCTTTATAACGGTCATAAAAAATACCAGAAGTCGAAAGTGAGACAGTAATGGGAGCAAATTTTGAGGGAGCTAATGCTTGAGAAATTGCACCATCAATCCAGGCTCTTACTGTCCTAATGCGAACACGATTACAGCCTTCAAATTCCGGTTGAGCTAGTGAGATATTCCAAGTTATTTTTCCAGTTTTTTTAAATATCTCTAGCATTTCCGGGTCTGATAGCACGCAGGTTATTTCCTCCATGTCCTGGGGTCGGGGATCGAAACGCTTTAATGCTGATACTAAATCATTCTGAATAGTTGCCAAATCTTTTTTAAGTTCGGAAACTCTCTTCATAATTGATGGGACGAAACTTGGCTGCCGTAAAGCCCAGTATTTGTAAGCAGCGTTATGATTTTCGATTGCCACAAACAGCCATCTTTTAACATTCAAATATCTTTGATACAACAACTGCATCATTTCCTCATTTGGCTGCTTGCCTGCCTCCAATTCTTTGACATAACTTTGAATGCGGCTAACTTGCTTTTCACTAACTTCTTTTTCTAATTTTAGCCGCACAAGTTGTTGCGTTAATTCTATAAATGTGCGTTGACTTGTGTTGATTGCTTTACCATAAATTGCTAAAACGTGGAGTTCTTTGAGATACTCAATAGCACCGTTAACTTTTTCGTCTACAGGCATTTTTAGTGCTACTTTGACTTCTTGCTCAAAGACAGACCAAGAGATATCATCAGACTTTTCTAAATTCGGGTTTGATAAATCTGTGAGTTGGTCAATCTGCTTGAGTAAATCACTTTTATCAATGGCTTTCTCAATAGTTTCTACTACTTCGAGAATTTTGGCTATCGCTTCGATAGCTTTATCCAAAACTTCAACAACTTTTATAATTATTTCTAGTGCTTTTGCTACTTTGGCGATCGCACTTGCACCTTGAGCTGCCTTTGCAACAGTTACACCAATAGCAGCTATACTTCCGGTTGCACCTGCAACTCCCGCAGCCGCAACGGGAACACCTGCACCACCAGCTGCTACTCCTACAACACCAACTACTACTATTGTGACACTACCTACTAATCCAATCACCGCAGCAGCAATTTCGACGGATGCTTTAATACTCTCAAAAGTAACTTCCCGTTGTTTTTTAGCTTTCCATTCTTCTAACCCTTTTTCAAACACCTTTTTGGACTTTTCCAGCTTGTCTTTTTGGACAGATATCCGGTTAATATTGGCACTAAAACTCTGCTTGGCATTAACTAAATTATCGTGAGCCTGGTCTATCAACTTTTGAGAGAAATTTTCTGTATCTGTAAAGTAGCCAAGCATCAAAGATGCTGATTTATGACGCTGGATAAGATCCAAGTTGGCATTGCGAAAGTTATCATATTCCAGTTCAAAACTTTCTGCGGCATCAGTAAAAGCTTTACTCAATTCCTGATACTGAGAACGACTGAGGTAAGGAACAAAAGGTACATTACCAGATGCAGCTTTTAAATCTAATAACAGAGCCGAACTTTGCAAGAATATTTCTTGCATTTCTAGCCAGGTCGAGGTGCTTTTTTTTATCCATGCGAGGATAGCACAAGCAATATCCTTTTTGGATTCAGCTAAGATTGTCGCATATTGAAAACTTATAATCAGCTGCTTGTATAATTCAGATTGAATTGTCCGCATATTGGCAGGAAAAGAATTTAGATCCGTTTTAGAAACTTTTCCTTCTCGATATGCAACTCTAAATCCCAGAGAAGTAACTTGATTAATTTCCTCAGTCCATAACGGATTAGTTTCTTGGTTGAGTAATGCCCTGATTTTGAGAGAACCACCCACTTCATTCGTGTAAATAACTAATGATGCTGCTTGTTTATCTGGAAATTTTAAAACAATTTCGGCTTTGTCAATTACTTCTATGCGTCTGGCAATAATGATGATGGAATTTCCTTCTAGTTGCAAACGGTAGTCTTGGGGAATTTTGACAACATCGGCATAAATAGTCAGTACCTTCCAATCAATATTTTTTGCCTTAATGTCAACAATCGCTTGGGGAAGATTCACAAACATTTGACGCATAACAGGCTGTGGCTCTGTTATGATCTCAGTAATTCCAGGAATATGAAAGTGATCCTCTAAATCCTGATAGAGCGATGCCCATTGTGTGACTACATTTCCTGGTAAAGATGATAATTCTGACATGGGTTTTTCTACTTCTATTTAACTTATTTTTGGCATGGAAATTATTAACTATATCAGTAATGATCTGATATAGCAAAAAATATGAGATTGGCATATATGTAGCAATCAATCCCACATTTATCACTTGGTTTTATTTATGCAGTTTTTGGCAAGAAGTTTGCGTAAGCTTTCATGCGATAAGTATCAGCTTTCTCTGCTAAATTCTTCCATTTAAGAATAGCGTCATCAATATAAATGTCAGCAACAATCAAATTATTATGATGGGCTATGACATCTGCTACCAATACTTTCAATTTTGTTAAATCAGCTGCGATCGCACTCCAGGCAGATTGAATTTTACCAAGAGCTTCTAATGCAGTTTCTAGCTGTTTATCAATATCGTGTACACCTTTTTTAGCTTTTTCTATCTCAGAAACCACCCTTACTTCATCACTGAGTTTTTGAATTAAATCAACAATCTGTCTAGCAGCATCTTCAGCATCGTTTTTAGCTTTGACAGCTCTATCTATATAAATTCCTAACACTACACCACCAGCAATCCAGCCAACTAAAGGGATCCACATATAAGTAGGTGTTGTTGCCGCAACTACAACATAATGATGATAATCAGCATTAGCTTTTGCTAATCTGTCTTCTTGTACTTTCTTTTGATTCTGTAGCTCTTTTATTTTTTGATTATTGCCAATAAATTTAGCTTCATACACTACATATAATTTGTCTAAATTTCTATCATGATCGTGACAATAATTACTAAATCTTGTGACATCATCGGAAACCTTAATCGCTCTTTGTTCATAATCTGTAGCTTTAGCTATCAAATTATCCACCAGCCTGTAAAATTTTTTCACTTCTGGAGAACTTAGTGACATATCATCACTTTCTGATATTTGAGTTGCCAGTTTTCCAATTGCACCATATATAGTTTGAGCAGAAGTACCGTAGTCATAAATATCAGTTGCTAAACTGACAATACTTGGGTAAATATCGCTTTGCCATTCGCTACAATGCTTGTGAATTAAACTGTAAGCTTCACGAATGTCATCAAATTGCATTTTGTCTTTGGTAATGGGTAATTCCAAGGCATTCGCAACAAATAACTGCACTTGAAACAACTGTTCACTGTCAATTACAAACCCTTCTGGTGCCGATGTAGTATTTTCTGCTAGTTGCTTTGGTCCAATATCTACTGTTGTAACGGTCATTGTTTTTACCTTCAACGTCAATTTGATTTAATTGTATAAAATAAGACTACATGATGAATCTACATACTTTCCCGAAAATATTGAATTTTGTCATATAACTTGACATACTTTCCCCGCTACTATGTACACACAAGTTGGTAAATTCGGTTCTTGCGTCTCTTTTCTGGAGAATTAATAGTAAAGTGCCATTTTAATAAACAGTACCACTGGTAGTTTTGCCATCAAAATAACCGACTATTTCCCCAAACCATCTAATCATTGTCCCGATAGTCTTGGTTTCCAAAAGAACCGGAAATTCTTTTTTGTCTCCTAAAACCCCACCCCTAACCCTGGAAGCGACAGACGGCTAAACTAATAATTAGCCTAAATAGCAATAATAGTATGACTGCTGCTACGACTGTAAAAACTGAGTACGAAGCGATTATTGGTCTAGAAACTCATTGTCAACTGAGTACCAATACCAAGATTTTCTCTAATAGCTCTACGGCTTTCGGTGCTGACCCTAATACTAATATCGACCCTGTGTGTATGGGTTTACCTGGGGTTTTACCTGTACTGAATGAAAAAGTCCTGGAATATGCTGTAAAAACCGGCTTGGCTTTGAATTGCCAAATCGCTAAATATAGCAAATTTGACCGTAAACAGTATTTTTATCCTGACCTGCCTAAAAATTACCAAATTTCTCAATATGACCTCCCCATTGCTGAACATGGTTGGTTAGAAATTGAAATGGTAGATGCTGAGGGGAACCCGATTCGTAAACGCATTGGTGTAACTCGTCTGCACATGGAGGAAGATGCAGGAAAACTTGTACACGCGGGCAGTGACCGCCTATCTGGTTCTAGCTATTCTCTGGTAGACTACAATCGCGCAGGTGTGCCATTAGTGGAAATTGTCTCGGAACCTGACTTGCGTTCTGGTGAAGAAGCTGCTGAATACGCTCAAGAAATCCGCAGAATTGTGCGTTATCTCGGTGTCAGTGATGGCAATATGCAAGAAGGTTCTCTACGCTGTGATGTCAATATCTCGGTGCGTCCAGTGGGGCGAAAAGAGTTTGGCGTGAAGGTAGAAATTAAAAATATGAACTCGTTCAACGCCATTCAACGGGCGATTGATTACGAAATTGAACGCCAAATTGCGGCTATAGAAGCGGGTGAACCGATTATCCAAGAAACTCGGTTGTGGGAAGAAGGCGCTCAACGTACAAGTAGTATGCGGGTGAAGGAAGGTTCCAGCGATTACCGCTACTTCCCAGAACCAGATTTATCACCTATTGAGGTATCTAACACGCAATTAGAAGCATGGCGCGGCGAACTTCCCGAACTACCCGCCTACAAACGTCATCATTATGAAAGTGATTTGGGGCTTTCGGTTTATGATGCACGAGTGTTGACAGAAGACCGCACCGTGGCTGATTATTTTGAAACTGCGATCGCCTCTGGTGCAAACCCTAAAGCTGCTGCTAACTGGATTACTCAAGATATCGCCGCCTACTTGAACAAGCAAAAACTCAGTATTACTGAGATTGCTTTAACTCCGGCTAATTTAGCTGAAGTAATTACACTGATTGAATCAGGGAAAATCAGCAACGCCCAAGCTAAACAAAAGCTACCCGATTTACTTGTTGGTGTTTCCCCGGAGAAAGCCTTTGCAGGTCAAGAATTAATCACTGATCCTAGTGTACTAGAACCGATCATTGATGAAGCGATCGCCGCTAACCCCAAGGAACTAGAAAAGTATCGCAACGGCAATACAAAGCTCAAAGGCTTCTTTGTGGGGCAAGTTTTGAAGAAAACCGACAAGCGAGCCGACCCTCAGTTAACTAATGAATTAGTGGAGAAAAAACTGAATACGTAAGTATTCATCATTTCTTTACAGAATTTATTCATCATATCTTTACAAAGATGACAGAAAAAGAGGTTACACCCCTCACACCTAAAGAGGTATTCTGTGTGAAGTAGATGAACCCTAATGATCTGGAGAGCCGCATCAGTAGCTCTCCTGATTTTTTGCTATAGCGAAGTGCTGTTAGCGGTAGCGGGGCGTTTAGCCCGTGCTGAGTAGGGCTTGCTGAATAAAGCCAAAAGCTAGAGAAATCAAAGATTTGAGGCTGATAAACCCGAACTCAGGTTATTTTTAATTCCTGGTCATCAATCCCCTAGATTGCTCCACTAAACGCAGAAACTCACCCCGATAGCCCTCTTCATCTTCGCCTCTAGCTTGAGTTGCCAATTTCATCACTAAATCCAAATCTGCATTCCCCTTGTATTCAGAGTCACGCAGTACCATGCCAAAACTCGCCACCGCAGCAGCAAATCTCAGATTAGTGGAGGGTATTTGGTTAGCTTTAAAATCACTATCTAGGATAGTTTGGGTAATCAATTGACTGGTGTTGTCCTGGGGTAATTTATAGCGGAGTTTTACCAACATCATTTCATTATCGGCAATATCTGGGGTCGTGACACCAGAACGCTGATACCGCAACGGATCTATCTCCGGCAGTTTCACATCACTGGCCGCGCCGGTGGGAATGATCTCGTATAGTGCTGTGAGAGAATGGCCAGCCCCGATTTCCCCAGCATCTTTTCGATCATCATTGAAATCTTGGTTTTGCAACAGGCGATTTTCGTAGCCAATCAAGCGGTATGCTTGAACTTTGGCAGGATTAAACTCTACTTGAATTTTGACATCCTTGGCAATCGTAAACAGAGTTCCCCGAATGTCATTAACTAGAACTTTTTTCGCTTCCAATAAGGTATCAATGTAGGCGTAGTTACCGTTACCTTTATTAGCTAGTTGCTCCATTTTTCCGTCTTTATAGTTGCCAGTCCCAAATCCCAGAACTGTGAGAAAAATTCCCTGATCTCGCTTTTGTTCAATTAATCGGGTCAATTCAGCATCACTAGAAACCCCGACATTAAAATCTCCATCAGTAGCTAAAATTACTCTATTGTTACCAGACTTGAGAAAATTTTGTTTAGCTATGTTGTAAGCCAATTCAATCCCCTGACCACCAGCCGTAGAGCCTCCAGCCTCTAAGCGGTCAATGGCCGCCAGAATTTCTGCTTTCTCACTACCAGGGGTAGCAGGTAATACTAATCCAGCATTTCCTGAATAAACTACCAAACTTACCCGGTCTTGAGGGCGCAGTTCATTCACCAGCAATTTCAGGGACTGTTGCACCAACGGTAATTTGTCCGGTTGATTCATCGAACCAGAAACGTCAATCAGAAATACTAGATTGCTGGGTGGTAAACTTTCACTTTCTAAGCGTTTACCTTGCAAACCCACCTTTACTAGCTTGTGTTGAGGATTCCAGGGAGCAGCAGTAACTTCAGTATTGACAGAAAAAGGGCGATCGCCTTTTGGTTGAGGATAATTATAAGTAAAATAGTTAATCAATTCCTCTATCCGCACAGCATCTTTAGGTGGTAATTGCCCTTGAGTAATAAATCGGCGCATATTACTGTAAGATGCCGTATCTACATCTATGGAAAAGGTGGAAAGAGGCTGATTACTAACACGATGAAAGGGATTATCATCAATCCGATTGTAGTTCTCTGTGTTGAATTGACCACCTGTTTGGGGTTCAGGGGCGATCATTCCCTCAATATTCCTCCCACCTGGAAATCTAGGACTACTCTGACGGTAAACACCTGGACCTAGCACAGATGGCAACGGCATACTCAGAGGTGGGGCGATCTTTGCAGAGGTGGATCGAGGATTTGGGATAGACTGAGTTTCGTTCGTTTGTCTAGTAGCTTCTGTGGGACGGATGCTACTAACTTCTAACTCACCTATGGCATTGTCTAAAGCTACTAAATCTGCGGCAAATTCTTTTTGTAAGCGTTGCAGGGATTGGAGGTCTGTTTGAGCAACTGTTGTAGAGTCGGTTGCTATTAGCACATTAATTCGCTCTATACAAGTATTCAAAACTGTAGCAAATTCTGTGCGGGTTACAGCAGAAGTACCAAAATTTTGGACAGAGACGACACAACTATAATTTTTTACTAATGCCTGGAGTGCTTGGTAGTCTGGGTGACTGGGTAGAATAGAGTTGGTTGGAGTAGTTTTATTGACTGGAATGGCAATTGTCCAAGACGGATGTAAAACGGCAATTCCTACTGATGGTATTAAAAACATTAGTGTTAAAATACTCACTCGCTGCCACATTTTGGACGGAATCGGGTAAGACATTGCTAAATCCTCACACTCAATTTATTTGGTGATGTTTGCTCTGTTGTGCTTACCTAGAATAGTCCTGACTAGCCTGAGATTTCATCACTGTTACAGTTTTAGTAACTGTAGCTTTTTTAACTTCCATCAAAAGTAGCCCTCTTCTGAGCAAGGCTACCGTGTATACCCAATTAAATTGTAGGACTTACGCATAAGTTACAAAAGAATGCACTACGAAGGAATCAGGATTTGAGAGAGTTTTTGCGTAAGTCCTGATTTGATTAAATTGCACTTTGGAAAAATTACTCACCCACAATTTCTTGTTGCAATAATCTAATTTTTTGGCTTAATTCTTGGCGAGTTTCAGATTTAGTAAAATAACGCAAACTAAACCAAGTAAAATAACCAATACCAATCAACTCAAAGGTTGGTGATAGTAGCGGAATATCATTGATTGCTCCTAAGATGGCAATGACTACCTTCATAGTCATAATTGCTGTTAAAATTAAAGTAAGATTGACCAAAGGGCGCTGATTTTTTTGAAAAAAGCTACTTACATATTCAGGAAGTTGTTCTAAAAAGTGAGTTATGCTTCTAGCAACTCGTCGCCATTGAGCTTCTGGTTCATAAGCTGGGGGTAGCTGAGATAAATGTGCCATATCTCCCCCGCTTGGTGGTAAAATTCCAGTAGGTGCGATCGCCTCTGGCGCAGCTTTGCCGATCCCATCGACTGTTTCTAGTTGCTTTTGCTCGGTTTCCATAATTTTTTATTTTGGTAGCTACATAATTTATTCTAAAATACTAGCTATCTATAAAGATAACAATTAGGTTGTCATCTGAATTAAAATTTTTGAGCAAATTGGGTAAATCTAAAATTATTTGGATCTAGTCGTAATGAGGGAATCTATCCCTCACTACGCTGTAATTAACTAATTTAACCTTGTGGTGGAGCAACAACTGCGTTAACAATCACATCATTAACGCCATTAATCTCTTGTGCTAATGGTTCAATCTTGGATAACTCATCCTGATTATTTACAGTGCCTGATACAGTGACTGTACCTTCTTCTGTCGCATCAACTGTTAATACACCATCAGGGATGTTAGCCTCTAACTTAGAACGCACTTCACTTGCTAAGTCTTCCGCAGTTCTATCAGTGATATCGCCACCAGCAGCCAAATTTCTCTCTTCACGAGCGCGAATATCAGCATCTAGTTGTTCTCTACGTACTGCGCTCTGAGCATCTTCTCTAGCAGCTTCTCTTTCTGGCGCGGCCGGTACTTCTCCCACTTCACCAGGCGCAGGCGCAGTCCGGGTTGTTCTAGCAGTATCATCACAAGCAGCAGCACCAAACAATAAAACGCAACCAATTAAGAAAGGAGTTAGTTTTTTCATGTTTGTAAGTCTTCCTCACAAATTAAAATTCTGATTTAGGAGTAGCAAGGCTCAAGTTTTTCATGCTTTTCCACTCCTAATAAAATGAAGGTTTTGTTAAGTGATAACCAAATTGAATTAAACTTTTTCATCACGATGATCAATAATTACTACCGTCGGCTCATCGCTGGTGGCTGAGTAATTGGTACGACCTGTTTCTGCAATTGGTGTAGTCTCACGTCTAATTGAATCATGCTCTGGGTGATGTTCTATTGGTTCATTTGGGTAATCATAAACACCAAATTCTTCAATACCATAGCGGTGGAAAATTGCTTCGGCTTGGGCAATTTCTGCGTCTGTACCATCTACTATGACTAAATAATGTCCTTGTTCAACTCGCTGGTGATAAACTCTGGCTCGCTCTTCGGGAATTCCTAAGCCGATTAATGCACCAATTAACCCCCCTGCAACTGCACCAATACCAGCACCAGCTAGAGTTGTAGCCAAAGTTGTTGCTGTTGCACCTGCTAACATAATTGGCCCTATTCCGGGAATTGCTAAAGTTCCCAGACCAACTAATAAGCCAGTTATACCGCCCAAAGCACCTCCAGAAAGCGCTCCGGTTGCTGCACCTTCATCGGCTTTATTACCTACTCGTTCTCTGGTTTGGGTTCCGGCTATATCACCTCTTTGCTCTGCATCTTTGGCGATAACAGAAACTCTATCCATTGAAAAGCCAGAATTTTTCAATTCATGCAGTGCTTGTTCAATGTCTCTACGATTAGAAAAAGTACCTACAGCTCGTCTACGCACGTTAGCAACCATTTTAAATCTCCTATGTCAATTTTCTGTAAATTTGCACTTTAATTTACTAGCAGTAACAAGCACCGCCAAGTAAACTAAATTAATTATTCAAGTGCATTCTTATAGAACAATCTGATCAACATCTCTATTCACACATTTTTAGAAATATTTTCCATCAATCCCTTGACATAATTGCACTCTCTATCATTAGACATAAGTATGTTTATATATAAATAAATTTAGTCTAGGGAAATTTCATCTAATTTGTAAATATCGCTAGATTTAAATCCCCGATTTTTTGTAGACATCCGAAAGGTAGCTGATTGAAGGTAGAAATTAGTGCGCTTTATGTTTGTAGCTGAGAGGCAATTAATCATGTCTCTATAGATGGAAATAATATGCTAACTACAGATAAATCTATGACTTGTGGATAAGGTTTTTATTTCTTAAGAAAGTGTAGGTCTAGATAAGTGACAATTTAAACTGTTAAGTAAGCCTTTTTAGCAAGAAATGGCTACTAAATTGAGCGCTATTAGGAAAATACTATTATGTTTCAAGGTGTAGAACCCATTTTGAATGGTGTTTGGCTGTCTATGGAAATAGCACCCATGAATGGAACGTCAGAAATTTTAACTCCTGAACAAGTATCATTAATGTTTTCTGGCCCCAAGTTGATAGTTTCGCTATTAGCTGGAACTTTAATGGCCTTGGCTTTCCAATTTTTATTGACAAACTTTTCCTTGGCTGTAGGAATTTTATCTTTAGGAACTGATTCTGCTCCTTGGTTTGAGTCGAGGACTTGGGGTGGTACAATTCGCAAAATTGAAAAAAAAAGTTGGATTTTGGGCATTAATAACTGCCAGTCTTGCATTATTTATCGCTTGTTTTCTCGCAGTAAAATTGAGCTTAATTGAAAGTATACTCTTAGGCGCAATTATGGGTGTAGTTATCTGGTCTAGCTATTTTGCATTAGTAGTTTGGCTAGGTTCATCAACTCTGGGTTCTTTAGTTGGTTCTTTTATCAATACGACAAATGCAGGATTACAGGCTATATTGGGAACTGCAACTGCGACAATTGGCGCAAATACGGCGAAAAAACAGGCGGTTGCAACTGCTGAAGAAATTACAGATGCAGTCCGGCGGGAATTAACTTCGGGTTTAGATACTGAAGGGATTAAAAATACTCTCCAAAGTTCTTTAAAATCCCTGCAATTACCACAACTGAATTTAGGAGAAATTCGCCAACAATTTGATAAGATTTTGAGTGATGTAGATTTATCATCTATTGCTGATCGTGATTTACTAGAAAACATCAATCGCCAAACGTTTATTGATTTGATTAGCAATCAAACAAATTTATCAAAACAACAGATTAATCAAATTGCTGATCAATTAGAAGATGCTTGGAAACAAGTTGTGGCTAGTCAAAGTCCCACTGAGCAAGTGATTAATTTACTTAAATCTGCTACACCCGAAGAATTGAAGTCAGAAAAATTAGGTGAACGACTTCAGGAATTGGTGGGAGTTAAACAAAATGGCAATGGTCGCAATGCTTTGATTAAAAAAGGGATGCAATATGGTTTAAATGCTGCTTTACCAGCAGTATTAGATCGGGTAGATTTTTCTGATATCGATATCGAAAAAATTACAACTCAAATCCAAAAGCTGAGGGACAAGGTTCAAGATATAGATGTGGATAAAATCACACATCAGTTAGAAGATATTAGAGATAAAACAACTGGACAAATAGCTACAAGATTACCAAAGCCACCCTATAATACTATCAAGGCGGATGTAGAAGATTATATTTTGAATTCTTTACCTTGGCATTTAAACCGCACTAAAATTAGAGAGGAATTTCAAGAAGTTATTTATGACCCACAAGCAAATCCGACAACGACGCGCCGGGAATTAGGGGAAATTAATCAAGAAGATTTTAGAAATTTGTTGCAGCAGCGAGGTGATATCAGCGAGGCGAGAGTAACAGAAATTACTCACCAAATGGAAAAGGTTCGTGAGGAAGTTTTAGAAATTGTTCAACAGGCGGAAGTACGGGAAAAAGGCGAAGGATTGCGCTTGCGAATAGAAAATTATCTGCGTTCTACAAGTAAATCTGAATTGAATTCAGATGCTATTGAGGGAGATTTCACCAGTTTATTGCAAGATTTTACTGATTTAGAAATTCGCTTACAAGCCTTTGAAAATGATGCTTTTGTTCAGTTACTTTTGCATCGTCAAGACTTGAGTGAGGAAGAAGCTAATAATATTGTGAGTCAATTGGAAAGTATTTGCGATCGCGTATTGAATCAAGAACGAAAACGCCAAGCACAAGCCAATCAATTATGGCAAAGAATTGAAGATTATTTGCGGAATACTAACAAAGAGGAATTAAATCCTGAAGGTATTAAACGTGAATTTGGTACTTTACTAGAACAGCCAGAAGTCGGAATTTATTTAATCCGCGATCGCCTCTCTCATTTTAACCGTGATACAGTGGTAAAATTGCTCAGTCAAAGGCAAGATTTGAGCGAAGAAGAGGTAAACCAAATCTTTGATCAAATTCAAACAGTACGCGATCGCATTTTACAATTACCTCAAACCACAGTCGATAAATTAGCTGAATATCTCCGCAATACTAACTTAGAAGAACTTAACCCAGAAGGTATTAGAGGAGATTTGGAAACATTATTAGCTGACCCGCGAGAGGGTGCTTTAGCATTTCGCCATCGCTTATCCCAAATTGACCGTGATACATTGGTAAAACTCCTCAGTCAAAGTCAAGATTTAAGCGAAGAGCAAGTAAATCAGAGAATTGATCAGGTACAAAAGGCGATTAACAGTATTCTCAAAGCCCCAAGACGTTACGCTAGTCGTGCTGCTGAAAGAGTGACGGATTTTGAAACTCATCTGGAAAACTATCTGCGTCACACAGATAAAGAAGAACTCAACCCCGAAAGCATCAAACGTGATATCCAATTGTTGCTGCGAGATCCGCAAGTGGGAGTGGGTAATTTAGGCGAACGCCTGGCTAAATTTGACCGTTCCACAATTGTGGCTTTACTATCACAAAGGGAAGATATTTCGGAAGAAGAAGCCAACCGGATTGTGGATCAAATTGAGTCGGTGCGTGATTCAGTTGTTAGTCAAATCCAGCAGGTTCAGGAACGGGTGCAATCGGTAATTGATGGCATTTTTGCCCAAATCCGCGATTACCTCAACTCCTTGGAGCGTCCAGAACTGAATTATGAGGGAATTCAGCAAGACTTTGCCAAATTATTTGATGACCCCCAAGCGGGATTTGAGGCTTTGCGCGATCGCCTGAGTCAATTTGATCGTGATACCCTAGTTGCTATCCTCAGTTCTCGTGAAGATATTACCCCAGAGGATGCTAACCGAATTATCAACCAAATCGAAGCGGCGCGGGATAGTGTATTGCAAAGAAGTGAACGCATCCAACAAGAAGTCCAAAAACGCCTAAAAGCAGTTCAAGAACAAGCCAAAATCCAAGCTGAGGAAACTAAAAGAATTGTGGCGAATGCAGCTTGGTGGCTATTTGGGACAGCTGTAACTTCTTTATTTGCAAGTGCGATCGCGGGAGCTTTAGCGACTCAACTGCGGTATATGATATACATTCCCCCAATGTAGAGAGCAATGAGAGTGATTCCATCCCAAGTTACATAAATTTGGGTGCGACTAAAAGCATGATATATCAATCCTGCGATCGCCACTGAAGTCATAATCATGGCAATAATCGTAGTAAACAGATGCACCTCACTAATTTGCAACCACAAATTACCTTTGAGGTATACCACATCGTAAATTCCCAGAATCGCTAAATTCCAGAGATTTGAGCCAAAAAGATTCGACACAGCCATTTCTACTGCATTCATGCGAATTGCTTCCACAGATACCACCACTTCCGGTAATGATGTCGCCCCAGCTAATAGCAGCGCCCCCACAAAGCTTTGTCCCAGTCCCGTGACTGCGGAAACTTGGTCGCCCAAAAACGCCAGCCACACACCCAGAAGTACAGTAGCTAAAGAAAGCAAAGCGAAATTCACATAAGCTTTTCCGGGCTTAATGTGTTGGTATTGCAAAGCTTCCGGTTCAGCTTCTAAAATAGCGGCGGCGCGTCGTCTGATTTCAAACTGCGTCATCATTTTGGCGCTGACGATATAAAGCAAAATCAATAACAAACTGGGAACACCAACCCATCCCAGAGTTAGAGAAATTCCCTGCTGAGTGAAAAGCATTCCCGCAGCAGTTACGCCTAACATCGCACAACCCAGACTAGCAGATAATCCCAGACCTACTGGCGCGCGTTTGAGTAATGGTTCACGTCCACTGAAAATATCCAGCAGTCCCAGAATCATTAAATTGAATAAACAACTACCTAAAATTGCTCCTGCTGCTAAATCTGGGGCGTTTAATACAACTACCGCACTGACACCTGTAGCCAATTCTGGTAAAGAGGTGACACCAGATAATAGTAGCCCACCAACCCAGGTACGCCCCAGCCCAGTTTTTTCTGCGACAACATCAGCACTTTGGGAAAGCTTCATTCCCACAGCAATTACGCCGAGGAAACATACTATAACTTGAATAAAAAGGAACATAGGAACTGAGGAATAGGGAGATTGGATGCACTATTAAAATACAACAATTACGAATTACGTTCGCGCAGCGTTTCCGCAGGAAATATTACGAACTACGAATTACGAATTACGAATTACGAACTACTTTTAAAGTTTTCAGACTTGTATCTGCACAACCAGAAATAAAACCACCCATTGATTGAATTTGTTGTAAATATTCTAAAGCCCCTTGAATAATTACTTCCCCAGGCATTAAAACGGGGATTCCTGGAGGATAAGGACAGACAATTTCAGTACAGATGCGATCGCTTGTTTGAGTCAACGGTAAAATTTCACTAACAGCAAAAAAAGCTTCACGGGGAGAAATACTTCCTAAATTATCCCATAAAACGAACCCCGTCTGACTTGGGGGAGTACAAATTGGGTGCATCTGCGCCAAAGAAGTAAAACCTTGTACTAATTGCTCAATATCAGATAAAGTATTGCCCAAACTAATAATAAACGTCAGATGTTGCAATGATGCCAACTCAGCCGTCACACCCAGCTTTTCATCTAAAATTTCTTCGGCTGCAAATCCGGTTAAACCTAAGCCAGAAACAGTCACAGTTAACCGTGTTTTATCTAAATTTGGCATCTGCAAAACCGATAATCCCGGAATTTCGCTAATTTTCCTGATTGCTACCTCTGCAAGTTCTAAAGTGCGAGACATCAGCGCTTTTCCATATAATGCCATTTGCTGACGTGCTGCATCAAGGGAAGCTAAAAGTATATAACTCGGACTAGTAGACTGGACAAGTTGCAAAGCTTTATTTACACGGTCAATATCTATTCTATCCCCTTGGACGTGTAACATTGATGCCTGTGTCATTGCACCCAGTACCTTATGCGTAGACTGTACAGTTAAATCTGCACCTGCGGCTAAAGCTGAGGGAGGTAAATCAGGATGAAAAGCAAAGTGTGCGCCGTGTGCCTCATCTACAAGTAAGGGGATATGATATTGGTGCGTAATTTGAGCGATCGCTTGTAAATCGCCACAAACACCGTAATATGTAGGATAAACTACCAGCACTGCCTTAGTATCAGGATGCTTTTCTAGAGCCGTTTGCACAGCTTCAGGCGTGATACTGTGAGCAATATCTAAAACTGAGTCATATTCAGGATTAACAAAAATCGGGATAGCACCAGAAAGAATTAACCCAGAAATTACAGATGAATGCACATTTCGGGGCATAATAATTTTATCCCCAGTACCACAGGTAGCGAGAATAGCCGCTTCAATTCCACAGGTAGAACCATTCACCAGAAACCAAGTTTGTGCAGCCCCAAAAGCCTCTGCTGCTAATTCTTGCGCTGCTAGAATCACCCCTTGGGGTGCAAACAAATTATCTAAATTTGCCAGTTCTGTTAAATCAGCCCGAAACACTTTTTTCCCCAGTAAATCAGCCAAGGGTTGAGAAATGCCCTCTCCTCGCTTATGTCCTGGCGTGTAAAAAGGTGCGTGAGCATGATTTGTACAAGCTTTTAAGGCATCTAATAAAGGTGTTTGGTTTTGATTTCGCATTTTGGGGTAAAACTGATTATTCAGGAATACATACTAAAATAATCTCTAGATAAATTAGAGGTTTCTTCTGCTAGTCCCATGCCAAAACACAAAACCCAAGAGGAATTTATCAAAGAAGCTCAGGCTAAACATGGAGATTTTTATAACTATAGTAAAGCACTTTACATAAGCTCCAACACCAAAGTCATTCTAATTTGCCCTCAGCATGGGGAGTTTAAAATCACTCCCAGTCATCACCTTCAAGGTGTAGGTTGTCGTAAATGCTTTGATGAAAGAATGCGGAATGATCAAAATAATATCATTGCAAAATTTCGCCAGACTCATGGCGAATACTATAATTACGATCAGGTAATTTATAAACGAATTGACCTAAAAGTTACGATTAAATGTCCCCTTCATGGTGACTTTGAACAAGTATCGGCTGCTCACATAGCTGGATCAGGTTGTCCTAAATGTGCAGTTGAAGGACAAACCTTATCAAATGAAGAATTTATTAGAAAATCGCAAATTAAACATGAATCTAAATATGACTATAGTCAAGTTATCTATATTAATAACTCTACCAAAGTAGCTATCATTTGCCCACAGCACGGACTTTTTCACCAACTGCCAAGTAATCATCTTCGAGGAAGTCAATGTCCTCAATGTTCTCAAGAAAATAGGACAGCCACAAAACATGGCTTTAAATATAAGAATGTTGCTTATTCTAGCATTAAATCTGCTTGCAAAATTTTGGGTAAAGATTACTGGATTGTTATCAAAAGATTAGATGCTGGTTGGACTTTAGAACAAGCTTTTGATGACGAACCTCATAATCCTCGACATCCTTTTGAATTTGATGGAATTGTCTATAACGGTATAGAAGATGCTGTTCGTAAACTCAATGCTCCTGTTAGTTCTACCACTGTCAGAAGAAGGCTTGCAGAAGGAATGGATAAAGAGCAAGCTTTATTTACTCCTCCTAAGTTTGGATACGATAATGGAGTAATTTATATAATCACTAACTGCATGAATGGTAAGCAATATGTAGGATTGACAACAACATCTATAGAAGAACGATGGGAGAGGCACTTAGAGCAAGTCTCTAGAAAAGAGGCTTCTCTCATTCACAAAGCAATTGCTGAATTTGGAGAGGAGAATTTCACGCTTGAAGTCATCGCGCAAGCCTCTAATATTGAAGAACTAAGAACTAAGGAGCGTGAATGGATTAAGAAACTCAATACCCTTACCCCTGAAGGTTACAATGTAACTTTAGGTGGAGAACTTGGTGGTGCGCCAGGTAAACCTACAAGACTTCCTGGAGACCCTATACTGTATCAATCTCTTCAAGCAGCAGCTAAAGCTTTAGCTGAACGAGAGGGAATTAACCAAGAAGCTGCTGAGAAAAGAATTTATACAGGTCGGGTTGATGCTAATAAACCTCATTTTATGACTAAGACCCGAATTTACAAGTATTGGGACAGATTAGTTCACCAATCAGCTAACCCCAAATCTAAAGAGTACAATGGTTACATTATCTGTGAACATTGGCAGAATTTTCGTAAATTTTTTGAGGAAATGAATGAGGGATATCAAGAAGGTTTATGTCTTAAATTGATTGATCATTCTCTTCCTTATTCTAAAGAAAACTGCGTTTGGGTTACTAAGAATGAATTGCATCGAACTCATGGGATGGTAGGAACTAGGCTTTATGGATTATGGACTAATCTAGTTCGCAATATTACTAATCCTGAATCAGATGCTTATAGAGGAACGCCAATAAATGATCGTTGGCGAAACTTTATTTTGTTTTATGAGGATATGGGCAATGAATATGAAGAGGGAAAAATTCTCCAACCAAAGAACTCAAGCCAGCCATACTCTAAAGATAATTGCGAATGGGCATGGCAATATGGTAAACAACAGGCTCATCCATTATTTGGAACCCACTTATACAAACTTTGGAGACGAATTGTAAACGAATCTTGCAATCCACAGTCTAAAAATTACAACGGTTCTGAAATTTGTGAACGCTGGTGTGATTTTGCCTTGTTTTGTGAAGATATGGCTCAAACATACAACAAGGGGCTGAAACTAATTAAGCTCAACTCCAAGATGCCATATTCACCAGATAATTGCGAGTGGAGAAACAATCGAGAAGCAGCCCAAACTCATGGAATGGTGAGAACAAAGTTCTACCAAATTTGGGCAAGACTAAAGCATCATCGTACAAATCCAACTGCCAAAGATTATGAAGGAACATCTCTGTGTAAGAGTTGGCAGATGTTTGAAAACTTCAAAGCTGATATGTATGATTCGTATCAAGAAGGAATGGGTTTGAAGCTAATTGATCCAAGCAAGCCTTACTCTAAGGAAAATTGCTGTTGGATGACCAGATGTGATTTGCTTAAAAAACATCCCATGTCTGACTCAAAAATCTATAATATATGGCGACGCTTAGTTAATGAGCAAGCTAATCCCAAGTCTAAAGGTTACTTAGGTATTAAAGTATGCGATAACTGGCAGAACTTCGACAATTTTTATGCGGATATGTCTATCGGATACGTTGAAAATCTTTATATAGCTGCTGTTGACCCCAATCTGCCCTATTCTTCAAATAACTGTGAATGGGTTACGAAAAATGAAGCAATCCGTCGAGGTCGCTTACGTAAACATAAGAAGTATGACAACCCATAGTATCAACATTTTGGTAGCATGAAAATTAGTGCCAATTGTTGCTAACACTGGATTATGGCGCATCTCGCAGTGCGATCGCTATTACTGCCATACAATAAATTCAGACTCAAAAACATATCCCCATGATTGAAATTGTATTTCTTGTTGAAGATGATTCAGATGGTGGCTATCACGTTTGATCACTACATTTCTGAAATGACAAAAATAAAATTTTTGGATACTATTGCGACACTCAAGCCTATTCCAATTGAGAGATTACAACTAGTAGAAGAAGATTATACTTCTATTGAAAGCTTACCCAGTGGGCAAGTTGGAACAATTGTAGAAGTGTATGAGCAAGAAGAAGAATATCATTATTTAGTCGAGTTTGCTGATACCCAAGGCTGTGAATATGCAATGGCTACTTTGAGAGCCGATGAAGTCTTAGTTTTACATTATGATTTGGTAATTGCCTAAATTTTTACATCTGCGGTAGGTGTTTCAATATCTCCCATGAAATAACGGGTAAAGAATTATTTATTTCGGCAGGATGTCATGATCAAATAGTTAGATTTAACACAATCTTAATCCCTACTTGATTTGAGGTTGGTAGGTTGCTGTGACTTGCTTAAGCAATTGAAAAACCAATCACAATCAACATCTCAGTAGGGGTGAACATGGAACTTGAGGATTACAATCGTCTGTTAGCAAATCAATGCAAGCGGCGGAGTTTTTTACTGGGTGCAGGATTTTTAACAGGGTTAACAGTTACCAGCCAATGGCAACCTGTATTGGCTAACCACAGATTTTCCAGTTATCCTTTTAGTCTTGGTGTTGCTTCTGGTGATCCTTTGCCGGATGCTGTGGTTATCTGGACTAGACTGGCTCCAAATCCCTTGAATGGAGGTGGAATGCCACTCAGAAACGTGCCTGTACGGTGGAAAGTTGCCCTTGATGAGAAAATGAGAAGGGTTGTGCGTCGAGGAGCAACACTGGCGACACCAGAATTAGGACACTCAGTACACGTTGATGTGCGTGGGCTAGACCCTGACCGTTGGTATTGGTATCAATTTCAAGTAGGTCGAGAATTTAGCCCCATTGGAAGAACTCGCACAGCACCAGCATTTTATAGCTCTATTCAAGAACTAAACTTTGCTTTTGTCTCTTGTCAAGACTGGCAAAATGGCTTTTATACAGCTTTTCGGCATTTGGCTGAAGAAAACCTGGATTTGGTGGTGCATTTAGGTGATTACATATACGAATACGGGCCGGAAGCGGGTGCGCCACGTCAGCATAATGGCCCAGAAATCGTCACCCTTGAAGACTACCGCAATCGCCACGCTCTTTACAAAACTGACCCCTATCTGCAAGCGGCTCATGCTGCGTGTCCCTGGCTTGTAACTTGGGATGACCATGAAGTTGATAACAATTACGCCAATTTAATTCCCGAAGACAACCAAAGCCTAGAGGCGTTTACTCAACGACGAGTTAATGCGTACCAGGCTTATTACGAACATATGCCTCTACGTCGGTCTTCATTGCCCAATGGCGCGGATATGTTGCTTTATCGACGGTTCACTTTCGGTAATTTAGCTGAGTTCAACGTACTAGATACCAGACAGTACCGCACTGACCAACCTTGTGATGATGGACTGAAACCTCGTTGTGCGGATGCTTTGGACTCCAATGCGACCATGAACGGTTCAGAACAAGAGCAATGGCTACTCACAGGATTAGACCAATCGCGATCGCGCTGGAATATAATTGCTCAACAGACCATGTTTGCTCAATACAACTTTAATACTAATCCAGAGCCAGGAGTCTTCAATTTGGATCAATGGGACGGTTACGTGGCTGAACGCGATCGCATCCTCAATTTCTTGCATCAGCGTCAACCCTCCAACCCAGTAGTAATTACCGGAGACATTCATTCTAGTTGGGTACACGACCTAAAACTTGATTTTGATAATCCAAACTCACCAACAGTCGGTACAGAATTCATAGGAACTTCAATTTCCTCTGATTTTCCCGCCCAATTTATCGCACCTGTGCAAGCTTCCTTAACCAACAATCCCCACACTAAATTTTTTGACGGTGCTTTTCGGGGGTACGTTCGTTGTAAACTAACACCAGGACTCTGGCAAACTGATTACCGCGCTGTCTCCAGCATCCTCGACTTAAACGCCTCCGTCAAAACCCTAGCTTCCTTTGTCGTCCAAGACGGACAACCCGGCGCACTTGTAAATTAACAAAATTAAAATTGACGCAAAAACTCTCTCAAACTCTTATTCCTTTGCGCCCTTTGCGTCCTTTGCGGTTCGTTCTAATAAAACTCACCCCCTAGATCATAATTTAGGGGGTTTCAACATATAAACACAATTGATGGCAAAAGCGATAAATTATGAGAGGAATGGTTATTTGGGAAGATGTCATCAGTTGTAATTGTCATCTACCTTGGGAAAGTCGAATCATAAAATTAGACCTATCGTGACTTATCCCACAGCTATTTCTGTACCAGAACCAGTACCCGCACCCACTCCCCAACCAGCACCAGAACCAGTACCAGCCCCCATTCCTCAAACAGTTCCAGGGACAATACCAGAACCAGTACCAGCCCCCATTCCCCAAACAGTTCCAGGGACAATACCCCAAACCATACCTGAACCTGTTTAAATTGACTTTGTACTAACAAAATCTCAAATCGAAAATGCTAAGAGCCGGAATTGTCGGACTTCCCAACGTCGGAAAATCTACTTTATTTAATGCTGTAGTGGCGAACGCCAAAGCCGAAGCAGCTAACTTTCCCTTCTGCACGATTGAACCGAATGTCGGCATTGTCTCAGTACCGGATGAGCGCTTAAATGTTCTGGCTAATATTGCTAGTTCCGTACAAACCATACCAGCGCGAGTTGAGTTTGTCGATATCGCCGGCTTGGTTAAAGGTGCTAGTCAAGGAGAAGGACTAGGAAATCAATTTTTGTCCCACATCCGTGAAGTTGATGCAATTATCCATGTGGTGCGTTGTTTTGAAAATGAAGATATTATCCATGTAGCCGGTTCGATTGACCCAGCGCGAGATATTGAAATCATTAATTTAGAATTGGGTTTATCTGATTTAGCGCAAATTGAACGCCGAATTGACCGTACTCGTAAACAAGCCCGTACCAGCAAAGATGCACAGTTTGAAATTACTGTTTTAGAAAAATTAGCTGCTGCTTTAAATGAAGGTAAGTCGGTTCGTCAAGTAAGTTTGGCTGAAGAAGAAGCAGAGATTATTAAGGGACTTGATCTACTGACCAATAAACCAATTATCTACGCTGCTAATGTTTCTGAAGAAGAATTAGCCACTGGTAATGATTTTGTGGAAAAAGTGCGGCAAGTTGCAGCTACAGAAGATGCTCAAGTTGTGATTGTTTCGGCACAAGTAGAAGCGGAATTAGTCGAATTACCAGAAGAAGATAAAGCTGATTTTCTGGAATCTTTAGGCGTAAAAGAAGGCGGTTTAAAATCTTTAATTCGGGCTACTTACACCCTTTTAGGTTTGCGGACATATTTCACCTGTGGCCCCAAAGAAACCCGTGCTTGGACTATTAACGCGGGAATGTCTGCACCCCAAGCGGCTGGAGTAATTCACACTGATTTTGAACGGGGATTTATTCGCGCTGAAACCGTTGCTTATGACGCTTTAGTTACACACGGTTCTATGAGTGCGGCGAAAGAGAAAGGCTTAGTTCGCAGTGAAGGAAAAGAATATATTGTCCAAGAAGGAGATGTCATGTTGTTCCGGTTTAATGTGTAGTTATTCAGTTATCAGTTGAGAAATATAATTGGGTTGAATTACCTCCAATATATCGGCATTAACTGACGATTAAAAACTCATATATGAGATACAAGAACCCCACCCCCAACTCCCTCCCCGCAAGCGAGGAGGGGACTATGATGTAATTCATGCAAGTGCATACCACTATCACTCAAAACTGATTAATGATAGGCGTTGGTGGTGGGTCTAAATCTCCCATCCCATGCTTTGATAACTGATAACTGTTAACTGATTTAATTTCTTCCCATCATGTACACATAGGAACCCAAGTTTTCATCATCTGTACCCAAAATTACACCACCATTTGCACCAGGAACAAGTTCTATTCCTTCAATTTTGTGATAAAGTGAACGGTGCAGAGGTGTAAATTGTGCATTTTGTTGCCAGACGATGTTTTTACTATTAAATCCTAGAGAACCGGCGATATATACAGCCGATTGAAAGGGTCCATCATTTCCAGCATCACTGGCGGAGGTGATATAAACTACTCCTGTGGGGTCTATTTTTATATCGGAAATATGACGTACATTCTCCGAGGGAAATGGTACTTGTAAAGCGCTGGAACCTGCAAGGGTGATTTGATATTTGGCTAAATCAAATATTCCCCAATAAATAATTGCAGGCTTTTCTCCTTCGCCTCGATGCGCCCACATAGCTACTAATTTATTATCTATATTTTGTAAGCTAAATCCTTCTAGGTTACTTCCCTGGGGTATTCCTGGTAAGTTAAATTCTTTGCTAACTACCACAGTTTTTTTGGCTGCATCTAATTGAATATAATAAGCTTTGCCAAAACTGGTTAAAGCGATGAAATCAGTGTTATTTTTTCCTGGCACGGATGTGATGGCTTCTAGGTCACTGGGTAATGCTTTATCACTAGACCAGTCTATGGGGAAATATTCCGGTTGCTTTTGACCCTGAATACTAACTATGGCTAGACGACCTTGTTGTTTTTGTTTGTTGTCATGAACAATTAAAAATTTCAGGGTATCATTTTGCTGTTGTACTAAAGCTATGCCACTAATACCAAATAAAAGACCACCGCGAACGGGTCGCCAATCTCCCGCCCAAGTTGGTTGGGATACAAGTAAAAATGCACTGAAGACAACTATAGTGATGATTAACTGGAATAATCGTGGCATTTTGTCAAAAATGTTTGAGATGCTCGATCATATCAAATTCAGGCGATCGCTTTGAAGTGTTTCGCATTTAGTCTTAGATTATACCTGTGCTAGTAGATTGAGATGGGGAGGAGGGCTGAAGCCCTCACTACGATCTGTTATAGTTGACCTGTGAATACTTTTTGGGCTGGGCCTGTCATGTAAATTCTTTGGTCGATTTCTGACCATTCAATTTGCAAGGGACCACCTGGTAATTCTACTGTGGCGATGCGATCGCAATTTCCGGTCAATACACCAGCGACTAAGGCAGCACAAGCACCTGTACCACAGGCTAAGGTTATACCTGCACCTCGTTCCCATACCCGCATTTTTACATAGTCTCGACTGACTACTTGAATAAATTCAGTGTTGATGCGTTGGGGAAAAGCTGGGTGATGTTCAAATTTAGGGCCGATAGTTTCTAAAGAAATGGCGGCGACATCTTCGACAAAGGTTATACAGTGGGGATTTCCCATACTGACACAGGTGACTTCCCAAGTTTTACCCCCTACTTCTATGGGTTGATTAATTACTTTTGTTTCAGCCGTATCCAGGGTTGTGGGAATTTCTCCGGCTAGTAATTTTGGTAAACCCATATCCACCTTAACTTGACCATCAGCCATCAGTTGAGGTGTGATCATACCCGCTAAGGTATGAATGCGATATGAGTCTTGATTTCGGGATTCACCTTCTAAATCGGCGATAAATCTGCCTAAACAGCGAATACCATTACCACACATTTCTGGTTCTGAACCATCAGAATTAAAAATCCGCATGGTGTAGTCTGCACCGTTTTCTCCAGGGAGGGCAAAAATTACACCATCAGCACCGATACCAAAGTGGCGATCGCATAATTTGATTGCTTGTTCTGGAGTTAATACTGGCAAGGATGAGGCGCGATTGTCAACTAAAATAAAATCGTTCCCCAAACCGTGATACTTAGTAAATTCGATTGCCATTTTTCTGATGATGAATTATGAATGATTAGGGATTGAGTATGTCACGAAAACTCTTTCCCAGTTTCTCAATTATTCCATCATTACTAAAAATGCCTACAACTGAATTTGATACTTCATTACCTAGCATTCGCCAACTACAAGAACTAATTAAAGAAAAAGCGGTGATTGAATTGAAACTGGTAACGGGTGATCTGCTAATTGGTAAGGTTTGCTGGCAAGATCAAAACTGTGTTTGTCTTGTGGATGATCATAATCGGCAAATTACTATTTGGAAACAGGCGATCGCTTACTACCAATCTAAGTAATCCTTAATCCTTCCCCCTTGCCCCCTGCTCCCTGCTCCCCTGCCTCTTTTGGTGTTGTGCTGCTAACAAACAATTGTTGCAGTTGATTTAAACTGGATAAATTACCACATAACAGCACTTGATCACCAACGCGAAAATCTGTTTTTTGATCAGGACTGCGGATAAATTTACCATCTCGCCGCATCGCTTGCACTTGAACTGCTGATTGTGGAGTCAGATCCAAATCTGCAATAGTCATACTCAAAACGGGAGAATCAGCATAAACTTTAATCCATTGACAAGCTTTATTTTCCCCAGGAATAGCCACCTTTCCCTGAGCAAATTCTTCTAAAGCGGCTAATTCCTCAGATGCGCCTACTAGCAGCAAGCGATCGCCTACGTTCAATTTAGTTTGAGCATTAGGATAATCAATTTCTTCTCCGTTAGTACGGCGAATAGCCATCAGACTTGCTCCTGTAAGGTAGCGGATATCCGCTTCGCCTAAAGTCATATCAATCAGGGGTGAAGCTGATGGGAGAGTATACCAACGGCGATTTAAATCACGGGTGGCTTGCTGCAAA